>NC_020908.1:4585093-4892686 GCF_000155735.2 Octadecabacter arcticus 238
TGGTTCTTATCAGCTAGGACCTCAGGTAGTTTCAGGGGTGACATTTCGAAAACTCCAAGACCGGAACCGCCGGGACTTTTTTCTCATTGGCGGCAAAGTAACCAACACGCCTCGCGCTAAATATGGATGGCACGATCAAAAGCTTCCAAGGTCGCTTCATGAAGCATTTCCGAGAGGGTGGGATGCGGAAAGATGGTACGCATGAGATATTCTTCTGTGCATTCCAAAGTCATAGCTACGCCAATTGCTGTGATCAGTTCAGTGACTTCCGCGCCAATCATGTGCGCCCCGAGAACGGCCCCTGTGCCCTCTTCAAAAATCAATTTGATAAGCCCTTCGGACTCGCCAAGGGCAATCGCTTTTCCGTTTCCTGCAAACGGGAACCGCCCGACTTTGATCTTCAAGCCTAGTTCCAATGCTTTGGCTTCGGTCAGCCCTACCGATGCGATTTGAGGATGGGAGTATGTACAGCCAGGAATGAGGGATTTATCAACCGGATGAGCACTATCAAGTAGTGCGATCCGTTCGACACACGTAACGGCTTCATGACTTGCTTTGTGGGCGAGCCACGGGCCACCGGCAACATCTCCAATGGCATAAACGCCTGGCTCGGCCGTGCCCATCCACTCATTTGTCTTGATTTGGGCTCGGTCTACTTCAACAGCAGTGTTTTCCAAGCCTATGCCGTCGACATTACCAACGATTCCGATAGCAGAAATAATCCTATCAAACTGTCCAGTTTCGATTTTATCATCTGCGGACTTATAGCTCACCGAAAGGCTATCAGTTTGCTTCTTGAATGATTGGTATGTCGTGTTTGTAAGGATCGTGATGCCTTGCTTTTTGAAAGCCTTCATAGCGGCTTCAGAAATTTCTGCATCTTCAGCTGGTACGATGCGATCTTGGACTTCCATAATGGTTACTTCGCTACCAATCTCATTGTAGAATGAGGCAAACTCAACGCCGATCGCCCCTGACCCGACAATTAATAACTTTTTCGGAATGGTTTCGGGAACCATCGCTTCTTTAGATGTTACGATTTGCACACCGTCAGGCACCAGACTTGGCAATGTACGACTCCTCGCGCCTGTGGCGACAATGATGTGCAATGCAGATACCGTTTCAGTCTTTTCACCAGTTTTGACCTGAAGTTTGCCGCCGCCCAGCAGCGTGCCCCAACCCTTCAAGACTGCGATATTGTTCTTCTTCATCAAAAACTTCACACCACCAGACAATTTGCCTGATACTTGACGTGAATAGCCAACAATATCCTTTAGGTTTGGAATTGGTGTAGATGAAGACCAACCATATTCCTTAGCTTCGCGAATGGTGCGGCCAACATCAGCTGTTTTCAACAAGGCCTTTGTAGGTATGCAGCCCCAGTTAAGACAAACGCCACCTAGTTCTTCGGCTTCAACAATCGCGGTCTTCATGCCAAGTTGAGCCGCTCGAATGGCGGCAACATAGCCACCCGGCCCCGAGCCGATAACGACTAGATCAAATTCTTTGCTCATGAGTGATTTTCCGTCAGTTAAGCATCAAAGAAGTAGGGTTTTCGATCAGTTCTTTGAATTTCTTCAGCCATACAGCCCCAAGCGCACCATCAACGACGCGGTGATCGCAAGATAGCGTGACGCTCATGACGGTTGCTAACTTGGGATTACCTTCATTGTCGGGAACAAATTGCGCTGCCCCCTGTCCAACAGCCAAGATCATGCTTTCTGGCGGGTTGATAATTGCGTTGAAGGATTTGACACCGAACATTCCAAGGTTTGAGATCGAAAACGACCCACCCTGATATTCTTTGCTACCCAATTTACCTGTTTTGGCACGGGCTGCGAGGTCAGCAATCTCGGAAGAAATGGTCTGAATGTCCTTCTTTTGGGCGTTCCTAACGACTGGTGTAATCAAACCGCCGTCGATGGATACAGCCACAGAAATGTGAGCATCATCAAACTTGATAATACTGTCACCATCCCAAGAAGCATTCGCTTCAGGCACAGTTTTGAGGGCTGCAGCACAAGCTTTTACCAAGAGGTCGTTGACCGAGATCTTCTTCGCATCGGTGTTTTGCAGAGCTAGATTGATCTGGACACGCATCTCAAGAAGCTTATCAATTTGAAGATCAGCATTGAGATAGAAATGAGGGACAGTGCTCTTACTTTCGGTCAGGCGAGCAGCAATTATTGAGCGCATCCGGTCAACCGGAACTTTTGTGTAAGCTAGGCCCAATTCGTCCGCTGTTTTTTGCGCACCAGTCTTACCGCCCACTGTAATCGTCTGGGGTGGAGGTGATGCCGTTCCTGATTTGGCGGCCTTTTCAACATCTGAGCGAACAATTCTGCCACGAGGTCCAGAGCCACCAACAGATTGGAGATCAATATTTAGTTTCTTGGCAACACGACGGGCCAATGGTGTCGCTCTTGTTCCAGACAAAAATACCGGAGAACCAACCACAATGGGCTCCTCAGTTGTATCGCTTTCGACTGCTGCTGCTTGGACGGTATCGGCTGTCGATACACCTGATCCAGCAGGCTCAACAACTTCTTCGCCTTCTGCAAAGAGCCAAGCAACTGATTGTCCGATAGGAACAATATCACCCTCTTTGGCGCTCACAAAATGAAGTGTTCCTGTTCCAGGACTCTCGACTTCCATTGTTGCCTTGTCTGTTTCGATGTCAAAGAGGGCTTCACCTTCTTCGACCATCTCACCTTCAGACTTGTACCAGCTCGCGATTGTCCCCGACGACATATCCATGTCAACCTTTGGTAAAATGACTTCAATTGGCATGACTAAATCTTACCCTTCACGAGGTTGATCACGTTCGAGACAATATCTTCCACTTGAGGGACAGACGCCTTCTCCAACTCGGGGTTATAGGGCATCGGATTATCAGTGCCGCCAAGGCGTAGAATTGGGGCATCAAGGAAATCAAACGCATGGCTTTCGGCTACCATTGCACTGATTTCAGCACCAATTCCGAGAGTTTTGACAGCCTCATAGACGCAGACCAAACGTGATGTTTTTTCCACGCTCGTAAAAACGGTTTCACGGTCAATGGGTCGGATCGTGCGTAGATCAATTACCTCAGCAGAGATGCCAACGGCGGCTAGTTCTTCAGCAGCTGCAAGTGATTTGTGGACCATGATCGAAGTTGCAACAATCGTGACGTCAGTGCCGGGTCGAGCAACATGCGCCTTGCCAATAGGAACCGTATAGTGACCTTGTGGGACCATCCCCTTGGTCTTGTAGAGCAGTTTATGTTCAAAGATCATTACTGGGTCTGGATCTTCGAGGGCGGCTAATAACATACCTTTGGCATCGTGTGGTGTCGTTGGTTGGATAACTTTCAAGCCAGGAACGTGCGCGAGCCATGCTTCTAAACTTTGGCTATGCTGAGCAGCGGCTCCTGTGCCAGATCCCGCCGGAAAGCGCATCACGAGAGGAACGGAAACATCCCCACCAAGCATATAGCGGACTTTTGCAGCTTGGTTGACGATTTGCTCCATCGCTAAGGTTGCAAAGTCTGAAAATTGGAATTCGAAGATTGGGCGCAAACCCGTAAGAGCCGCTCCAACCGCAACCCCGGCCGCACCGAGTTCGGATATGGGCGTGTCCATGACACGATCTTCGCCATAAGTGTGCACAAGATCGCCAGTGACCTGAAAAGCGCCACCATACACCCCAATATCTTCACCCATAAGGATGACGCGCTCGTCAGTCCTTAATGCTATGTCCAAAGCATCTTTGATGGCCTCAGAATACGACATTTCAACGGGTTCAGTACCCAAGTCCTTTACGGGAGCGTTCATTGCGCAACCTCAGTGTATACATCGCGAGAAACGTCGCTTAACAACGGATCTGGGCCGGATTTAGCGAACTCAATGGCCGCTTCAATTTCTGCATCGACAGATGCTTCCATAGCTTTGACGTCACCATCATTCAGAACCTCATTTTCAATGAGGAAGGAGGAGAACCGGATAATAGGATCACGATCAATCCAGTCGTTGATCTCTTCTTTCGTACGATAGCGGTTGCGGTCTGACTTTGAGTGACCGCGCCAACGATATGTCAAAGACTCGACAAGGCTTGGCCCGTTGCCCGCACGAGCATGTTCCACTGCAGTATCAACAGCTTCGGTAATCGCGTTAAAGTCGTTCCCGTCGACAGTAATTCCAGGCATTGAATAACCCGCAGCACGTTCGGAGATATTTTTCACCGAAGTGGAGCGCTCAATCGATGTGGACATGCCGTATTTGTTGTTCTCGCAAATGAAGACAACCGGCAGTTTCCAGATGGACGCCATGTTCAAAGATTCGTGAAACGCACCTTCATTATTGGCACCATCCCCAAAAAAACAAAGAACCACTTTGCCCGTGTTCAAACGCTTCGATGAAAGTGCTGCACCGACTGCAATTGGTATGCCCCCAGCCACAATCCCGTTGGCCCCAAGGTTGCCCTTTGCTACATCTGCAATGTGCATAGAGCCGCCACGACCTTTGCAATATCCGGTTTCCTTGCCGAAGAACTCAGCAAACATCTTTGAAACTTCCGCGCCTTTTGCAACGCAGTGACCGTGGCCTCGGTGAGTGGAAGTAATCTGATCGTCCTCAGCAAGTGGCATGCAGCTTCCAACAGCACTCGTTTCTTGTCCGATAGAAAGGTGCATCGTGCCGTGGATTAGACCACGGGTGTAGCAATTTTCGGCGCCCTCTTCGAATTTCCGGATAAGATACATTTTTCGCAATGCATCTTTAAGCTGCTCGCCTGAGTACTTTCTCAGAGCGAACGGTGCGTTCTGCGTCTTTTGCTTGGCCATGGGTGTTTTCCAGTTTTCAGGCGCCGAAGATCATCTGATCTTGGAGCGCTCTAAGTTGAACAATTTTTGAATCTGCTGGTGGCGTGGTGTTCTCGTACGTAATGAGTTCGCCTTTGCGGATTGGCTTAGTGACTATTGAACCAGCAAGGAGACCACATGGAATAGCGCCTATAGTCCTAGCTTCGACCGCTTCCATTATCCAAGCCCGGTAACAATACTCACCGATTTGATCCAGCCTCTCGCCTACTGAAAGATCTTTCTTCGCCAGCGCACAAACTTCTGCGACGGGTTTGTCGAGTGGAACCATGTCCGCTTTGCCATACAATACAGCTTTGGCGCATGTTAGCGGAACTTCCAGAGACGTAAGGTGGTAAGGTCGTAAGAAGGTATAATATGGACCGTCGCCCATTTTGAGGTCTTTCATGCGTTCCCAAATGCGGGGATGCTGCGCTTCAACGACTACAAAAACGCCTGGAGCCACACCTTTTCCAACTGAGTAATCAACCCTACCAGCAGCACTTAAAATACCGCCGTCTTTTTCGGGGATAAGAGATTTAGCAAGATCTTTAGGTCCCAAAGCTGGGCCGTGCATGCCAGGTTTGTCTGGGATCAAGCCGGTCGCGTTTGCGATTGCAGCCATTTCTACCATTGTTTTAGAGCCATCGACGAACTCAACGAGCATTCTGGAGTTCATATTCCTAGAGTCAGCCTCAGCCTGATACTCATCTGGCGTGGCATCAAAATTCAGAGGGTTATTTTTACCTTTCCCAGCAGAGACTACTTTGTGGCCCATCGCTGTAACGAACTCGATCAGCTCCATGCAAGATGAAGGCTCATCTCCAGCGCCAAGAGAGTAAACCACACCAAGCTTTTCAGCCTGAGTTTTCAAGTAAGAGCCGATTGTGATGTCAGCCTCGACGTTCATCATGACGAGGTGCTTACCAAGCTCCATAGCTTTGAGGCCAAGTTCAGCACCAATGCCGGGAAGGCCTGTTGCTTCGACAACCACATCAACCAAGCCGCTTTCAAGCAACAAGTTTGCGTCGTTAACAACACCAACTTTCCCGCTTTCAATTGCAGCGTTCAATCCATCCGTGGTCTGAGCCTCTTTCGAATAGCCCTCCCCACCAAAAGCGATCTCTACTGCCTTAGTCGCGTTTTCTACCCGCACATCTGCAATAGCCGCTACTTCGATGCCTGACATCAAACTAGCTCTGGTCACAATATCTGTGCCCATTTCTCCAGATCCAATCAAACCAATACGTATTGGTTTTCCACTTTCAGCTCTGGCTTCCAGCTCTTTGGCTAGACCAGTCAATGCGACGTTCGACATCATATTTAGACTCCTGTCAAATTCGATATTATTTAACCAAACATTAGTAACTCCGTCAATGCAAATGTTCGTTCATTTAGTGATATTTGCTGAGATTCTTATTGACAGAGCTTACTTAATGAACATTAATAAATTCTCCGAACCTTTGTGCATGCACTTGGGTCGTAAGGGAGGGTCTAATGAAACACACAAAAAATATCAGCTTGTGCGTTTATAGTGGCGTATTTTTTCGCTTGGTAAAAAGGGTCCCTTTGCGATTTGTGTGGGTAGGCCTGCGATGGCCTTTTAAGGCTGTCACCAGATGTTGTGGTCGCGAGGTGAGGCGCGTCTGGCGCGTAGACCTCACATATCACAGCGCCTGACGCGCCGGATCTGTTGGCGTCTGCGATGTCGCAAGGTAGAATATCGTGCCCACAGATCAGAAGATGGAGAGGAACCATGGGGCCAGAGACAAACTTGTTTACGATTGCGCTTGGTCTGCAAGCGCCCTGGAGCGTTTCCGACGTGCGCATCGATACCAAGGCAAAGGAGATCCACTTCGAGATCCGCTGGGGTGCCGTTTGGGGTGTCAGAGATGTCAACATCGACATCGCTGACGAAGAACTGCTAGTTTTGCTCAGACCATCTGGCTGCGGCAAGACCACGACCATGCGCATGATTGCTGGCCTTGAAGAACCAACCGGAGGTCAGGTCATCATGGACGGGGAGGTCATGAACGAAGTGGACGCACGCGACCGCGATGTAGCCATGGTATTCCAAGGGTACGCTCTTTATCCCAACATGAGCATCTATGAGAACATTCGCTTCCCTCTTCGGATGCGCAACGTTCCGAAAGAAGAGCAAGATCGCCTTGTGCGCCGCGCTGTTGATATGGTGGAAATGGGTGACTATCTTGACCGTAAGCCAGGCACTCTTTCAGGCGGACAGCGGCAACGCGCCGCCCTCGCCCGAGCAGTTGTACGTGAACCCCAAGTGTTTTTGATGGACGAACCGCTATCAAACTTGGACGCGAAACTGCGCCAAGCAATGCGTGTCCAGATCAAGCATTTGCAACGGCAACTTAAGATCACGACGGTCTACGTCACACACGATCATATCGAAGCCATGACCTTGGCTGACCGGATCGTGATTATGCAAGGCGGCGCTATCCAGCAAATTGGCACGCCTGATGAGATCTACTCTGATCCTGCCAACACCTTTGTTGCCAGTTTCATCGGCGCACCACCGATGAATATCATCGACGGCGAACTTAACGGCGGCACATTTACGTCACCGAACATTGAAATAACTGGTCTGTCAATCAAAGCCGAAGCTTCTATCAAACTTGGTGTGCGTCCCGAAGACTGCGCTGTTGTGGGCAGCGGAAATCCAAAGCTCACCTACGTGGAGAAGTCTATGGCGTAGAGCCAACAGGTGATATGACCTACTTAACGCTCCGCGTAGGCGAGAACAATTTGGAAATCAAAGCAGATCGTGCGTACCAGTCCGACTTGGGCATTGATGAACAGGTTTCCTTTGACACAAACCGCCTCTACTTCTTTGACACAGAAACAGGCCTAAGGATTCGGTAAATTGCTATGACATTCGACTACACTTCTGTTGGTTTCTTCACCTTCGACTGCCTCGGTCGTCCCGTAAACTCCATACCGCCCGGAGGCGATACGTACTTTATCGATGAAATGGCCTTGGCCGTTTCAGGAGCGGCCGGAAGTGCCGCAATCGTCGCCGCAAAGCACGGTTTGTCAGTTCAGGCAGTCGGTGGAGTCGGTGTCGACGACATGGGTGATTGGGTCATCCAACGGCTCAATAACTTTGGCGTCGACACCAGAAATATGGAGCGCGTTACCAACTTTCCTACCTCTTCGTCAATCGTAACGACGCGCCCAGACGGAGCCCGCCCTGCTCTGCATCGCAAAGGGGCTACGGGCGGATTCTACGTCACAGACGAGCAAGTCGATGGCGTCCTCGATACGAAGATCCTCCATGTTGGCGGTGTCGGCTTGATGGACGCCATGGACAAAGGTCGTACTAGGGAAATCATGCAAGAAGCAAAAGCGCGTGGATGCACGACAACGCTAGATGTCTTTGCCGCATCCCAAGAAGACTTCTCGTTAATCGAACCGCTTTTGCCTTACACTGACTATTTCATGCCGTCCGAAGAAGAGGCCATGACTTTGTCTGGTCTCACCAATTTTGAGAAGGTCTGTTCTCTGCTTCTCGAAAAGGGTGCTAAAGCTGTTGTCCTTACATTAGGAGCGGACGGGGCTATGTATCGCGACCAAACTGGGTTATCCTTCAAAGTCCCGTCTTTCGATATTGATGTGGTATGTACTTGCGGTTGCGGAGACTGTTTTAACGCTGGTTTTGCTACGGGTCTTCATCTCGGTCTTAGCCCGCAAAACTGCGTTCGCATGGCACAAGCATCATCGGCACAGAATGCTCTAGGGCTCGGCTCCCAAGCCGTTGTGACCGATTTGGCCGCGACGCAAGCGTTTATGGAAAGTACTCCGAAAAAGTGCTAAAGTGTAGATTCACAAAAGAAGTGGAAGGCGCAAATGCTACCAAAACCTCATAGTGACCCAGGTGCTGTCGCCAAAGATGCGTTGCGCGGTATCCGCTTTGCGCTCAAGCGCGGAGCGAAGATGATGATGATCAATAATGGACCGCGTCAACTTCCAGAACAGTTCGAATCCGCATCTTCCAATTTTTTGCAGAATTCAGAGATACTAACGGGAACCGTCGACAAGATCATTCAACGCATTCTTGGACTCGAATTTGATCCCGTTATGTTTGCTGCGCCTTCCTTTGCCTCGACGGATGTAACCAAAGACGCTCACGAGGCAATGTCGACTGACGCATCAAACCTGTATTTTGCTCTGTCTCTGTCCGCAAAGCATCTTGGTGTGTCAGACTTGTTGGTAAGCGAAGCTATCTGCGCAAAGCTGATTGCCGAGGACGGGTCTTTCGATTGGCCGCTCGCAGAACAATCCACTGAGTTTTTGTGCTCACAACTCTGTATCCGAATTATCAATATGAACATTTTGGGTGACCCCCCCGGTGTATCCAGCAGTCATAACGCCGACAGAGCGATGGATGTTGCGATTATTGCCTTCGCGACGGCTCTTTGGGTTTATGTCGAAAGAGGCAAGTTTTCGGATACTGAGCCTGAATTGCTTGAAATGTGCTGCTCGGTAGCGGAACAAAAGCGCAACAAAATTACACAAAATATGGCAGAAGAGGATCGCTTCCTAGCGCTCTTCAAGTACGCCCTTGAGACAGTTTAAGGATCGGGTCCGTGATTGTAACTAAAGTTGAAATGCCAGATTCAGCAAATACGCCCGTCAGAAAGTCTGTCAGACGGCTGAGGTGGTTTAAGGAAGCGGTCCAAAGACAGATCGATGCTCTCTCCGAACAGACTGGAGTTAAGTTCTCCGTGGATGACAAGGAGCTTCACTCCTTGTTTCTAAGGTGGTTAGAATCGTTTGAAGCTCAAAAACCATCAGAAGACGGGAAAAAAGAAGACTATGTGAATTTCGCGTCCGGATTGATGTTACGGGAGTTGATTAACTCAAAACCAGCAAGAGTTACCACCCTACCAGACGATGCCGACAAATCTAACCCTGCTTACTTTTGGCCAGAGGGCTACCTTTATGTTGTCCTCTGTCTAAACATTCGTGCTGCCGTCCTGGAGCAGGACTTCAACATCAAAAAACATGTTGTGCCAGAGATGGATGAAGTGCGTACTTGGTGGTCATTTAAGGAAAACATGCATGAGGATCCGAACTTAGCTATCGGATTTTTCGATTTATTCTCTGGTATCGAGCCAAGCTGGGATATGCCTACTATTTTTTCCGCCAGAAAGGGTCGTCAAGTTGCCGTTAAGTACTTAGTACGAAGTGACAATCTATTAAAGGTTCAAAGCAAGATCAAGCTAACCAAAAGTTGATCAACTGTTCAAATTTAGAAACGAACCATTTTCCCATGGTGACTGAAAATTTCGTTCAATTGTCCTCTAGAATAGCAGGGCACCAGAATGGATAGTTCGTTGATGCTGAAGGGTCCAATGTCCCTACTATCGTTACAGGGCAATCGCGTTTGGCTCATGTTGTTGCCAAGTCACTGAGAATGCTGCGTAAGAAGGTGGTGTCCCAGCCTGCACGTTTGATTTTTATGGAGAGAGAGCCCTTGGATGTGTCACGCCGGAGGACGTCGAGTGCGCGGCGACGTAGAACGGCGATGTTGCCGGGACCGTTGTCTTTCCGATTGCGTGCGGCGTCCTCGCGGAAAGACACATCCAACTGCCAATGAAGGGCATTTTCGATGGCCCAATGGTCGCGGACAGCGGCCAACAGCACCTCAGGTGTGGGAACCCAAGACAGCGCGAAGTAGCGGGTCTCTGAGGTCACCTTTCCGCCCGTCTCTCTGGTCGCCTCGATGCGACCGAACCCCTTGAGGCCAGGGAATTCGTGGTATTCTGCCAATGCCTTAGCCGATACCACAACCGCCTTACGGGTTTCTTTTCTTCCATGGCCGGTATTTTCCGTAACGGCTGTTGGATCGCTTTTGTGCCCCTTGCTGAAACATCCACGGGCGTCAGACAACAGGGATTCCTGGTTACCCTTGAGGGCGAGGCACCAATCACCGCCGCCTGCGTTGATTGCGGCAACCGTGCGGCGGTTGCAATGTAATGCATCACCGGTGACCACCTTGCCCCGCAGATCGATCAACCCAAGCGCCTCTATGGCCGCGCTGAGTTCTGTGCCTCGGTCGGCAGGTACTGTCGCCAACGTCAGGCGCAGCCGCGAGGCATAGGCTGAGACCATCATGCGGGTCCGTGCGCTTTCGCCCGGGTCGCGCGCACCCCGTAACGCTTTGCCGTCAATCGCGATGATATCACCGTCTTTGAGGAGCTTGGTCACATCGGCAAGTACCTTACTGAAGGCCGCATCGAGTGCCTTCGGGTCGATGATCCGGAAGACCTCCGAGAAGGTATCATGCGATGGAATGGCATGCTTGAGTTTCAGGAAGTTCCTGAAAAGGCTCTCTTTTGCACGGCCAAATGCGGCCATCTCGGCGCAGGAGGTCGATCCACATAAGACCGACACGAAGGCGATAACGAGCAGTTCACCAAGGTCGTGGCGCACGTTACTGGCGCGCGGATCAGGAACTTCGTCGAAGGCGGATAGAAAAATATGCATGGCGATGAGCACCCGATGAGAACAACCACCCATCCAGAATCCATCCCGCCATCACCTGCAAGAGCAATCCTTTACTCACTCAGTTCCAAACGCGATTCCCCTGACTATCGTTACGATACCTTTATTATTTGTAACTCCCAAGCACCCCAGCGGATATCGGGTTTTGGGTTGCCCTTGCGACGTTAGAGCCGAGCGATAATCTGTTGTGGTGATAGGGTGAGTGTTTCGAGGATATTGCCCCCGTTTTTTTGGAGCTATGACTGAATCTGGTGTTTGAGTGGTTTGAAGGTTGGCGGCGTATCTGGTTGAATTGTTGTTGGAAGACAGCAGCCCAACCAAAGGAGATACACCACCATGGGAACTACTAACATTGTTGATTTTGCGCGTCGAGACGAGATGACGGACGCGTTGACGGAGTTGCTGAAAACGGGAGCACAACAATTGATCGCGACAGCAGTTGAGGCTGAGCTTGTCAGTTATTTGGCGCAATTTACCGGCTTACGCACCGATGCCGGTCACGCGGCAGTCGTGCGTAATGGACATCATCCGGCCCGCCCGTTTCAAACGGGCATTGGCCCTGTGAGCGTGCGCATTCCAAAGGTTCGGTCCAAGGACGGCACACCGGTGACATTCCGGTCTGCCCTGGTGCCGCCCTATGTGCGCCGCACGAAGACGCTGGAAGCGGCCTTGCCATGGCTTTACCTCAAAGGGATCTCCAGCGGCGAGATGGCTCCCGCCCTCAAGGTTCTTCTGGGCCCAGATGCCGTTGGCTTGTCGGCTAATACGGTTTCGCGTTTAAAACGCGATTGGGCCAATGAATACGAGGCTTGGAAAGGCGCTGAGTTAGATGACGAGCCCATCGTCTATATCTGGGCCAACGGCGTTCACAGCGGCCTTCGGGGCGAGGATGACAAGCTCTGTGCCCTTGTTATTATTGGGGTAACTGCCCGTGGCAAGAAGCGATTTCTGGCAATTGAGGATGGGGTGCGCGAGTCCACGCAGAGCTGGCGCGAGGTTCTGCTTAACCTCAAAAGCCGAGGCATGAATGCGCCCAAACTGGCCATCGGGGACGGTGCCATGGGGTTTTGGGCGGCCATGGACGAAGTCTATCCTGAGACCCGCCATCAACGCTGTTGGCAACACAAAACGATGAACGTGCTCAATTGTTTACCCAAGCTGTCTCAGCCAAAAGCCAAGGCCGCGCTGCACGACATCTGGCAGGCCGAGACCAAAGTCGATGCAGAAAAGGCATTCGATCTGTTCATCAAAACCTACGAACCCAAATACCCCAAGGCCACACTATGCCTGCAAAAAGATCGTGAGGAACTCATGGCATTCTTCGACTTCCCGGCGCAGCATTGGCAAAGCATCCGCACTAGCAATCCAATTGAATCGGCCTTCGCGACGATCCGGCATCGTACCAAGCGTTCAAAGGGCTGCCTGTCACGCGATGGCATGCTGCACATGATGTTCAAACTGGGGCAATGTGCTGAGCAAAATTGGAGGAAGCTACGCGGCTTTGACTACCTCGCAAAAGTCATCACAGGCGTCACGTTCAAAGACGGAATCGAAACCACAAACCCCGACCAGATCACCGCATGACCAACAATACTCAAACACCAGATTTGACAATAACTCTTTTTTTGACCGTCGAGATGACGGATGCGTATTCCGGGGTGATCTGGCCACCCGTACCGATTTGATCCGGCCGGTGATTCCGGGGCATCCGGCCACCCCTAATTTGCCATTTTTTAAGCGGCTGCGAGACGATCTGTAACAGGGCTACTCTTACGTTCATTTGAACGAGAGAGTAGCCCAATGAAGAGATTGCCGATGCGGAAGATACGGGAAGCTTTACGGCTTCGAGCAGATGGATTTTCAGGCCGCCGGGTGGCGCAGAGTCTGTCGATTGGACGCGCCACGATATCGGAGTATTTCCGGCGTGCTGACCTGGAGGATTTGAGCTGGCTCCTGCCAGCCGATCTGTCTGATGTGGACCTTGAGCGCCGCCTGTTTCCTTATTCCCCCGGAGAGGCGCGTTTGGCTGTTCCTCTGCCTGATTGGGCGTATGTGCATGCGGAACTGCGTCGCAAAGGCGTGACGCTGTCGTTGCTTTGGGAAGAGTATCGCGGGGTTCATCCGGACGGATACAGCTACAGCAGATACTTCGAACTCTACACGCGTTGGGAAGGCAAGCTGTCGCCGGTGATGCATCAACGTCACCCTGCCGGCGAGCGCTTGTTTGTCGACTATGCGGGCCACACCAAAACTGGCGAGGTGCCTACGGCCCAGATCTTTGTCGCGACGCTGGGGGCGTCCAGTTATACCAGCGGCCAGAATATCTGACTCATTTATTTGGTTTTAAGTTTTGGTAAACTCTGAATCAATATTCTCCATAGATTGGGAGGTGCTCATGGGTGGAGCCATAAAAATTACGCGCACGGATATGTCTGCGAAAGATTTGCGCCGTGCGGCAAAGCGAACCAAGGATGGGCGGGTTGTACGGCGACTACTGGCCATAGCGCTGGTGCTTGATGGGGTGGATCGTGAAACGGCTGCCCGCAGCAGTGGTATGGATCGACAAACACTTCGGGATTGGGCGCATCGCTTTAACGCAGAAGGCATTGAGGGGTTATCGGATCGGAATGGCAAGGGGGCAAAACCACGGTTGTCGCCCAAGCAACAGGCGCAATTTGTGGCGTGGGTGGAGGCCGGGCCCGACCCAGTAAAAGATGGCGTAGTACGATGGCGTTGTGTCGACTTGCAGGCTCGTGTTGAAGAGGAGTTCGACGTGAAACTGCATGTGCGTACGATTGGGAAATATCTAACCAAGCATGGCTTTCGCCGCCTGTCTGTGCGTCCAGAGCATCCGAAAACTGATCGCGAAGCGCAGCAGACTTTTAAAAAAACTTTACCAGCCTCGTAAACGATACTCTGCCAGAACATGCAAAGGGGAAGCCTCTTGAAGTATGGTTCCAAGATGAAGCCCGCGTTGGACAACAGGGGACACTCACCCGTAAATGGGCCAAGCGTGGAACTCGCCCGCGCGCACCCCGTGATATACGCTTCAAATGGAGTTATATCTTTGGTGCCGCTTGTCCCGCACGTGGCACCGCCGCAGGTCTCGTCCTGCCCTACGTCAACGCCGAGGCTATGGGGCTGCATCTTGATGAGATCGCAAAAGCTGTCGCACCCGGCTCACATGCCTTGCTGATTGTTGATGGGGCGGGTTGGCATGGCGCAAAATGTTTACAGGTGCCAGATAAAATTACGCTCGTTAAGCTGCCACCGTATTCACCAGAACTCAACCCCATGGAAAACGTCTGGGCTTATCTGCGAGCCAATAAACTCGCAATCACAGTCTTCGACACCTATGACGAAATACTCGACAAATGTGCACAAGCTTGGAACTTCTTTGCGAACGACCCAGAGCGAATAAGTTCAATCACAGATCGAGAATGGGAAAGGGTCACTTAATTCGGCCGTTGGTATTATGACGCGGAAATTGTCTGAGACTTGGCTTCGGAAGGTTTTCCACTCATTTTGGATGGTTTCGCGAAAGAATTTCAGGATCGCATTCGCGAACTGTTTTTGTGTCGGGTGATATCGATTGTGAGTCACATGTTGATGCATGACCGCCCATAATCGCTCGATGGGGTTGAGATGCGGGCAATATGGCGCCAACTGGATAAGATGTATGCGGCAGTCTGGCCTTGCGAGAAAGGCCCTGACATCTGGCCCTTTGTGATAGGCGGCATTGTCCCAGATAACGTGGATCATTCGCTTGTCGGGATTGCGAGCCTCAATCCTGGCCAGAAGTTGCGCAGCACTAACGCCGTCGACGGTGGTTGGCTCGACAAAGGGCGTGTCGAAGGTTTCGAGGTTCAGCGCGCCATGGATGTTTACGCGGCCACGCCCTGCTGTAGTTTTGATCGCCGAGTTTGATCCTGCCTTCACCCAGCCATGGCTGGGTTTTGTCTGATATTCAGGATGTACAGCATCAGCGAAATATACGGCTTCATCTGCGCCCAGATCGCCCATCAGACGTTCGTACAATGCGATAAATGCTGCCTGCTTTTCAGCAGAGACAACGCGCGGCAGGGCCTTGGGCTTGCGATATTCAAACCCCAACCGGGCAAGAAGCTTGATGCAGCCAGAGTGCGAGTAGCGCAGGCCAAATTTTGTTGAAACGTGGGCTCTTATCTCAACCGACGAGTGGCAGAAGCGGCCGTCCAGCCAGTCGCATAATGCCGCCTCTTGGTCAGCGTCCATACGAGATTGACCGCCTTTCCAGCCATCAACTGCAAGCGCATCCCAGCCGTTTTCACGATAGGTTTTGTGCCAGCCGCGAACGGTGTCGTCGTCCAAATATAGAAATTCCGCGATTACCTGACAGGACTTCCCATCATCCAGCAAAAGAAGCGCATTTGCACGCCGTGCAATCCCATGATCTTCGCGTTGACTGCGAACACAGACCTCAAGCTCAAGGCGCTCCATGGGAGAAAGAAAACCGGGACGGATCATGCAGATAGCTGAATCGGTCTACGTCCAGACGTCAACCCGCCAAAATTTGGGTGATCTAGGACTCTGTGTATAGTACCAATTCCTCGATACAAACCGTTAGCCGCCCAACCCGTTCCACAGCATGGCGTTCGGCCAGAACCATCTCTTGCAAAGCGATCTGCTGCGCAGGGTAATCAAAGGATTGTCGCTGCAACCAACGTCAGTAGCGCATTGTCCAGGGTTTGGTGCGATAATAAATCCGCCCATTTCGCAGAAGAAATGCCGAGATCAGCTGTCGCTTGTGGCGTTGATCCTGCGCCGCGCTGTCGCGTGCCCGCACCAAATTCCGCATTGCTTCATGTGTCTCGTCAGGCACCCAAATTGGTGTTAACTCGCCCGCCCTAAGCAGACGCACGAGGCGTTCCGCATCCCGTCTATCCGTTTTGATCCGCCCCCTGGACGAACAGAGATCAGTGAGGGAGCTACGACATGACAGGTGAACCCAAATGCTGTAATCTGGCGATACAGCCCATAACCGGTTGGCCCGGCCTCATAGCAAATTTCAACACGGTCGAACCACGCTGCCAGCCTTTTGAGGAACTTCTCTACAGAAGTAGGGGCCGTAGAAATCGTCCCCCAGTCCTCCAGTCCCACACCTCACCGTCCCTGCCATCTTCTGCAACCGAAACTGCCAATGTGGCCTTGGACGCGTCAAGCCCAACGAAAACTACTTTCTCTTTGTTCATAGCAAGCCTCCAAAAATGAAGGGCAACACAATTTTTAGCCCATCTGGAGGTAAGCATGAAACCTCACAATGCTAAACTGCCCTGCAAAAGACATGCGGTCTTACGTTTAGATTTGTCTCGTTTCGGTTCAGTTATTTTCGCCAACAAGGAACTCTGGTTCCCTCGTCCGACAAGAATTCATAAAATTGATGACCTGATCGAAACTTTCGATCCCGGCCTGGGATCCCAGACCTGTTGCATTCAACGCAGACATAGCCGACGCAAAGCGCATGGCTTCCTTTGGCTGCATTCCCTTGACAAGGGCTGTGGCGATTCCTGCATTGAAGACGTCGCCGCAGCCACAAGTGCATTTCACATCTATACTATGGGCAGGCACCTGAATGCGTGTCCCATCGCGGTGATGATAGTAGGCCCCGTGTTCCCCCAGTGTGAAAATGCAGCACTGCGCCCCTTTATCGAGGAAGAACGACGCCATGCGTTTGATGTCGTTCATCCCTGACAGGGCTTCCGCTTCTTCGATTGAGGGAATAAAATAATCAGTGTAGGGAAGCACGGCTTCCACGTCGGGCAAATCGGCCTGAGATCCAGCGAACACGTCCACAGTCGTGATGACGCCACGCGATTTCGCGTGTTTCATCAGGCGGGCTGTTCCCTCGCCGTCCATGGCATCCATCAAGCCAACCCCACCCAGATGCAGGACTTTGGCATCGGTGACGGAATTGAAATCGTTTTCGTCAATGGTGAAGACACCGGTCGCACCTTTAACATGAAGCGCGGGGCGCGATCCGTCTTTGCGAGTCGTCACGATGGAGGCGGAGGTCGATGTATCGGCAAGGCGGGCCATTTGTGCCGTGTTGACGCCGAAATGCTGCAGCCGCTGAAGAACCCAGTCGCCCATCAGGTCTGTGCCAACACCGCCGACGGCGAGAGCAGAAAGGCCGACTTTAGAACCAGCAATGACCGAGGCGCCGGCAGCACCGGACACAGCAATGGTTACTTCATCGATGAAGTATGTACCGCCACCGGGTGGGACGCCGTTACAGGGCCAGCCGAGGCAATCATAGGTATAAAAACCAACAGATGCGTAGTCAAAACTCACGATTCCAGTCACTCCCATGCTTGATCTCAATAACGATTGTGTTTTATTGTATCAATATCAACATAAATGTTCATTTCACTTCCAGTTAATTTAGGGGGTCTTCTTAGAAATTGCAACTAGTTGATAGACTGCAAGAGTATTTTCTTATATATAAGATGAACAAAAGAAACTGGGAGTTTATCATTGTGAAAGCCACAATCTTACAAGCACCAAACCAAATTACCCTCAAAGAAGTAGAAATCCCGGTGATTGGAACTGGGGATCTTCTGATCCGTATGCGGGCGGCGACTGTCTGTGGGACCGACATCCGAATCTTTCGCGGGCGTAAGACGCTGGGCGTGCGTTACCCCTCGATCCTGGGCCACGAATTCGCGGGGGAAATCGTCGACACTGGCGGCCGCAGAGAATTTTCAGTGGGCGACCGTATCGGGCTGTGCCCTGCAATTTCCTGTGGGCAATGCTACCGGTGCAAGCGGGGCGCAGAAAACCTGTGCGAAGAAGGCATGAATTTTGGCTATGAGATTGATGGAGGCTTTGCAGAATTCGTTCGTATCCCGTCAAAAGCGGTGGACAGCGGCAACGTCCGCAAACTTCCGGCAAACATGACCTTTGGTGAGGCCGCGCTGGTCGAGCCGCTGTCGTGTGTGCTTAACGGCCAGGAAAAAGTGAACCTGGGCTTCGCGGATATTGTTGTGATCATCGGCGCGGGGCCCATCGGCCTGATGCATGTCCTCCTCGCGCGGCTTCGTGGCGCGATGAAGATCATCGTGTCCGACCCCAATCAATACCGACGCGACGCCGCAATGCGGTTTGGCGCAGATGTTGCGATCGACCCAGGGACAGAGAACGTCACGGCGCGCGTAAAAGCCGAAACAGACGGTCGCGGGGCCGATGTGGTCCTTTGTGCGATCGGCGTTCCTGCCTTGGCCAGACAAGCGACCGACATGGTCGCCCATGGCGGCCGGGTAAGCCTTTTCGCAGGATTTTCCAAAGGCGACGTGTCGGAAATGGACATCAACGCCATTCACTACAGTGAGATAACGATCACCGGCTCCTTTGGTCTAAGCCGTCGGAATTTCGATGATGCGTTCGACATGGTTGCGTTGGGCCGCTTGAATGTAGCGCCCCTTATCACCGAAACTTTCGGCCTCGACGAGGCGCCTCGCGCCTTCGAGATGGCGGAAAGCGGCGCAGCCTTAAAGGTGGCGATTGAAAATGTCTGAGCCCGAAAACATCGACGTTCTTATCATCGGTGGCGGCATTAACGGCTGCGGCATATTTCGAGACCTGTCCGCACAGGGCGTCGACTGCGTTCTAATAGAACGGGATGACTTCTGCTCTGGCGCGTCCGCCGCCTCGTCGCGGCTTATGCATGGTGGGCTGAAATATCTTGAGACGGGCGAATTCGGACTGGTCCGCGAAGCGCTGGTCGAGCGCAACCGTCTGTTGGCAAACGCGCCGCACTACGTTTCGCCGTTGCCCACGATTTTACCGCTGCGCTCCCATTTCTCCGGAATATGGCCATCGGTCAAACGATTCTTCAGATTCAAGGCAAAGATGATCGATCGGGGTTCCTTGATTACGCGCGCCGGGCTCCTTGTTTACGATACCTACGGTCGTCGCCACAAGTCGATGCCTTTCCACCGAATCCTCAATCGCAAAGCGCTTCAGAAACTCGTGACCGGTATGGACAGCGATATCATTGCGGCCGGGCTTTACTATGAGGGGCAACTTACTCACGCGGAGCGACTCGGCCTTGAGCTGTTACTTGACGGCGAGAAACTGAACCCCGGGTCCCGCGCAATCAATCATGCCCACGTGATCGGGACCCAAGGCGACTGCGTAACCTATCAGCAGGGCGATTCTATTCAGACCGTCCGGCCCCGCATCATCGTTAACGCCGCAGGCGCCTGGATCGACGCCGTAAACCATGAGTTGGGCATCAAAACCGCACTGATGGGTGGTTCGAAAGGATCGCACATCATTGTCGAGCACCGCGCGCTCTACAAGGCACTAAACGGGCATATGATCTATTTCGGCACCGCCGATGGACGGGTGAACCTTTGTTATCCGTTTATGGGCCGTGTATTGATCGGGTCGACCGATATTCCGGTGGAAGACCCAGATACCGCGCGCTGCGATACCCAAGAGGTATCCTACATGCTGGGCACAATGCGCGAAGTGTTTCCCGATGTTGATATTTCAGAGGAACATGTACGGTATCGCTTTTGCGGGGTGCGTCCGCTTCCCCGCGCCGACGGCGACATCGGTCTGGTAACGCGGGATCATTCCATCGCAGAATTCACGTTCGGACCGAGCACCCCCGTCCTGTGCCTAATCGGCGGCAAGTGGACGACGTTTCGCTCGTTTTCCGCCGAGGCGGCATGGCGCATCCTCGCACATCTCGGCAAGCCGCGTAGGACCAAAACGGAAGATATGGCTATCGGCGGCGGGCAAGATTTCCCGCGCAATCCGGCCGATCGTACTCGTTGGATCAACCGGGTGGCGGACGTGTCAGGATTGCCCGCCGGCCGCGTTGGAACGCTTCTTAGGCGATACGGAACGACAGCCGAACGGATTGCGATGACCTGCACCGAGGAAACAATGCTCAGATCCCTGCCCGATTATTCCTCCGAAGAACTGGGCGAACTGTGCCGAAGCGAGCGGGTGGGAACGCTCGCGGATCTTCTGCTGCGCCGCACCCTGATCGCAATGTTGGGGCGTCTGACCGCCGAAGTCATTGAGGAGACCGCAGGGATCGCGGCAGCCGCGCTCGGTTGGTCCAATCGCAGACGAGTTCTAGAGGCAGTATCGGTCCCCCTTGGCGAGCCGGCAGCGTACCGCCAGATCGACGACGCGGTTACATTCAAAGCGCATGGGTGAGGCCAGCCGCCAAATCCGACGAAACCTGAGGCCGCTTCAGGCCACTGGTGGTTGAGATGCGCACAGCATCGCGCCTAAACTCGTCTGTATCTCGTTGCCATTCCATATCTGCTTCATATCAAACATTGCTCGAAAGAGACCGGAACTAAACCGCGACAAGACCAGACCTGCGCACATGGTAATCGTTCCGCGCGAATGTGAGCGTGAACTCCGCCTATTCAGTGACCTTCTTCAAGCTGTTCGCCGGCTCCAAGCCAAACTAGGAGATGCCCGCCACATTCTGCTGGGACGATCTCGATCAGCTTCCCTTGAACCCGATCCCGATCATCGCCTAACTCAGGCCGGAACGTCCTGAGGCACAGCCGTTAGGCACAGCCGTTCGGCCACTGTCTGATCAGTAATAAGTACCGACACGGGCATCGCGGTCAGGGCCGCGCGGATGATGGGGACCTTGCGCCACCCCCCGGAGGCCAAGACAATGTGCCGCGTCGATGTCAGCTCGCGGTGATCGGCCGAAAGCACCAGATCATTGACCGGGTGGTCCACCACCTGCCCAGCAGTATCGACGAAGCGGCATAAGATGTCTCCTACGGCCCCGGCCTGCTCAAGCGATACGATCTCAGCGCTGGATAACAGGCCATAACGCATGAAGGTGGAGTCCGGAGTCAGGTCCCCCACCGACAGGATTGCCATGTCCAGGCTGCGGGCACGCTCCTGCACCTCAGCGATGCCGGGATGGTGCAGAAGCGCCTCGCGGCTTCGGGTATCGGGCGCATAGACCGGAGCGGCCATCAGATAGCATTCGGCCGACAACCGGTCCGCCACCCGCCAGGCGAATTCCGAAGGGTTTACCCTTTGCACCCGAGTCAGCCCACCCAACAGGGAGATGACCTTGATGCCATCCGGCTCTTTCTGCTCGATGGCGGTCAGGGAGGCGTTGAGGGTATGGCCCCAGCCCAGTCCGATGGACATGTCCGCCCGCACTGCCCCAGAAATGAACTGCCCCAGCTCGCGGCCGATGATACGCGGAATGTCCTCCTGCTTCTGGGGGCTCGGGATAACAATTGCGCGTTCCAAGCGGAATTGCGCCTCAAGCTTGCGCTCAAGTTTGACGCAATCAGACATCTTCGACGAAACTTTGATCTGCACCGTGCCATCGGCGCGAGAGTTGGCAAGGATACGCAGCACCTTTGATCGGGTCAGCCCGACCAGTCCTGCGACCTCGTCTTGGGTCATGCCCTCGACATAATAGAGCCAGCTCACCCGAGTCTTAAGATTGTCAGAAAAGCTGTCGTTCATTGCCTGTGGTCTCCATGCTGATACCTAGTACGGATTGTATCTGTTAGAGGCGAAGGATACCAGACGAGCCTTTCAGCTCCCTTCATTATCGGCGCCGCAGCAGATCGACCAGCACCGCCACAAGAATCACGCCGCCTACGATCACGCGCTGCCAAAAGCCCGAGACGTTCATCAGCACCGTGCCGTTTGCCAGCACCGCCAGCAAAAGTGCGCCCAGCATGGTTCCCACAATGGAACCTTGCCCGCCGCGCAACGAAGTACCGCCGAGGATAGCTGCGGTGATCGCCCCCATTAGCCACCCCTCGCCGACCGAAGGCTGGCCTCCATCCATGCGACTGGCATAAAGGATCCCTGCGAGGGCCGAAAATGCACCCGCCATGCCGAAGGCAATGAATTCAACCCGCCGTGCCCTTATGCCCGCCAATATTGCCGCATCGCGGTTACCGCCCACGGCAAAGATATTACGCCCAAAACGAGTCTGGCTAAGCATCCAGATCAAAACCAACCCCACGACAAGGAATAGGACCACAGGGAAGGGCACGCCCATGATCTCGCCTTGGCCGAAGATCGTGAAGGCAGGTCCGAGAGGGCGGATAGGGTAGCCCTTAGTGATCACAAGGGTCATGCCAGCGAAGATTTCCCAAGTGGCCAGGGTGACGATGAAGGGATTAAGCCTGAGTCCGGCCACAAAGATTCCGTTGATCGCTCCAAGAGAAAAGCCGAAGGCCATGGTGAAGGGAATGATCAGCCATGGATGAATCCCCCATTGGGTCAGCGCGATGGATCCGACAATGGCCGACAGGCCCGCAGTGGCCCCTACCGAAAGATCAATTCCGCCGACCAGAAGTACAAGGGTCTGTCCCAACGCAAGAAGGCCGACAAAGGCCGCCTGACGTGCGACGACCGACATGTTGTAGGTAGACAGAAAGTTATCCGCCGCAATCGAGAGTGCCACAGTTAGCACGATCAGGGCAACCAGGATTCCGCTGGCCTCCCATTGCCAGAAACGGGTCACGGCAGAAGGTGCCTTGCGCGAGCGCGCGCCGGCAATCAATGAGTGTACGTCTTGCATGATGGTCATCCTATACTTTGTTTAGCGTATCGCCAGTTCCAGCAGGCTTTCCTGCGTCGTGGTCTCATCCCGGACAACCGTGCCCTTCACCTTGCCGTCGTGCATCACGAGAATGCGGTCAGCGACGTCCAGCAGTTCTTCCATTTCCGACGAAATCAGAATGATTGACAGCCCGCGTTCCTCAGTGAGGTTGCGCAGAACCGCCTGAATCTCCTGCTTGGCGTTGACGTCGATACCCCGTGTAGGTTCATCCATGATCAGCACCTTGGCGTCGTGCATCAACCAACGGGCGATGATGAATTTCTGCTGATTGCCACCCGACAGGCTGGTGATCGGATCACGAAGATCATTGAATTTGGCCTTCATCTGCGACGCCAGGGCCTCTACTTCGTCCATCATCTGGCGGTTGCGCAGGGTTAGCAATCCGCCAAAGCGGTCCAAAGAAGGCAGCGCCGTGTTTTCGGCGATTGACAACAGCGGAAAGATCCCCTCTTGCTTGCGCTCTTCAGGTAAGTAAATCAAGCCCGCGGCGATCGCGTCAACAGGACTTTTGAAACGCGTTTTGACACCATCGATGCGGACCGTGCCGCGATCGGCACGGGTGGCGCCGAACAGGCTTTTCGCCATCTCGGTCCGTCCCGATCCGATCAGTCCGGACACGCCCAGGATCTCGCCTCGACGCAGGACAAACGATATGTCGTCGAACTCGCCAGCGCGGCTCATTCCTTCAACCTCAAGCACGGTGCGAGCGGATGACAGATCACGCAGCCCTTGGGTGGCCGCCTTGGGCAGTCGACCCGCCATCATCTGCACCATTCGTGCCCGGCTGGCCTCGGCGGGGGTGATGGTCCCCACGGTGGCACCATCGCGTAAGACGGTAATGCGGTGGGACAAGTCGCGCACCTCGTCCAGACGGTGCGAGATGTAAAACGCGGACCTCCCCTCGGCAGTAATCCGGTGTATATAGGCCATCAGCTTGTCCGTCTCGCGCACGGTCAGGGCAGCAGTGGGTTCGTCGAAGATGATCATCTGGGCACGGGTGGCTGTAGCGCGAGCGATTTGCACCAGCTGCTGCTGGGCCTTGGACAGATCAGACACCCGGGCACGCGGGTCGATGCTATCATCCACTTCGTGTAGGATCTCGGTCGCCGCCGCGCGGGTGGCGGCCCAATCCACCGCAAAGATACGGCCACGGTGGGCGCCCAGCAGGATGTTTTCGGCAACACTGAGGTCAGGTACCAGGTTGATCTCTTGGGGGGCGATGGCGATTCCAGCCCGCTGGGCGTCCACCGGCGCAGCAAAGCTGACTGGTTGACCATCCATCCACAGCTCTCCGGAACTGGGACACAACCGACCGCAAATCACGTTCATCAATGTGGATTTGCCCGCCCCGTTTTCACCAATGATCGAATGCACCTCGCCGTGTTTCAGTGTCAGCGAAACCTCCGCAAGGGCCTGCACCGGACCGAAGGTCTTGGTGATGCCTCTGGCTTCGAAAAGGGGAGAGTCGGTTTGGGGCATGGCAAACTCACTGTGTGCGGGGGACGGTTGATCCGGGTACCGACAGAAATCGGCACCCGAAAAAGGCTCGTTTACTTGTCGACGCAATCCTCCTGGGTGAGAAACCGGGTTCCAGTGTCGTGGGCCATCGGATAGGTGTGGTTCTCGTTCATCGCGACAAGATACAGGATCGTCCAGTATCCCATGTCCCACTGTCGCTGCGCCTTTAGGGCGGAGATCACGCCACTGCAGACAAAATCCACCGCCTCGGGCAGGTCGTCCATTCCGACGATGACTATCTCGCCAGCCTTGCCGGCATTCTGCACCGCGCGCGCCGCGCCGATCGGATTCGACGCGTTCGAGCCAAAAATGCCGTCGATGTCAGGATGGGCCTGCAGCATGTTTTCGGTCAGGGTTATTGCCTGATCCAGGATGTCGTTGTCCGGCTGTTCAAACACGATCTCCATCTCGGGATGCTGCGACAGGGCGTCCTTGAAACCCTCAATCCGCTCTACGTGGTCCGAAGCGGTCAGGCTGCCCGAGAGGATCGCGATCGTGCCTTCACCGCCCAGTTCTTCCGCCAGATACTCGCCCAGGTCATAGCCGTCCTGGACGCTGCTCTTGGGGCCAACGAAAGGAAAGGCATCGTCGCAGAACGAGTTGAAGTTGATGACGTGCACCCCCGCTTTGACGGCCTCGTTCATCAATTGCACGTTAGTCACCCGGTCCAGACAAGCCACGGCGATGCCGTCGGGCTGGCGGCCGATGTTGGTCTCAATACGGCGGTTCTGATCGGCCACGTCGGCTTGGGGCGGCTGATCCCAGATCATCTCGATCTCGACACCGCGCTTGGCCATTTCGTTGACGGCATACTCGGCTCCCGCTTGCACGACGTCGTACCAGGGATGGATCACTTTAGGGATGAAGACGAAGGTCAGCTTGTTCTCGATTGGGGTAATCAGGTCAGCCTGGTCCTGGGCGACGGCAGGCAGAGCCATCAGCCAGGCGGCGGTGAACAGCGCGGCGGTTGTTTTGAGTTTCATAGGGTTCTCCTTAGGTTTTAAAGGCATTTCTTATTGAGTCGTCAGGTGGGTTCCGCCGCCCTCAGGGATCAAGGACACCAGCCAGCAAAGGCAGTCATAGTTATAGAATCAAGCCGAAGCATAATCGTAGAATATGCCATTTCCTCTCCTGTTGAGCTTAAATTTACGTACATTTATCTTAAAGGCAAGATATTTGTTTGATAAAAAACTGCACGTAATCGAATTAGATACGCCCCAAATCCACACATAAAGCCGTTAATACTATGCTTCATAACAATTATTTACAAAATAATCATTTCCATTAATGTGAACATTTTTTCACCTGCTGTGCTTTTTGTTTAAGAGGCACTGTCAAGCTGTCGGCGATCTTCGCAACGATAGCCGGTGTCATTGTACCCTAATTAATCAGATTCTGCGTATTGAAGTGCGCGGATTCAACTTGCCAGTGCAACATGCTGTTTGGGCCCTAGGAATAGCTGATTTGGCGTTTTAAAGCCAAGGCATTTTCTGGGCCGGCTGTTAATCTTTTCGATGATCTTAGCCACGTCCTCATCACTCAGATCATCAATATCTTTTCCCTTTGGGATGTATTGCCGGATCAGACCATTGGTGTTTTCGTTGAGGCCCCGCTCCCAGGAGTAATAGGGGTGCGCGAAGAAACCCTCGGCAGTCAGCTCGCGGGCAATCTCTTCATGGTAAGCAAATTCTCTGCCATTGTAGTAGGTCAAGGTGAGAACCCTTTCCTGATGGGGCTTAAGGTGTTCACAGATAGCATCCGTGACAGCCCGCGCTGTTTTATTGACTGCCTTTAGGCAAGGGTAAATCGCGTCTTGCGCTCAACCAGTGTCACAAGGACAGAGTGTCCCTGCTTGCCGATCATGGTATCTGCTTCCCAATCCCCAACGCGGCTGCGCAGGTCGACGATTGCAGGGCGTTTCTCAATGGATACTCTATTCTTGATCTGACCGCGCCGCTCGGTACTGCCATAGCGCTTGCGCCGTTGCTTTTGAGATCTCAGATGGGTGTGAAGGTCGCCACCGTTACGCTTGTCTGCATAGAGATGCTGGTAGATCCATTCTGGGCTGACGCTTGGCTCACCAATATCTTTCAGATGACCTGTAATCTGCTCGGGGCTCAATTCCTCCCGGATCATCTTTTCAATCCCAGTCCACGCCGCATCCGAGATACGGGTCCGGCAAATTTGTGCCTGCCGTGAGCAAGCCAGACGATGCGCCTGCTTGGGGCGATATCCGCGCAGGCCTGTGTTGCGCGTAAATTCCCACGAAATCGTCGATTTGTTCACGCCGATCTGATCCGCAATGGCATATTGCTTCAAACCTGCTTTCTTCAACGCATAAACTTGGTTACGCTGTCCCTCAGTGAGGCGGTGATAGGCTCGCATTTGAGTTCCTTTACTTTAGACGGTGAGAAGCACTTGGGCATCGCTGCCTCACGCATCATACCGTGGGTAAAGTTGCACTGGCGAGTTGAATCCGCGGGGCTTATACGAATAGGCTGTAAATATTATCCACCCAAATAACCACCTTTTGAGCCGTGCTGCGCTCCTTTTTGGCACTGGATGGGGACGTGCAGGTGAGCGGTAGGGTATCCAGTCTAAGGATTTTAGCTATTCAATATAAGGGATAAGACCCCTTGCATAAGCCTCCTCTTGCACTTCGAGGGGCAGTTCACGAGCATCAACAATCAAACCGTTGAATGAGATAAGCCACACCGTGTCATTTTCGGCGACAAGGCTTGGGAGCATCCAGTCATGCACCAATTGGTGCATCTTCAAAGCTTCCCTCACGGTCTTCGCTTTGTTTCCTGCGGTGCTTGAGGCAATACCAAAAAGCCCACTTAGATCAGCCATCGCCATATATGGAGAAGTTGACTTATCACTGAGGTAATTCACCTGCCCTAGGGCATACAAAATAGCACAAGCCCATGTCTGGGATTTTCCTGAAGCGAGAGGTGTGGGGCGTTTGCGGTAAAGCCCCGCTACGGCATATCTCGCCAGTCCCAAATATTCGTGATTAAGGTGCTTTTCACAAAAATCGTCAGTTATTGCGATCATACTAGCGTAGTCGTCTTCAAAAGCCTTCGGTACATTTGTGGACTTTTTCACTACCATCGCTTGATCCCTTTCGAAGACTGGCTTGTCTCACCGTGTTTTCGCAGGCCGTGAATAGCTTGGCAATCGTCTTGCTACTTTTCGGAATTCCACGCGCCTTGCTCTGATTGACGCTGCCACAAACCCTGTTCAAAACCTTTGGGGTTGTTGAACGTTTTTGGCGATGTTGTGAAAGCAGCCAGAACAGACCCATATAGGGGTCACTTTGGGTAGGGGGCAGGATCGTATCACAAGAAATCCCAGGCGCCGACGTTCTTGCTAGCCTAGAACAAGATGATTCTGAGTTATTGTCAAATCTGGTGTTTGAGTATTGTTGGTCATGCGGTGATCTGGTCGGGGTTTGTGGTTTCGATTCCGTCTTTGAACGTGACGCCTGTGATGACTTTTGCGAGGTAGTCAAAGCCGCGTAGCTTCCTCCAATTTTGCTCAGCACATTGCCCCAGTTTGAACATCATGTGCAGCATGCCATCGCGTGACAGGCAGCCCTTTGAACGCTTGGTACGATGCCGGATCGTCGCGAAGGCCGATTCAATTGGATTGCTAGTGCGGATGCTTTGCCAATGCTGCGCCGGGAAGTCGAAGAATGCCATGAGTTCCTCACGATCTTTTTGCAGGCATAGTGTGGCCTTGGGGTATTTGGGTTCGTAGGTTTTGATGAACAGATCGAACGCCTTTTCTGCATCGACTTTGGTCTCGGCCTGCCAGATGTCGTGCAGCGCGGCCTTGGCTTTTGGCTGAGACAGCTTGGGTAAACAATTGAGCACGTTCATCGTTTTGTGTTGCCAACAGCGTTGATGGCGGGTCTCAGGATAGACTTCGTCCATGGCCGCCCAAAACCCCATGGCACCGTCCCCGATGGCCAGTTTGGGCGCATTCATGCCTCGGCTTTTGAGGTTAAGCAGAACCTCGCGCCAGCTCTGCGTGGACTCGCGCACCCCATCCTCAATTGCCAGAAATCGCTTCTTGCCACGGGCAGTTACCCCAATAATAACAAGGGCACAGAGCTTGTCATCCTCGCCCCGAAGGCCGCTGTGAACGCCGTCGGCCCAGATATAGACGATGGGCTCGTCATCTAACTCAGCGCCTTTCCAAGCCTCGTATTCATTGGCCCAATCGCGTTTTAAACGCGAAACCGTATTAGCCGACAAGCCAACGGCATCTGGGCCCAGAAGAACCTTGAGGGCGGGAGCCATCTCGCCGCTGGAGATCCCTTTGAGGTAAAGCCATGGCAAGGCCGCTTCCAGCGTCTTCGTGCGGCGCACATAGGGCGGCACCAGGGCAGACCGGAATGTCACCAGTGTGCCGTCCTTGGACCGAACCTTTGGAATGCGCACGCTCACAGGGCCAATGCCCGTTTGAAACGGGCGGGCCGGATGATGTCCATTACGCACGACTGCCGCGTGACCGGCATCGGTGCGTAAGCCGGTAAATTGCGCCAAATAACTGACAAGCTCAGCCTCAACTGCTGTCGCGATCAATTGTTGTGCTCCCGTTTTCAGCAACTCCGTCAACGCGTCCGTCATCTCGTCTCGACGCGCAAAATCAACAATGTTAGTAGTTCCCATGGTGGTGTATCTCCTTTGGTTGGGCTGCTGTCTTCCAACAACAATTCAACCAGATACGCCGCCAACCTTCAAACCACTCAAACACCAGATTCAGTCATAGCTCCAAGATTCTGCAAAGCCAGCGCCAAACCCGAAGGGGTGACGCGCTTTTCATGAACTTTGTAATTCTGCTATAGCTGCGTTTAAGCATCTGACCGAAAGAAATCGATCTATGACCACTTACTATATTGCCGCTGCGACGATCCTTTTTATGACCGCAATCTGCTTTGTGGCCGCCTGGATATACGGCTATCGTGCCAGACGCGACCATACCGCTGCCGACTACGAAGACAGATACGGCCTCGAAGGTATGCGCTTACGCGCAAGCCGTGAGGCCAATCTGAATATGCGCGAAAACTTCTTGCGCGGTGGCTGGGGCTTGGTTGTCGTCGCTGGGGCCTACATGATATATCTCGCTATATGGGGTCCGTTCCGGTAGTGGAGCATGAACTCCTAGCGTACGATCCTGCCCCCTCCAGTATCAGACCCCATATGCAGGGTATGGCGGATATATAGTCCGCCGAACTATAACGCTAACATGATGCTTTTGTTTATAAAATAAAGACACCAAAGCCTACACACCACATTCCAAACCACTGTCCGCCATATTTTTGGCGAAAATGAACGTTTTTGACTTCCAGCAATGAGGATAGGTCACCAGCACCTCAGTATGGAAGCCAGCTAAGATCAGGCCGTTGATGAGCCTGCGGGTGTCATTGATAGCCTCTATTGTCGACCTTGAGGCGGAGGGGGCTATATTGCGACTTGTACCATGCTTGTAGGACTTCCCTAATTTTCCGGTGGTCCCTCCGAGGTACCCCCCCCCTTGCAGGCATGGTGCAGCCCCTCAGCGTAAGCGGTGGTGACCATGCCCTCTCGGGTTCGCATCCGAATGAGGTCAGATTCAAATTCAGCGAATGTGGCGAGGATGTTGAAGAACATTTTCCCCATTGGGTCGGTTGGATCATAGACGGATGCTCCGAGCGCCAACTTGACGCCTTTTGCGGCGAGTTGGTCTGCAATTGCGGGTCTATAAGCATAAAGGTACGTAATGCGACATAGGATTATGTCTCGGTCTCGAACCGTCCCATCTGCGAGGCCGATGCTGCCTGCACCTCGACTGCACGGCCACCGACAACCTGGCGCATGACCGGATCAAGGGCCAGTCGGTCTGCGTCGTTGACGTCCTCGTAGCCCGCAAGCAGACCATAGACCGATTGTCGAAAAATCCCCCCGAGCCGGTGAACGGTTTTCTTGCCCCGGCGGTTGTTATTGAGCGCACCCGACGCAAGATTAGACAATCCGAGCACGTCATCCAACTCGCGCATCACCAGCAAACCGCCATCGGAACTGAGCTGCGTGCCACGAAATTTCAGCCGCACCCGGCGGTCAAAACCAAGCCGCCCATCACCCGTTTTGCCTGCACCCTCTGGGTGATCCATAATCCGCAACCTCCGGCCCAATTAACATGCTGAAATAAAACACATTACTGGCAATCAGAGGCGCGAAAACGTCGAGTTACTTGGGGAATGCGGGTTAACATGCTCGGGGAATATGATTTCTCTGAAGAAAAGCTCAAAGATACCCTCGGAATACTGCCCCCAAAAAAGGCCGCATAAAATCAGTGCGTAAACGGGGGGCGCAAAAACAAGAAAAAGCCAGTCAGTCCAATATTATACCGCAAACGCTATGTCGTGTTTCGTACCTTTATGCTCAGGAACCCAATGGCAGGCTTAAGGACACGCTGATTGAGCATTGCGAACCTATTCACCTTACCTTCTGGTATCCCAAACATCGCTCTCAAATCAGCAACGCTAAACCGTTTACTAGTGACGTGCTTGAGGTTCTGCAGACTGGCAATGTGTTGAAACAGCAGCACAGAGTATTTGCTTCCGAGATGAAACACTGCCTGACGATGAGCTATGACTGAATCTGGTGTTTGAGTGGTTTGAAGGTTGGCGGCGTATCTGGTTGAATTGTTGTTGGAAGACAGCAGCCCAACCAAAGGAGATACACCACCATGGGAACTACTAACATTGTTGATTTTGCGCGTCGAGACGAGATGACGGACGCGTTGACGGAGTTGCTGAAAACGGGAGCACAACAATTGATCGCGACAGCAGTTGAGGCTGAGCTTGTCAGTTATTTGGCGCAATTTACCGGCTTACGCACCGATGCCGGTCACGCGGCAGTCGTGCGTAATGGACATCATCCGGCCCGCCCGTTTCAAACGGGCATTGGCCCTGTGAGCGTGCGCATTCCAAAGGTTCGGTCCAAGGACGGCACACCGGTGACATTCCGGTCTGCCCTGGTGCCGCCCTATGTGCGTCGCACGAAGACGCTGGAAGCGGCCTTGCCATGGCTTTACCTCAAAGGGATCTCCAGCGGCGAGATGGCTCCCGCCCTCAAGGTTCTTCTGGGCCCAGATGCCGTTGGCTTGTCGGCTAATACGGTTTCGCGTTTAAAACGCGATTGGGCCAATGAATACGAGGCTTGGAAAGGCGCTGAGTTAGATGACGAGCCCATCGTCTATATCTGGGCCGACGGCGTTCACAGCGGCCTTCGGGGCGAGGATGACAAGCTCTGTGCCCTTGTTATTATTGGGGTAACTGCCCGTGGCAAGAAGCGATTTCTGGCAATTGAGGATGGGGTGCGCGAGTCCACGCAGAGCTGGCGCGAGGTTCTGCTTAACCTCAAAAGCCGAGGCATGAATGCGCCCAAACTGGCCATCGGGGACGGTGCCATGGGGTTTTGGGCGGCCATGGACGAAGTCTATCCTGAGACCCGCCATCAACGCTGTTGGCAACACAAAACGATGAACGTGCTCAATTGTTTACCCAAGCTGTCTCAGCCAAAAGCCAAGGCCGCGCTGCACGACATCTGGCAGGCCGAGACCAAAGTCGATGCAGAAAAGGCGTTCGATCTGTTCATCAAAACCTACGAACCCAAATATCCCAAGGCCACACTATGCCTGCAAAAAGATCGTGAGGAACTCATGGCATTCTTCGACTTCCCGGCGCAGCATTGGCAAAGCATCCGCACTAGCAATCCAATTGAATCGGCCTTCGCGACGATCCGGCATCGTACCAAGCGTTCAAAGGGCTGCCTGTCACGCGATGGCATGCTGCACATGATGTTCAAACTGGGGCAATGTGCTGAGCAAAATTGGAGGAAGCTACGCGGCTTTGACTACCTCGCAAAAGTCATCACAGGCGTCACGTTCAAAGACGGAATCGAAACCACAAACCCCGACCAGATCACCGCATGACCAACAATACTCAAACACCAGATTTGACAATAACTCCCTGACGATCAAGGATTGCCCAATGGTTCGATCCCGCCGCCATTTCTCGAAAAGTACGACCAAAGTACCACGTCACCAGAACGTCACCACTAACCTCATGGCGGTAGTCCACTTTTGCACCGTCCATTAAGCCGCCGATAGTAGTGGTCATTTTGACGGGATCATCCACTGTCAAAACTGCCGCAGCCAATTCCTGGAACAGCGGAATGATGCTTTTACGGCTATGGTTGTCTATGCCATCGATTTTCTTAATGTCTGACAACCTAAACTCGTGGCGCACATCGTCGGCCATACGCCCGCCTGCCGTGCCAATCATCAAGTGCATCAACTTGAGCGCAGCAAGGCTTGGTGCGTGTTGCATGTAGACGCCCTGCGCAACCTCTTTAGGCAGAACAGTTTTCGTCTGATCATAAGCCCGGTCGGCAGCTACTTCGGTTGTCTTGCCCATGGTATCATTTTTATATGACATTATTGATACCTGTAAATGTGCGATAAAGTCTGGATTTGCTACCTTTAAGTCTGGATTTGCTACTTTAAAAAGTAAAAATTACTTTTAATCAGCACCTTACAAGCCCTGAACTTAAGAGAACTTATAGAACAAGAAGGCGCTACGCGCTTTTTGGTAAAAATTTGGGGTAGTTTTGGTGCTTGTTGAAGCGTTCTGCCCCCTACTGAGGGTGCGCCTCCGGCGCTGATGGTGGCAACGGTCGGGAATTTGCAGATATTGAATAGGTTACTCTGGGTCGGGGGTCATAGGAACTTCGCAAAGTATCTCAGCAGATACAGACGTACCCACCCTACCAATATATCCGCAGCCCATCGTAGCGCCCTATTCAGTCTTGAGGAGTTGCGCAGCGTCTAAGAGCGTACGTACTTCAATGTTGTTCTTAGCCCACCAGTTCCACCAAATAGGCCAAGAGGGGCTGTGAGGGCCGCCACAAGGGCCATGGGACCTATTTTGCGCCAGTACCCCTCCCTAGCTGCTCCACGAAGGCCTTGATCTTCTCGATGACGCGGCCGGCAACGTTGCGGCGCTCGCGTAAGGCAGGTCTCCATAATCCCAATGGCGTCATCACGCATAGGCTTTTTGGCAAGCACCTTATCCAGCGCTTCGCGTTTAAGGCCTTCGTCCTGGCTTAGAGCGACAAGCGCGCTTTTCTTTTTAGCCTCCCTGCAACAAGGCCTTGCAGATTAATGGATCGTCGAGGCAGTGTAAAATTTATCTAATATCGTAACTCCCAAGGACCCCATCGGATATCGGGTTTTGTGTTGCCCTTGCGACGTTAGAGCCGCGCGATGATCTGTTGTGGTGATAGGGTGAGTGTTTCGAGGATATTGCCCCCGTGTTTTCTGACCGTCGAGATGACGGATCTGATGTCAGCGAAGACCTGCGCGCCCTCGAGGGTGCGGAAAGTTCCCGAGATTTTCATGCGCAACTTCATCATGCGCAGGTCCCGTTCGGCCTGATTGTTGGTGAAGGGAACTGTGAAGTCCGTAAGGAACCTTAGGACGTCATCACGGTAGTCGCGCAAGCGGACCAGAAGGTTATGGCCTGGCCGCCTGGCTTTTCGGCCTCGCGCACCAGTGCGTCTAGCCAGTGGGTCTTGTCGCTCATGGAAGGCGAGGCCCTCGGTGAGGATCGCCATGTATTTGGTGAGGATGCCGTGGTGAACCGACGTGGGGAGTTCGGTCTCGCCTCGCCCCTGAGCCGCGCACTTGAGCTGATTGGCGCTGTTGAGCAGCACGCTCATCGCGCACGCCCACGGCTCCTTTTCGATTTCTTCGATGGCCTTGAGTTCCCGTAAATGATGCGCCCCGCACAGGGCGTGCGCGTCCACCCCACTCATATGGGCGTAATAGGACTTCCAGTGGTCATGAACAATTGTCCCGCCGGTCAGGAAGGATGGAACAGCACCGCGCTTGGTGCTGATGCGATAATGCGTGAAGGCGAGATCGCTGATTGAGTGCAGCCAGTGCAGCTTACCAGCAACACGAAGTCCGGTCTCATCCAGATGCCGAACGCCGCCTTCATTGAGCCGGGCCAGAATGTGTTCGACGACGCCACCCAAGGTACGCGCTGTGCCGTTCACCCAGTTGGTCACGCTGGCCGCGCATAGGCTGGTGGCACCAAACAAATCACGCAGGAGTTGGCAGACCCGATCCTCGGGGATCAGCTGCTGAACATTGCAGTAGACCGCCGCCGCCCGAATGCGCTTACCGTATTGCACGTGTGCATTCACGCCATCGGGAAAGGTGGCTGTCGTCGTGGCTCGGCAATGGTCACAACAATAAATCGCTGCCTGATGCTCTGTGACCTCCAGACGCGGCACCGGTATGTCATAAACCTGACGCCTCTCCACCGCCTTGATCATCCCAGCCGTCAAGCCATGCTGACAGGTGCCACAGGCCTCAGCCTCATGTCGCTCCACAAAGTCAGGCGTTGCTGTCTAACGTAGGGTGTCGCCTCGGTGGCCAACTTAACCACCACTTTTCTTACCGGACTTACCACGCAGGCTACGCGGTACCGGCTTCTTCAACCCATCACTCGAAGGCGGCTTGCTGCTATTACTGCTGTTCTTGGCCAACTGACGCCGCAGATCCGCATTCTCTTGCGCCATGCTCGCCAACGCGGCTTCCAACTCGGCGATCCTGCGCAGAGCCGTGGCGAGGAGTTGTTCAAGAGCAGTAACTTGGTCCATTCCACCAATGATTCAGAGAAATCGTCACAGCGCCACGAAATTCAGACCACAACAGAAAATTCATGCGCCTAATGGTCAAGGAGACTCCTTAGGCTCAAGTTTCAAATGCAACACTCAGAGCCCTTTGGGCATAGGATGTTGTGATGGACATACGAAGCAAGCACCTCAGCAGCGAGGACCGTGGCGTGATATTAGCCGAGCATAATAGGGGCAGCAGTCAGCGGTTGATCGGCCAGCTTTTGCATCGCCCGGCGAGCACGATCTGCCGTGAGCTGGCGCGAGGTCGGCAGGAAGACGGCAGCTATTGCCCGCAAGCGGCGCGGCAGGCCTATGATGCCCGGCGTGCGCGCTGCCGCCGCGAGCGCAAGCTTGTGGAGGGGAGCGATCTTTATCGTTTTGTTCATGGCAAGCTCGTACATCTGCACTGGTCGCCTGAGCAGATTGCGCAGAGACTGCGTCTCATGAAGCCTGATGATCCATCCGCCCATGTGAGCCATGAGACCATCTATGCCGCGATTTACGCGCAGCCACGTGGTGGGCTGAAGGCGGCGATGATCGAGGCGTTGCGTCAAGCGAAGCCTAAGCGTGGGCTCAAGCGCAGGACAGCGGCGGGCAGTGCTATGGTCTCGGAATCATTGCGCATTATCAATCGCCCTGAAGAGATCGAAGCGCGACTGGTACCAGGCCATTGGGAGGGCGACCTCATCAAGGGCGCATTCAATCGCTCGTCAGTGGGGACCTTGGTCGAGCGCAAGACACGCTTTGTCATTCTTTGCAAAATGGACGGCAATGGGGCCGAGGCCGCGCTCGACAGCTTCACCCGCCAGATGAGACGACTACCCGCTGCTTTGCGCAAGAGCATGACCTACGACCGCGGCTCCGAAATGGCCTGCCACCCCGAACTCGCCAGACGGTTGAAGATCGATATCTGGTTCTGCGATCCGCATGCGCCTTGGCAGCGTGGCAGCAACGAGAACACCAACGGACTGCTGCGTCAGTACATGCCCAAAGGAACTGACCTGAACGGTGCAAGCCAAACATGGCTGAACGACGTTGCAAACCTGATGAACAACCGCCCGAGAAAAACTCTCGGTTGGAGAACACCCGCTGAAGCCATGGCCGACGAAATCGCGGCCTTCAAATCAACCGTTGCACTTGATGTTTGAATCCAAGCTCACATCAAAACTGACAAAAACCCGTTATCGGCTGGGGTGCTTGGGAGTTACCTAATATCATTAATTTCCATCACATAATTGTTGTAACACAAATTGAGTAGTTTCATCTAAGCCGGGGCCGCCAGATTTTGAAAAGACGAACTGGCCACACAACCCACGACACAAACGCATTGTCATTTCGTGTCGCGGCGCAATTGCGGCCAGCATACCTGTGGTTAATCGGTGCCCGTGCGAAGGCGTCTCCTAACGCGGATATTTGGGATTTGCGGCGGAACTGGTCGCAGCTGCGCCAATCGCTAAAACAGCAAGTCTCAACTGGAACGTATTGCTTTGCGCCGTTGCAACGGACCGGGCATGCGACAGGACCAGCCTATTCGTGGAGCGCGCAGGATGCCCTTGTGCTGAAGGCGTTGACCCTTGCGCTTGCAGATATTTTGCCAACGCACGACAGCTGCACGCATGTCGCGGGCCACGGTGGCCTCAAGCGGGCTGTGCGCGATGTCGCCACAAGGGTGCATCAAGAACCTGCCACCGCCCGCTATGTGTGTCGGACGGATGTAAAGTCGTTCTATGCATCGATTGATCACTTTGCCCTTTTGGATCAGCTGGCGCCCTTCGTGCCGGACAAACGTGTTATGTCCTTGCTGGTCCAGTATCTGCGACGCACCCATGAGCATGGCGGCACATTTTATAGCGTGACCCGAGGCATCTCTGCGGGTTGCCCGCTCAGCCCGTTGATTGGCGCGTTCCACCTGTATAAGCTTGACTGCTTGGTGACGCAAAAGCACCCGCGCTGTTTTTACATCCGATACATGGATGATATTCTAATTTTAGCCCCAAGCCGTTGGCAGCTTCGCCGTGCGATCGCCACGATGAATGGCGTGCTGGAAGAACTTGGGCTGGAACAACACCCGGACAAAACGACCATCGGCCCTGTGGCACGTGGTTTTGATTTTCTGGGCTACAGCTATTCTCCTGCAGGCCTTGGGCTGGCAGAGAAGACGATCCGCAATCATCGGATCAAACTGCATCGGCTTTATGAGCAATATCTGCGGGCGCGCAAAGGCGCACCTCGCGCGCAGATAGACGCAGCAATCACATCATATATCGCCCGCTGGACGAGTTGGGCTACTGGAGGACTTCATGGGTCGATACAATTGGATAACGCGGACTCTATGGACACTTAGCGTTCTCGCGTGCGGCGGCTGGGCTCCGACGGCGGCAACCGCGGACTTCCAAGACAACAACACCAGTGCCTCATACGGGTGGCCGTGCGCTGCCCAGCCCCATGCGGGCGGCGGTGCCGGGGCCGGCAGCTACGCATACAACTACGTAACTGACACTTGGACTGGCACTGATTATGCGCCCGATGGCACCATTTAATTCGGTGGCGGAGTCATCAACAAACCCGCAATAAACTCTTCAATAATAGCTGGTTGCCTCGATATACCAATCGGGGACGTCTCTTCCTTCGGTGCTAATGGGGCAGATGGAACAAAGAGCGATGACACTGAATACGGCTTTACCTTCACACTACTAACCAACTGGAATAACATCACGGCCGGGGGAGCCCACGAATACTATCTCACACCCCTATCAGCATACGGCGTGACAGTGAGCGCTGTCTCCGGCACTGCATCTGAATCTGAAGCGGGCGGCACAGCCACATTCACAGTCCAGTTGGACAGCCAGCCGGCTGCGAATGTCACGATTGCTGTGAGTTCGGATGACACGGACGAAGCGACGGTCTCGTCACCGAGCTTGACGTTTACATCTAGCAACTGGAGCGATGCGCAAACAATAACGGTGACCGGTGTTGATGATAGTGTGGTTGATGGTTCTCAGACCGTGACCATCAGTCCCGCGGGCGTGACTGTGAGTTCTGTCGATGGAGCCGCGTCTGAAGCGGGCGGCACAGCCACATTCACAGTCCAATTGGACAGCCAGCCGGCTGCGGATGTCACAATTGCTGTGAGTTCGGATGACACGGACGAAGCGACGGTCTCGTCACCGAGCTTGACGTTTACATCTAGCAACTGGAGCGATGCGCAAACAATAACGGTGACCGGTGTTGATGATAGTGTGGTTGATGGTGATCAGACCGTGACCATCGGTCTCGCGGCCACAGCATCAGATGATACCAACTGGGATGGATTTAATCCGACGGACCCAACTGTGTCTGTGACCGATGATGATACCGCTGGCGTGACTGTGAGTTCTGTCGATGGAGCCGCGTCTGAAGCGGGCGGCGAAGCCACGTTCACAGTCCAATTGGACAGCCAGCCGGCTGCGGATGTCACGTTTGCTGTGAGTTCGGATGACACGGACGAAGCGACGGTCTCGTCACCGAGCTTGACGTTTACCACAAGCAACTGGAGCGATGAACAAACTGTAACGGTGACCGGTGTTGATGATAGTGTGGTTGATGGTACGCAGACCGTGACCATCGGTCTCGCGGCCACAGCATCAGATGATACCAACTGGGATGGAATTGATCCGACGGACCCAACTGTGTCTGTGACCGATGATGATACCGCTGGCGTGACAGTGAGTTCTGTCACCGGATCACCATTATCTGAAGCGGGCGGCACAGCCACGTTCACAGTCCAATTGGACAGCGAGCCGGTTGCGGACGTCACGTTTGCTGTGATTTCGTATGACACGGGCATAGCGACGGTCGATTTATCGAGCTTGACGTTTACCTCTAGCAACTGGAGCGATGCGCAAACAATAACGGTGACCGGTGTTGATGATAGTGTGGTTGATGGTACGCAGACCGTGACCATCGGTCTCGCGAACACAACATCAACGGATAGTAACTACTCTGGTATTGATCCGACGGACAAAAATGTGTCTGTGACCGATAATGATACCGCTGGCGTGACTGTGAGTTCTGTCTCGGGAACCGCAACTGAAGCGGGCGGCGAAGCCACGTTCACAGTCCAATTGGACAGCCAGCCAGCTGCGAATGTCACGATTGCTGTGAGTTCGGCTGACACGGGCGAAGCGACGGTCGATTTATCGAGCTTGACGTTTACCACAAGCGACTGGAACACGGCGCAAACCGTAACGGTGACCGGTGTTGATGATAGTGTGGTTGATGGTACGCAGACCGTGACCATCGGTCTCGCGAACACAACATCAACGGATAGTAACTACTCTGGTATTGATCCGACGGACCCAACTGTGTCTGTGACCGATAATGATACCGCTGGCGTCACTGTGAGTTCTGTCTCGGGAACCGCAACTGAAGCGGGCGGCACAGCCACGTTCACAATCGAATTGGACAGCCAGCCGGCTGCGGATGTCACGATTGCTGTGAGTTCGGCTGACACGGGCGAAGCGACGGTCGATTTATCGAGCTTGACGTTTACCACAAGCGACTGGAACACGGCGCAAACCGTAACGGTGACCGGTGTTGATGATAGTGTGGTTGATGGTACGCAAACCGTGACCATCGGTCTCGCGAACGCAACATCAACGGATTCCAACTGGGATGGAATTGATCCGACGGACCCAACTGTGTCTGTGACCGATGATGATACAGCTGGCGTGACAGTGAGTTCTGTCACCGGATCACCATTATCTGAAGCGGGCGTCACAGCCACATTCACAGTCCAATTGATCAGCCAGCCGACTGCGGATGTCACAATTGCTGTGAGTTCAGATGACACGGGCGAAGCGACAGTCTCGTCATCGAACTTGACGTTTACCGCAAGCGACTGGAACACGGCGCAAACCGTAACGGTGACCGGTGTTGATGATAGTGTGGTTGATGGTACGCAGACCGTGACCATCGTTCTCGCGGCCACAGCATCAGATGATACCAACTGGGATGGAATTGATCCGGCGGACCCGACTGTGTCTGTGACCGATAATGATACAGCTGGCGTGACAGCGAGTTCTGTCACCGGATCACCATTATCTGAAGCGGGCGGCACAGCCACGTTCACAGTCCAATTGGACAGCCAGCCGGCTGCGGATGTCACGTTTGCTGTGAGTTCGGATGACACGGGCGAAGCGACGGTCGATTTATCGAGCTTGACGTTTACCGCAAGCAACTGGAACACGGCGCAAACCGTAACGGTGACCGGTGTTGATGATAGTGTGGTTGATGGTACGCAGACCGTGACCATCAGTCTCGCGAACGCAACATCAACGGATTCCAACTGGGATGGATTTGATCCGGCGGACCCAACTGTGTCTGTGACCGATGATGATACAGCTGGCGTGACAGTGAGTTCTGTCACCGGATCACCATTATCTGAAGCGGGCGGCACAGCCACGTTCACAGTCCAATTGGACAGCCAGCCGGCTGCGGATGTCACGCTTGCTGTGAGTTCGGATGACACGGACGAAGCGACGGTCTCGTCACCGAGCTTGACGTTTACCGCAAGCAACTGGAACACGGCGCAAACCGTAACAGTGACCGGTGTTGATGATAATGTGGTTGATGGTACGCAGACCGTGACCGTCGGTCTCGCGGCCACAGCATCAACGGATAGTAACTACTCTGGAATTGATCCGGCGGACCCAACTGTGTCTGTGACCGATAATGATACAGCTGGCGTGACAGTGAGTTCTGTCTCGGGAACCGCAACTGAAGCGGGCGGCACAGCCACGTTCACAATCGAATTGGACAGCCAGCCGGCTGCGGATGTCACGCTTGCTGTGAGTTCGGATGACACGGACGAAGCGACGGTCTCGTCACCGAGCTTGACGTTTACCTCTAGCAACTGGAGCGATGCGCAAACCATAACGGTGACCGGTGTTGATGATAGTGTGGTTGATGGTACGCAGACCGTGACCATCGGTCTCGCGAACACAACATCAACGGATAGTAACTACTCTGGTATTGATCCGACGGACCCAACTGTGTCTGTGACCGATAATGATACCGCTGGCGTCACTGTGAGTTCTGTCTCGGGAACCGCAACTGAAGCGGGCGGCGAAGCCACGTTCACAGTCCAATTGGACAGCCAGCCGGCTGCGGATGTCACGTTTGCTGTGAGATCGGCTGACACGGGCGAAGCGACGGTCGATTTATCGAGCTTGACGTTTACCACAAGCGACTGGAACACGGCGCAAACCGTAACGGTGACCGGTGTTGATGATAGTGTGGTTGATGGTACGCAGACCGTGACCATCGGTCTCGCGGCCACAGCATCAGATGATACCAACTGGGATGGAATTGATCCGACGGACCCAACTGTGTCTGTGACCGATGATGATACAGTACCAGCAGCTCTAACAATATCTGGTATTGCACCAACTGCAGATGGCGCGACTGTTAACTTTACCGCAGCAAGCGGGGGGGGAGCAGCTGCAAGTTATGAATATGCAATCACTACTGATAGCGCTACTCCAGATAGCACCAATACTTATACAGCTTGGCAAGATGCAACGTTTGCTGGCAGTTCAATCACGCTAACAGGCCTTACTTCAGGTACAACTTACCGGGTTAAAATCAGAGCCGTAAATAACGCTGGTCCAGGCGCAGAGTCTGCATTTGGTCAATTTACGCCTGGACCAAACACTGTCGATGCACCCAAATCAGGTACTTCTATTGTTGTGGTTGGCGGTCTTAATGCATCAATTGTTGATAATACGAGCGAGGTAGAGATCAGATTTACTCTCAAAGATGCCGCAGGTGATGCTATTGGCCCTGCCGCATCTGGACACTCTGTCTTCGCATCAACCAACCTCGGAACGCTGCGTCAAAACCCAACGGGGACAACAATCCCGATGCGGGACAATGGGGATGGCACATATTCGGTTTGGCTGTCTTCGCCTACAGTTGGTGATGCCGCTGTTGGCATCTCGGTTAACGATGTGAATGCCGGCTCTATTGTTGTGACATTCTTTGCTTCTGGCAACCTGCCCATGGCACTTACATCAGCCACTCCTACTTATGCGGAGGGCACAGCTTTCGATGTTGTGGCCACGTTTGCCCGCGATGTAACAGGCTTCGCAGCTTCAGACGTGGTTGCAGCCGGTGCAACCGTAGGGGCTATTGGTACTGGCCCAAATGCCTACACAATAACGCTCACGCCTACTGGGACTGGTCCCATTACTGTGAGCGTTCCAGCTGGTGTGGCGGAGGAGACCACCAACACATCAGGCGGTGCAACGGCATACGTTAATGAGGCGTCAAACGTTTTGACGATTTCGCTTTCAAATGGAGCTATGACTGAATCTGGTGTTTGAGTGGTTTGAAGGTTGGCGGCGTATCTGGTTGAATTGTTGTTGGAAGACAGCAGCCCAACCAAAGGAGATACACCACCATGGGAACTACTAACATTGTTGATTTTGCGCGTCGAGACGAGATGACGGACGCGTTGACGGAGTTGCTGAAAACGGGAGCACAACAATTGATCGCGACAGCAGTTGAGGCTGAGCTTGTCAGTTATTTGGCGCAATTTACCGGCTTACGCACCGATGCCGGTCACGCGGCAGTCGTGCGTAATGGACATCATCCGGCCCGCCCGTTTCAAACGGGCATTGGCCCTGTGAGCGTGCGCATTCCAAAGGTTCGGTCCAAGGACGGCACACTGGTGACATTCCGGTCTGCCCTGGTGCCGCCCTATGTGCGCCGCACGAAGACGCTGGAAGCGGCCTTGCCATGGCTTTACCTCAAAGGGATCTCCAGCGGCGAGATGGCTCCCGCCCTCAAGGTTCTTCTGGGCCCAGATGCCGTTGGCTTGTCGGCTAATACGGTTTCGCGTTTAAAACGCGATTGGGCCAATGAATACGAGGCTTGGAAAGGCGCTGAGTTAGATGACGAGCCCATCGTCTATATCTGGGCCGACGGCGTTCACAGCGGCCTTCGGGGCGAGGATGACAAGCTCTGTGCCCTTGTTATTATTGGGGTAACTGCCCGTGGCAAGAAGCGATTTCTGGCAATTGAGGATGGGGTGCGCGAGTCCACGCAGAGCTGGCGCGAGGTTCTGCTTAACCTCAAAAGCCGAGGCATGAATGCGCCCAAACTGGCCATCGGGGACGGTGCCATGGGGTTTTGGGCGGCCATGGACGAAGTCTATCCTGAGACCCGCCATCAACGCTGTTGGCAACACAAAACGATGAACGTGCTCAATTGTTTACCCAAGCTGTCTCAGCCAAAAGCCAAGGCCGCGCTGCACGACATCTGGCAGGCCGAGACCAAAGTCGATGCAGAAAAGGCGTTCGATCTGTTCATCAAAACCTACGAACCCAAATACCCCAAGGCCACACTATGCCTGCAAAAAGATCGTGAGGAACTCATGGCATTCTTCGACTTCCCGGCGCAGCATTGGCAAAGCATCCGCACTAGCAATCCAATTGAATCGGCCTTCGCGACGATCCGGCATCGTACCAAGCGTTCAAAGGGCTGCCTGTCACGCGATGGCATGCTGCACATGATGTTCAAACTGGGGCAATGTGCTGAGCAAAATTGGAGGAAGCTACGCGGCTTTGACTACCTCGCAAAAGTCATCACAGGCGTCACGTTCAAAGACGGAATCGAAACCACAAACCCCGACCAGATCACCGCATGACCAACAATACTCAAACACCAGATTTGACAATAACTCTTTCAAATGTGGCACTCACACAAAAAGCAATTTCTGGATTTATGCTGTCGCGTGCAAACAATTTGGTTTCGAACCAACCAAGTCTGACGCGCTTCTTGCTGGGGAACGAATGTAATGGTTTCAATGCAAGCGCAACGGAAGCTAACGGTTCTATCAATGGCTGCGCTACACATGGTAATGTTTGGGCTGATTTCACAGGCTCATGGTCGTCAGGCAGCTCATATGCTTTGGGGACCATAGGCGCTCATAGAGTTATAAACCCAGACCTGCTTGTTGGTGGTATGCTTCAGTTTGACCATGCTGAAGAAGATACCAATACCGCATCTGGTAATGGCTGGATGGTTGGGCCTTACTTTGTGGCAAAACATGGCGCGCAGCCGCTATTCTTTGAGGGTCGCCTTCTCTATGGTGGGTCCAGCAACACAATCACAGCTGCAGGAACCACTGGCATACAAAGCTTCAGCACAAATCGTTCGCTTGCACAGCTACGTGCAACGGGGGAATATGAACTAGACAACGTCGTCCTGATGCCCATGCTGGACTTTACCTATACAGATGACACTCAAAAGACCTTTGTGGACACAAATGGAAATACTGTTCCTGGACAAACGGTCGGTGTGACACAATTGAGTTTTGGGATGGATTTCAGAATGCCGCTGTCGCCTTTAACGGATTATAAGGTCGACTTTACTGGTGGTATTTCAGGTATTTACTCGGAAACATCGGGTGGCGAGGCTGACTTTGGTGGTGGACGAGGACGTGTGCACTTCGGGCTGAACTCCATTATGAGCAACGGCAGTACTTTTGAAGCTGGGGTCTTCTATGATGGTATCGGTTCAGACTATGAATCTTATGGCGCAAATGCTGGTCTCGCTTGGAAATTCTGATCTAATACGCCCCTCAATAGGGGCGTTGTTGCAGGGAAGGTGTTATGGCTAAAAGTTGGTTACGGTGTGATTGGGCGGCGTTTTGACGTGGGTCTGTTCCGGCTGAATGCAGAATGACACCCTAAACTTTTAAGACCCGTTTTCGTAGTCTCGCAGCTGACCGTTTGGGTCGACATATCGGTATAGCGTGACGGGTCTAATGGGTTCGCTTTGGGTAGGGGGCAGGATCCTAAGCTAAGCTACATTTTTGGCGCTAATACGCGCTAGCGTCCGATAGACTGTTGGCCTTGAGACAGAAAATACCTCAGCGAGATCAGAAATAGAATGCTCGCCGGTTGCATGCATGCGCGCGACTTCTCTTTGTTGTTTTTCAGATAGTTTTGGCTGTTTGCCGCGCAGCTTGCCTTTGGCACGGGCTATGGCCAGGGGATGTCCCGTACGATGTTGAAAATCGGGCGAGTGGCGCTGCTTGATTGATGGTTAGGCGACGTCCTTGATTTGGTCAAGTGTTACGGTATTGCGATGATCTAGCAAAGCTTGCTTGAGAATGGGGTGAGAACGGCAGTGCAAAAGTGAGCCACGGAAGTGGCAGGATTATCTTGCTGCAGGCAAAGTAAAACTTTGCCACTTTAGTCTTTTCTGTTTTCAGGGAGGGCGGGGGTATTTTCAGCGTGGAACTTTACAGAAAGGTCCGCCTCGCACGTCGAGGTGGCATGAGCGAACGAGCAGCAGCCGTTCATTTTGGGATATCGCGCGCGAGCGTGAAGAAGATGATGAGCTTTTCGGTTCCGCCCGGATATCAACGAACTGCGAAGATCAAGCGGCCCAAGCTTGATGGCTTTACCGGCTTCATTGATCAATGGCTGCAAGACGATCTCAGCCGGAACCGTAAGCAACGCCACACGGCCAAGCGCATTTTTGAACGTCTGCGGGACGAGCATCAATTTCGAGGCGGGCAAACCACGGTCAAGAACTATGTCCGGGAACATGGCCGCCACCATCGAGAGATGTTTGTCCCACTGGCACATGCGCCTGGCCACGCTCAGGCGGATTTTGGCGAAGCGATGGTCGTGATCGGCGGTGTGGAGCAGAAGGCACATTTCTTTGCACTGGATCTGCCCTACAGCGACGCATGCTTTGTGCGTGCTTATCCTGCAGCGGTCTCCGAGGCCTGGGTTGATGGCCATGTCCATGCCTTTGCCTTCTTCGGGCGGGTGCCGCAGTCGGTTCTCTACGACAACGACCGGTGCCTTGTTGCGAAGATCCTGCCAGACGGTTCACGCAAGCGGACCAAACTGTTCAGCGGGTTTCTGTCGCATTACTTCATCCAGGATCGTTATGGTCGCCCGGGCAAGGGCAACGATAAAGGCGCCGTTGAGGGTCTGGTCGGATATGCCCGGCGCAACTTCATGGTGCCCATCCCTCATTTTGCCACGTGGGAGGCATTCAATCTTTGGCTGGAAGAGCAATGCCGCAAGCGCCAGAACGATGTCTTGCGCGGGCATAGCGACAGCATCGGGCAACGCTTGGCCCGCGATCTTGAGGCCATGATGGATCTGCCAGCATCTCCGTTCGATGCCTGTGATCAGGCCAGCGGCCAAGTGAACTCGCAAGCATTGGTGCGCTATAAAACCAACGATTATTCCGTTCCGGTTGCCTATGGCCATCGTGACGTCTGGCTACGCGGCTATGTCGATCAGGTTGTGATTGGCTGTGGTGGCGACGTCATTGCCCGCCACCCAAGGTGCTGGGACCGCGAAGACATGGTCTTTGACCCGATCCACTACTTGCCCCTGCTGGAGCAGAAGGCGGGCGCATTGGATCAAGCCGCCCCTTTGGCGGGCTGGGACTTGCCGGACGAATTTGCGACCCTGCGCCGCTTGATGGAAGCCCGAATGATCAAGGCGGGGCGGCGTGAGTATGTACAGGTCTTGCGGCTGCTGGAGACCTTCGAGATGGGGGACCTGCACATCGCCATCAAAAACGCGCTGCGCATGGGCGCAATTGGCTTTGATGCCGTCAAACATCTTGTGCTTTGCCAAGTCGAGCAGCGGCCACCCAAGCTGGATCTGGATGTCTATCCCTATCTGCCCAAGGCCAATGTCGGCACAACATCTGCAGCCAGTTACATGTCCTTGATGCGGGGGCAATCAGCATGACTGAAGCTCCCCAAATCCTTCTGGACCACCGCCTCAAATCGCTGCGGCTGCCGACCGTTCTGCGGGAATACAGCAAACTGGCCAAGCAAGCCGCAGCCGAGGGACTGGACCATGTGCAATTCCTTGCACGTCTAATCGAACTGGAGATGATTGACCGGGAACGCAGGATGATCGAGCGCAGGATCAAAGCCGCAAAGTTCCCAGCCGTTAAAAGTCTGGACAGCTTCGATTTCAAGGCGATCCCCGCCCTGAACAAGATGCAGGTGCTGGAGTTGGCGCGTTGCGAATGGATCGAACGGCGTGAGAATGTCATCTCGCTTGGCCCCTCGGGCACCGGCAAGACCCATGTCGCCTTGGGCCTTGGCCTATCAGCATGCCAGAAAGGCATGTCCGTTGGATTTGTCACCGCCGCCGCACTCGTCCATGAGCTGATGGAGGCCAGAGACGAACGCAGACTGCTACGGCTTCAAAAGCAGATGGTGGGTTACAAGCTGCTGATCATCGACGAGTTGGGCTTTGTGCCACTGAGCAAAACCGGCGCTGAGCTGCTGTTTGAATTGATCTCCCAACGCTACGAGCGCGGATCCACGCTAATCACAAGCAACCTGCCATTCGACGAATGGACAGAAACATTTGGGTCAGAACGCCTGACAGGCGCACTCCTCGACCGCCTGACCCACCACGTCAACATCCTAGAGATGAATGGCGAAAGCTACCGCCTTGGTCAGAGTAAGGCGCGTCAGGCAACGCCCAAAACCTGAACCTCAATCAGCATAGATTGGCCCTGACGGGCCAAAGCATCCGGGCAAACGCCAGCTATATGACAAGCGCGGCTGCCCGGATGCTGGCGCTCGTCTATACGCTGATTGTCCCAACCCCAAAGTGGCAACATTTTGCGCTGACCTTTGGCTCACTTTTACTCTGCCGTTGACAGCCGCAGCCGGTGGACGGGTCTCCAATGCGGTCACGCGACGCCAATCCAGACCCGCAAACAGTGCCTCAAACTGCGCTGGATCCAGCCGCAAAACGCCGTCCTTGATGGCAGGCCATTTGAACGCATTCTGCTCAAGCCGCTTGTACGCCATGACCAGGCCGGTTCCGTCCCACCAAATCATCTTGAGGCGATCCGCCCGTTTGGCACGGAAGACATAGACCGCGCCATCAAAGGGCTTCTTGTGCAAATGGCTCTGCACCAGCGCGGCCAAACCGTCATGGCCTTTACGAAAGTCGACCGGTTTGGTCGCGACAAAGATCTGCACGCCGTGCGACGGGTGGATCACAGTGCAGCCGCGACCTGGGCAATACGTTCAGGTGTCGTGCTTGTATCCAACCGGATCGTAATATCCCCCTTGATCAAATCCAACGTTTGCTGTGCCGGCGTGGGTTCAGCAACCGGCGTCGGTTTTTGAATGACTTCGATCGGAACAAAGGCCGCACCCGAAAGGTCAGGCAAAACTAATTTGCCCTCGCGAGCCATGCGACGCCATTCCGACAAATGATTGGGTCGCATAGCACGGGCCAATCACTGCTCCTTCAAAGAGTTTAACGGCTATCTCGGGTTTGAGCAGGGCGGGGCACCGGAAACGGTGGCAGAACTTGGAAACGTAAACTTGGGTCACTTGAGTTTGTTGGTTCAGCAAACAGCCAGCGAAGTCACGGCCATGACGCTCCCAGATGGCATTCGCTTTGAAGTCCAGTACGTGTCTCAACACGATTTCCAGAAATGTGCAGGTTGCACTTCGCAAACACCCGATCTTGTTCTGCGACACTGGCGTTTCGTATGGGCAACCACTTGCGAGAGGTGCGGACGGGAACTAGTACCGCTGCACTCTGCGGACGCCGAAATCGTTCTTGAAAAAATACTACGTCGTGCAAATCGTGGTGCTGAAGTCCTGAAATTAGCCTTTTGTGATGCCGATCTACGGCTCGGTCGACGACTTGGCCGTGCATTCTATGTGTTGCGCGCTCGGGATTTGGCACAACCCACATCACTGACCTCAGGCAACAAGGTCGTCCGGTTCACGATGCTGGCAGCGATTGTAACGTGTATGTCGCATACATTGTTGAAAGCAGTACCGGGTCCTCGAAAGAATGCCGCCCCAGCACGTCATTTGAGCCGTGTGTTCCCACAGAATCGAGAGGTTATTGCAAAGATAGTGGCGCAATCGGAAGAATTGGACGAGAATCTACAGGTGCGCTTCAATGGCGAAACATCCCCAAAATACCGCACCGGAGCAACATCAGCCAAAGAGGTCTCATCAAGTGCACTCGCAGCCGCCAAGCAGGCGATTGAAGAACTTGGTCCCGCCGCTGGTCGACTGCAACTTCTCACCCGAGGGGACGCAATCTGGATGGCCAAAAAGGAGCTAAGCGGGTTCAATCAAAATCGATAACGAGCCTGTGGATGTGTTTTAATTAAGGATACAAAAGCGCCCGAAACGCGGCTCAATCCTTAGAATCTGATTAATTAGGGTACAACGACAGCGGCATTCACAACATCCTGATGGGAACAAACCGCGTCAGTACCAGCCAACCGCCGATCTATGCAACAAGGCCGCAAAACTGTTCGAATAAGTGGTCCCACTGCATACAACAACGTCAGACCGCACTCATCGCTGGGAAACCAAACACCAGCAGAAGCGCGTCTTGCACTTGAGAATTCTGAGGGCTCTGCGCAAGACGCGCATGCCCAAAATGAAACCGAGGAATAAAGTTCGCGAAAGATCGCTATTTGATCTCGCCGAAGCACATGTATTTGAGCTCAAGGTAGTCATCAGCGCCGTACTTGGAGCCTTCACGCCCTTGGCCAGACTGTTTGACTCCACCAAACGGAGCTACCTCGGTTGAGATAAGGCCTGTGTTGATACCAACCATGCCAGTTTCCAAACGTTCGGCGACGCGCCAGACGCGTCTAATGTCATTTGAGTAGAAATAACCTGCGAGACCAAACTCTGTATCATTCGCAAGTGCGACGGCTTCATCTTCTGTTTCAAACTCGAAGAGTGGGGCAATCGGACCAAACGTTTCCTCATGAGACACAAGCATCTCTTTGGTCATGCCGGTCACGACAGTCGGCTCAAAGAAGGTGCCACCCAACGCGTGGCGTTGGCCACCTGTAATCGGGGTTGCCCCTTTTGCTACCGCATCAGACAGATGAGTTTCTACTTTCTGCAAGGCCGCCTCATTGATGAGAGGACCAACTGTCACGCCATCAACAAAGCCATCCCCGATATTGACAGCCGAGACCCGATCCGCAAGTTTTTTGGAGAATTCTTCGTAGACACCAGACTGCACGTAGAGTCTGTTGGCACAAACACATGTTTGACCAGCGTTGCGGAACTTCGCAATCAAAGCCCGAGTTATGGTGGAATTTGGGTGATGGCGTGATTTGAAAGGCGGCGTATTGTGGCAGGTGTCAAAGCCGGCCAGAACCTCACAAGGAGCAATACGCCTATGAAGAACGATACACAGATCCTGCCGTTCCACCAATCGGAAACGATCGTAGATCCGTTGACAGAGCTTGCACGGGAGGGTGCCCGCCGGATGTTGGCGGAAGCGCTGAAAGCCGAAGCTGATGCATTTGTCGCCAGCTTTGCAGATGAACAGCTGGAGGATGGCCGCCAGCGGATTGTGCGGCATGGATTTGGCCCTGAACGGCAGATCCAGACCGGCATTGGTTCTCTGGATGTCCAGCGGCCCAAGGTGCGCGACCGGCTGGCAACACCTGATCCGTCCAAAAAAATCCGCTTTACATCGAACATACTGCCGAAATGGGCGCGCCGCTCGGTAAGCTTAGATGCCTTGTTGCCGGTGCTTTATCTGAAAGGCATTTCAACGGGTGATTTTCAAGAAGCGCTGTCAGCCATTATGGGCACCGACGCGCCGAACCTTTCGCCAAGCGTCATTTCGCGACTGACGGCTGGATGGCAGGCACAATATGACACCTGGACCCGGCGTGATCTCTCTGCTCGTCACTATGTCTACATCTGGGCCGATGGCGTCTATCTTCAGGCCCGGATGGAAGAAAATGCCGAATGCATGCTGGTGATCATCGGTGCAACACCGGAGGGCAAGAAAGAATTGATCGGCTTTCAGGTCGGTCTGCGGGAGAGCGCACAGAGTTGGCATGAGTTACTGACCGACATAAAAAGTCGTGGGTTGTCCGTCGCACCGGAAATTGCGGTTGGTGACGGGGCCATGGGGTTTTGGAACGCGCTGGACAGGGCATTTCTAGGCACAAAACACCAACGGTGTTGGGTGCATAAGGTGAAGAATGTTCTGAATTGTTTTCCCAAGCAGATGGCACCGGCTGTGAAGTCAGATCTGGATAACATCCAGCACGCAGGGACGCGCAAAGAAGCAGAAGCGGCGCTGGCAGTGTTCTCTGAGAAATATGAGGTCAAATATCCAAAGGGCGTTGCATGTCTAATCAAGGATCAAGACGCGATGCTCGCATTCTTTGATTTTCCGGCGGAACATTGGGGCCATCTACGCACTTCAAACCCTATAGAAAGCGTGTTTGCCACCGTCCGACACAGAACGGTTCGTACCAAAGGCGCACTGTCGCAAAAAACTGCAAAGCTGATGGTTTTTACCCTCATTCAGGCCGCATCAAAGAAATGGTTGAGGCTCAAGGGTAGAAACCAGTTGCCAAAAGTCATCGATGGCATCAAATTCAACGACGGTGTCGAAGTGACCGGTGACACCGAAAACCACGCCGCCTAATGATGCGCGTCACCCAAATTCAAGCATAGCTCCAAAGCCCCCTCAACAGCTGCGTCAACATTAGCATCATTGAAGACAATGAATGGCGCATTTCCACCCAGTTCCATTGAGACTTTTTTGACAGTTGACGCCGCTTGCTCCATCAGGATCTTACCCACTCGGGTTGATCCAGTGAATGTGATCTTAGCTACTTTGGTGTTTGCGCAGAGCTCCTTGCCGACTGCAGAAGAGTTACTGCTTGGGATGACGCTGAAAACGCCGCCAGGTATTCCTGCACGTTCGCCTAAAAGGGCCATCGCAAGAGCTGACAAAGGCGTCAACTCTGCCGGACGCGCTACAAATGTACAACCTACTGCCAAGGCAGGTGCCACCTTGCGTGCAATCATCGCATTGGGAAAATTCCATGGTGTGATGGATCCGACTACGCCAACTGGCTGCTTGATAACGACGATCCGCTTATCAGGCTGGTGCCCCGGAATCACGTCTCCGTAGATGCGCTTGGCTTCTTCGGCAAACCATTCGATGTAGGATGCTCCATTGTCAACGGCAGAGTAAAAGTGAGCCAAAGGTCAGCGCAAAATGTTGCCACTTTGGGGTTGGGACAATCAGCGTATAGACGAGCGCCAGCATCCGGGCAGCTGCGCTTGTCATATAGCTGGCGTTTGCCCGGATGCTTTGGCCCGTCAGGGCCAATCTATGCTGATTGAGGTTCAGGTTTTGGGCGTTGCCTGACGCGCCTTACTCTGACCAAGGCGGTAGCTTTCGCCATTCATCTCTAGGATGTTGACGTGGTGGGTCAGGCGGTCGAGGAGTGCGCCTGTCAGGCGTTCTGACCCAAATGTTTCTGTCCATTCGTCGAATGGCAGGTTGCTTGTGATTAGCGTGGATCTGCGCTCGTAGCGTTGGGAGATCAATTCAAACAGCAGCTCAGCGCCGGTTTTGCTCAGTGGCACAAAGCCCAACTCGTCGATGATCAGCAGCTTGTAACCCACCATCTGCTTTTGAAGCCGTAGCAGTCTGCGTTCGTCTCTGGCCTCCATCAGCTCATGGACGAGTGCGGCGGCGGTGACAAATCCAACGGACATGCCTTTCTGGCATGCTGATAGGCCAAGGCCCAAGGCGACATGGGTCTTGCCGGTGCCCGAGGGGCCAAGCGAGATGACATTCTCACGCCGTTCGATCCATTCGCAACGCGCCAACTCCAGCACCTGCATCTTGTTCAGGGCGGGGATCGCCTTGAAATCGAAGCTGTCCAGACTTTTAACGGCTGGGAACTTTGCGGCTTTGATCCTGCGCTCGATCATCCTGCGTTCCCGGTCAATCATCTCCAGTTCGATTAGACGTGCAAGGAATTGCACATGGTCCAGTCCCTCGGCTGCGGCTTGCTTGGCCAGTTTGCTGTATTCCCGCAGAACGGTCGGCAGCCGCAGCGATTTGAGGCGGTGGTCCAGAAGGATTTGGGGAGCTTCAGTCATGCTGATTGCCCCCGCATCAAGGACATGTAACTGGCTGCAGATGTTGTGCCGACATTGGCCTTGGGCAGATAGGGATAGACATCCAGATCCAGCTTGGGTGGCCGCTGCTCGACTTGGCAAAGCACAAGATGTTTGACGGCATCAAAGCCAATTGCGCCCATGCGCAGCGCGTTTTTGATGGCGATGTGCAGGTCCCCCATCTCGAAGGTCTCCAGCAGCCGCAAGACCTGTACATACTCACGCCGCCCCGCCTTGATCATTCGGGCTTCCATCAAGCGGCGCAGGGTCGCAAATTCGTCCGGCAAGTCCCAGCCCGCCAAAGGGGCGGCTTGATCCAATGCGCCCGCCTTCTGCTCCAGCAGGGGCAAGTAGTGGATCGGGTCAAAGACCATGTCTTCGCGGTCCCAGCACCTTGGGTGGCGGGAAATGACGTCGCCACCACAGCCAATCACAACCTGATCGACATAGCCGCGTAGCCAGACGTCACGATGGCTATAGGCAACCGGAACGGAATAATCGTTGGTTTTATAGCGCACCAATGCTTGCGAGTTCACTTGGCCGCTGGCCTGATCACAGGCATCGAACGGAGATGCTGGCAGATCCATCATGGCCTCAAGATCGCGGGCCAAGCGTTGCCCGATGCTGTCGCTATGCCCGCGCAAGACATCGTTCTGGCGCTTGCGGCATTGCTCTTCCAGCCAAAGATTGAATGCCTCCCACGTGGCAAAATGAGGGATGGGCACCATGAAGTTGCGCCGGGCATATCCGACCAGACCCTCAACGGCGCCTTTATCGTTGCCCTTGCCCGGGCGACCATAACGATCCTGGATGAAGTAATGCGACAGAAACCCGCTGAACAGTTTGGTCCGCTTGCGTGAACCGTCTGGCAGGATCTTCGCAACAAGGCACCGGTCGTTGTCGTAGAGAACCGACTGCGGCACCCGCCCGAAGAAGGCAAAGGCATGGACATGGCCATCAACCCAGGCCTCGGAGACCGCTGCAGGATAAGCACGCACAAAGCATGCGTCGCTGTAGGGCAGATCCAGTGCAAAGAAATGTGCCTTCTGCTCCACACCGCCGATCACGACCATCGCTTCGCCAAAATCCGCCTGAGCGTGGCCAGGCGCATGTGCCAGTGGGACAAACATCTCTCGATGGTGGCGGCCATGTTCCCGGACATAGTTCTTGACCGTGGTTTGCCCGCCTCGAAATTGATGCTCGTCCCGCAGACGTTCAAAAATGCGCTTGGCCGTGTGACGTTGCTTACGGTTCCGGCTGAGATCGTCTTGCAGCCATTGATCAATGAAGCCGGTAAAGCCATCAAGCTTGGGCCGCTTGATCTTCGCAGTTCGTTGATATCCGGGCGGAACCGAAAAGCTCATCATCTTCTTCACGCTCGCGCGCGATATCCCAAAATGAACGGCTGCTGCTCGTTCGCTCATGCCACCTCGACGTGCGAGGCGGACCTTTCTGTAAAGTTCCACGCTGAAAATACCCCCGCCCTCCCTGAAAACAGAAAAGACTAAAGTGGCAAAGTTTTACTTTGCCTGCAGCAAGATAATCCTGCCACTTCCGTGGCTCACTTTTGCACTGCCGTTCTCAGCGTTGCTGTCTGACGTAGGGTGTCGCCTCGGTGGCCAACTTAACCACCACTTTTCTTACCGGACTTACCACGCAGGCTACGCGGTACCGGCTTCTTCAACCCATCACTCGAAGGCGGCTTGCTGCTATTACTGCTGTTCTTAACCAACTGACGCCGCAGATCCGCATTCTCTTGCGCCATGCTCGCCAACGCGGCTTCCAACTCGGCGATCCTGCGCAGAGCCGTGGCGAGGAGTTGTTCAAGAGCAGTAACTTGGTCCATTCCACCAATGATTCAGAGAAATCGTCACAGCGCCGCGAAATTCAGACCACAACAGAAAATTCATGCGCCTAATGGCCAAGGAGACTCACATCAAAACTGACAAAAACCCGTTATCGGCTGGGGTGCTTGGGAGTTACGAAAAATTAAGGCTTGCCCAAGGTATAACAACGAAGCATCGCACGCAGCCAAAATGCCTCGCAATAATAAAAATATTTAAATTTCAATAGGTTATAATTGTTTCAAATATGGTGACAGCTTCACGCAATCTGGAAACAATAAAACAATCGCCGCCGCAACTGTGGCGGCGATTGCCTTATTTATCTAGCTCATTCAGCCGGAATTGCTGCCTGTTCGTGGGTCAATGGCGCCGCCAGATGCACCAACATCTCCTTGGGGCAAACCTGCACAAAATGTCCGCGCTCAAGCTCCCAATGCTGCAAGATATCGGCGGCCTTACGACTCCCCGTTTCTGCAAGGTGACGCACTATCAAACCTTTAAGCTGATGTTCCCAATGGTCCACAGTCACACCACACGTCACCAGCGTTTCCATATTGATCAGCGGCGCGGTCTGGCGTTCTGGATCGTACAAATACGCCATCCCACCTGTCATACCCGCACCAAAGTTCGCACCAATCGAGCCTAGTATCACTGCGACACCACCCGTGGTGTATTCACACCCGTTTGAACCGCAGCCCTCAATCACAGCTTTCGCGCCAGAATTTCGAACGGCGAACCGCTCTCCAGCCCGACCGGCGGCGAACAGATAACCTTCTGTCGCGCCATACAGGACCGTGTTGCCGATGATTGTATTTTCACTCGCGATCAGCGGTGAATTCATCGGTGGCCGCACAACAATCGTACCGCCACTTAGGCCCTTACCAACGTAATCGTTGGCATCACCGGACACCTCCAACTTCAATCCGGGCGCTGCGAATGCCCCCAATGACTGCCCAGCCGACCCCTTTAACTTCACCGTCAGATGGTTTGGCTGGAGGTTGTTGCGCATACCGAAATTCTTGACAATGTGGCTCGATATCCGCGTCCCAATAGATCGCAACGTGTTCTGCACTGCATATTCTAGCTGCATCTTCTCACCGTCCTCAAGGAAGCGTGCTGCGTCCTTGACGATCTGCGCGTCCAGCGTATCAGGCACCGGATTGCGCGGCTTGTTGCGGTCATAAACAATCTCTTTCGCACCATCGACGGTAATCAACAGCGGGTTGAGATCAAGATCATCCAGATGCGCTGATCCGCGCGACACTTGCGCCAGCAAATCCGCACGTCCGATAATCTCATCCATCGATCGCGCGCCAATCTCAGCAAGAATTTCGCGCACTTCGGTGGCGTAGAATGTGATCAGGTTCACGACCTTGTCCGCATTGCCCGTAAACTTATCGCGCAACGCGTCGTCCTGCGTACACACACCGACGGGGCAGGTATTTGACTGGCACTGACGCACCATAATACAGCCCATGGCGATCAATGCAGCGGTGCCGATGCCATATTCTTCCGCACCCAACATCGCAGCCATGACAATGTCGCGCCCTGTGCGCAAACCACCGTCTGTGCGCAGCGTCACGCGTTCACGCAGGTTGTTCATCGCGAGAACCTGATGCGCCTCCGTCAGGCCCATTTCCCATGGCAAACCAGCGTATTTAATCGACGACGCAGGCGACGCACCGGTCCCACCATTATGGCCGGAAATCAGGATCACATCGGCCTTGGCTTTAGCCACGCCAGCCGCAATCGTGCCGACGCCGCTGGATGCCACCAGTTTGACCGTCACCTTTGCACGCGGGTTGATCTGCTTAAGATCGTAGATCAGCTGCGCCAAATCTTCGATGGAATAGATGTCGTGGTGCGGCGGCGGTGAAATTAGCGTCACACCGGGCGTCGAATGGCGCAAACGCGCAATCAGCTCCGTCACTTTCATGCCGGGCAACTGACCGCCTTCACCAGGCTTTGCCCCCTGCGCGACCTTAATCTCAAGCTCCTCGCATTGGTTCAGGTATTCCGCCGTGACACCAAACCGACCCGACGCGACCTGCTTGATCTTTGCGCTTGGGTTATCGCCATTGGCTTCAGGCACAAAGTGCGCCGGATCTTCGCCGCCCTCGCCAGAATCCGATTTCGCGCCGATCCGGTTCATCGCCACGCTCAGCGTTTTATGCGCCTCTGGCGACAACGCACCCAGCGACATACCAGGTGTCACGAACCGCTTGCGGATCGATGTGATGCTTTCAACTTCCTCAATCGGAACTTTCTTACCCATCGGCTTTACGGCCAACAAATCACGCAAATGGATCGGCGGGTTGGATTGCATCGCCGTCGAATATTGCTTCCAGAGCTCATAGGACGCGCGATTGCAGGCCTGCTGCAACAGATGCATCGTTCCCGCTTCCCACGCATGCTTTTCACCGGAACGCCGCGCCTTGTAGAAGCCACCAATCGGCAACACATCGACGCCACCAAGCCAACCGGATTTATGCACCTGCTCCGCTTTGCGTTGAATGCCCGTCACACCGATTCCCGAAATCCGGCTCTGCATGCCGGGGAAATATTCGGCAGCCATTGCGCGCGACAACCCGACAGCCTCAAAGTTCAAACCACCCCGATACGAAGAAATCACTGAAATCCCCATCTTCGCCATGATCTTCAACAGACCCTGATCAATCGCCGTCCGATAGCGCATGACGGCCTCGGTCAGGGTGCAATCCAGCAAACCGCGTTCGATCCGGTCATCCAGCGAATCTTCGGCCAGATAGGCGTTCACAACCGTCGCGCCACAGCCAATCAGAACGGCAAAATAATGCGGATCGATACATTCCGCAGACCGCACATTGAGCGATGTAAACGTCCGCAATCCTTTCCGAGTCAGCCAAGAATGAACCGCCGAGGTCGCCAAAATCATCGGCATAGGCACGCGGCCCTCACCTTGATGTTGATCTGTTAGGGTCAAATGCCCCGCACCCGATCGCACAGCGTCCTCAGCCTCGGCGCGGATACGCTCTAGGCCTTTGCTCAGATCGCCCGCTTCGGAACCAGCAGGAAAAGTACAATCAATCTCGACGCAGGTCGCATTGAACAAGGTTTGCAGCACATCCCACTGGGCGTTGCCGACAAACGGTGAATCCAGAACCAAAATCTCCGTCTGGCTGCTGTCCTCATCCAGCACGTTCTTTAGGTTCCCAAAACGCGTCTTCAGGCTCATCACGCGGAATTCGCGCAAGGAGTCGATTGGCGGGTTGGTGACTTGGCTAAAGTTTTGGCGAAAGAAGTGGCTCAGCGGGCGGTACTTTTCGCTCAAGACCGCAGACGGCGTGTCATCGCCCATCGATGCCAGCGCTTCTTTGCCGTCCTCGGCCATCGGTGCCAGAATATTTTCCAGCTCCTCAATCGTGTAGCCAGCCGCAATCTGGCGCTTGCGCAACTCACCACCGGAATAGATCGGCGCCTCTGTGACCGCAGCAAGATCATTGTCCAGTTCATTGATTTTACCAACCCATTCCCCGAACGGGAGCGCGGCCGACATTTTGTTCTTTAATTCCTCGTCGTGATAAAGTTCGCCTTTACCCATATGAACACCGATCATTTGACCTGGGCCAAGCGCGCCTTTCTCGACGACATTTGCCTCATCAATCGGCACCATTCCGGCCTCGGACCCGGCAATCAGCAAGCGATCCCCCGTCACGACATAGCGCATCGGTCGAAGTCCGTTGCGATCCAGACCGGCGCAAACCCAACGACCATCGGTCATCGCAAGCGCCGCAGGGCCGTCCCATGGTTCCATCACTGAATTACAATACGAATACATATCACGCCAAGCTTGCGGCAATTCAGTCGCCTGTTTGGACCAGCTTTCTGGCACCAGCATCGTCTTTGCCATCGGCGCAGACCGCCCAGCGCGCACCAGAACTTCAAACACCGCATCAAGTGCGGCGGAATCCGACGACCCGCTTGCGACAATCGGCTTAATATCTTCGGCCATGTCACCAAACGTGCCCGACGCCATGCGGATCTCGTGGGACTTCATCCAGTTGAGATTGCCCTTCAGCGTGTTGATCTCACCGTTGTGGGCCAACATGCGGAACGGCTGCGCAAGCCACCACTGCGGGAACGTATTGGTTGAATACCGCTGGTGATAAATCGCGAATGCAGACTCGAACCGCTCATCCATCAGGTCGGGGTAGAACTCGGCTACGTCCTGCGCCAGCATCATGCCCTTATAGATGATGCTGCGGCACGAAAGCGACGCCAGATACAATTGACCAACACCCGCAGCGGCAGCGGCTTTTTCGATCCGACGGCGGATCACATACAGCTCTCGCTCGAACGTTTCTTCGTCCACGCCCTTGGAATTGGAAATCAGGATCTGTTCGATCTCTGGGCGGGTTGCGTTCGCCTTGTCGCCAAGCACGGATATGTTGACCGGCACGTGACGCCAGCCGTAGATATAATACCCCATGCGCAGAACTTCGGATTCCACGATCGTGCGACAGGTTTCCTGCGCCCCGAAATTCGTACGCGGCAAGAATATCTGCCCCACTGCGAGCAATTCGTTCTTGCGCGGAATATGCCCTGTGCGTTCCACTTGATCATAGAAAAACGCCACCGGAATTTGCACGTGAATACCCGCGCCGTCACCGGTTTTGCCATCCGCATCAACAGCACCGCGATGCCAGATCGCCTTAAGCGCGGCGATGCCATTTTCGACCACCGCGCGCGACGATTGACCATCAATCGACACAACCAGACCAACACCGCAACTGGCCTTCTCATCGTCATGCGAATACAGACCATTCTCGGCCATAAAATCGCGCTTCGCCTGCTCGGCGGCTACCCATGCGTCATCATACTTGGTCATGTCATCTCTCCTTGTCCCAGCCCATTCGGGGGGACCATCTTAGTAATTGGTCAAAATTGTCTGGCTGTGTGGCAGATCATTGAGCGACATTTCGACGCCGCAGCCGAATTTCGGGTTCACTGACAGATAGCCCGGCTCACCCGGATTTATGAATTCAACGGGCGTGTCATCACTGTCGAACTGATCGTCAGACGTGATGTAGCTGCTCAACCCGCCGATAAACATGCGCCACTCGCGGCTGACGTACTCGGCACCTTCGCTTTTCCACATTTCGGTCCCTTCGGCATCGAAGGCCGTCAGTTCATATTGCGTGCGCAGCAACGTCACTCCATCGATCACAACACTCTCGCCCGTCAGGCGGTCAAAACCAACGTACTGACTGTCACCAATCTCACGGCTTTCCGTCGTAAAATCCCATGTGTCGATATCGCTCGTCATTAGCTCGGTCATCGACATCGGATCAACGGAGCTCGGCGCTGCTCGCCGTTCTGGTCTTCATCGCAGCGGAAATAATGCGACACAGAACAACTAGAACTTTGGATCGTCAGATAGCCTTCGCATCCTTGCGGCAGCGAAAATTCTTGCGCGGCAACAGGGGCCGCCAACCCAATGAGGGATGTTCCTAAAACGGTCGTCCCAATCAATACTGCCAATGTTGTATTCATCATTTCTTAACCCTCCACGTCAGCCACGCTGACTTATCGTGCACCTCGCTGCCACACAGTTGGTGTACAGGTTGTGTACAGACTGTGTACGCTTTGTGCGACCTACTCAGCTGCCAACGCAGCGCCCTGATTGACGTATTCCAGAATGGCCTCAGCCGCGTCGCGCCCGTCTTTAATGGCCCAAACCACCAATGATGCACCGCGCACAATGTCGCCCGCAGCATAGACACCCTCAAGGCTGGTTTGCCCTGTGGTAAATTCCGCCTTGATCGTGCCCCAACGGGTCACTTCCAATTCAGGCACACCCCAAAGCGTCGGGATGTCTTCGGGTTCAAAGCCCAGCGCCTGAACAACCAGATCGGCCTCTTCGATATAATCGCTGCCTTCAATCAATTCTGGCATCTGACGGCCCGTAGCGTCCGGCGCACCAAGACGCATTTTTTGCACCATCACGCCATCCACCTGATCCGCCGTCGCATCAGAGGTGCGCAAACTGGAAGAGAATCCCTTCGGCGCGCTCAACCAAACAAACTCAACACCTTCTTCTTTGGCGTTCTGAACTTCGCGCATCGATCCTGGCATGTTGGCTTCATCACGACGATACAAACACTTCACCGACACCGCGTCCTGACGGATCGCCGTGCGCACGCAGTCCATCGCCGTGTCGCCACCACCGATCACGACGACCTTCTTGCCTTTGGCGTTCAGCTCACCGTTGTCGAATTCTTCGACATCATCCCCGAACGATTTGCGATTGCTGGCAGTAAGATAATCAATCGCCCGCACAATGCCCTCCGCACCCGCACCGGGCGCCTGCAAAGCCCTTGTTTTATAGACGCCTGTGGCAATCAGCACGGCCTCGTGCTTGCCGCGAATGGCGTCAAAGCTCAGGTCATCCCCGACGTCACAGTTCAATACAAACTCGACGCCACCATCTTCCAGCTGCGCCATGCGCTGCATGACAATGTCTTTCTCAAGCTTGAATCCGGGGATGCCGTACATCATCAAACCGCCGCCGCGGTCGTAGCGATCATAAACTGTCACCTGCACACCCTGACGGCGCAGCATATCCGCCGCAGCAAGCCCACCGGGCCCAGCGCCAATAATGCCAACACTCTCGGCGCGTTCGGTATGCGGGCGGATCGGTTTGACCCAGCCTTTATCGAACGCCGTGTCGGTAATGTACTTTTCAACCGACCCGATGGTGACAGTGCCATGACCCGCCGTTTCGATCACACAGTTGCCTTCACAAAGGCGATCCTGCGGGCAAATACGGCCACAAATCTCGGGGAACGTGTTGGTCGCCTGCGCCATTTCATAGGCTTCTTCCAACCGACCCTCGGCGGTCAAGCGTAGCCAATCGGGAATGTTGTTGTGCAACGGGCAATGAGTCTGGCAATACGGCACGCCGCATTGACTACAACGGCTCGCCTGCTCGGCTGCTTTGGCCGTAGCGTACTCCGCGTAAATCTCTCCGAAATCTTCTTTACGTAGATTGGGCGTACGCTTCTCCGGCATGTCCCGCTCAACATTCGTAAACTTCAACATCTTTTGACCAGCCACGCGACATTCTCCCAATCGAATTCCAAACCAACCTTTTGTTTCGTCTATTTCAGAAACAAAGTCAGTACTAGATACCTATTTATGGTTTATTTTCTCCAACTGGCGGTGAATTGTCAATACCTACGCCCATTATAGGGCCGATCCGGAACTATAATGGGTCTTTCCCTGCGGTTCTGTTGGATTAGAAAGGCCTCACCGAATAAGAGGTTCCAATGCCCTTCCTAACCCTCCTGCTTGCTGCGCTCATCCAGGGAATCACTGAATTCCTGCCCGTGTCATCGTCAGGACACCTTATTTTACTGCCGCAACTGACCGGAATGGCTGATCAGGGACAGGTTATCGACGTCGCTGTGCACGTCGGCACATTGTTCGCGGTGATCATATACTTCTGGAAAGATACCAGCGCCGCCTTGATCGGCCTGCCCCGCGTTCTGCGCGGCAAAATCGATACGTCAGGTGCGTTTATGGCGCTCTGCCTCATCATCGCGACGATTCCAGTGGTGATATTCGGAGTGATCCTAAAACTAACGGGTCTTGATGACATGATGCGCAACATCACAGTCATCGGCTGGACCATGCTGATATTCGGCCTTGTGCTGTATTGGGCGGATCAAACCGTCAAAACCCAACGCGAGGCAGACCAGTGGACACTACGCCACGCCCTCGCCATGGGGCTGTGGCAGGCTATAGCCCTCATCCCGGGTACATCACGATCCGGCATCACCATCACCGCCGCGCGACGTCTGGGCTACAAACGCGAAGACAGCGCAAAGCTCTCCATGCTGATGTCGATCCCAACCATCATCGCATCCGGTGTTTTACTTGGGGCCGAGGTCGCAATTGACGCCGATGCCCAAGCCGCAAAAGACGGCGCAATTGCCGCCATACTTGCGTTCTTCGCCGCCCTCGTCGCGCTGTCCTTGATGATGCGCTTGCTGCGATCCGTCAGCTTCACACCCTACGTGATCTACCGAGTCATTCTAGGCATCGTGCTGCTTGGCATTGCTTACGCCTAGCGTTTCGCAGTCGAGCAAAACATTCATCGAGAATGAACTTCGATCACGACTACGAGCTAGGTCCTAAGATTCTTGGCGTTTTCTTTGCTTCAGGGGGTTCGCAGAAACTCCTACGTCTTCAAATTCTTGGCGCTTTCCTTGATAGCGTCATACTGCCCACTTGGGCGGAACCGCCACAGGTAGTCAGGCAAGACAGCTTCCATCGCAGTCGGAGTAATGCCCAGCGCCTCAAAGCTCTGCGCACCGTCGGACACGACGTTATCTATCCGTAGGTTTTTCACCTGATCAGCCGTAATAGGACCACGCACCAGACCCAGCGACAAAGTGCGCCCTACCTTAAACCCGAACGCCATCATCCTTGCGGCAAAAAACGGGATATTCAGGACCAAACGACGACGGCGAATGATCGCCAACATTTCGTTCATCAACTTGCGCATCGTGTGTACACTTGGCCCGCCAAGCTCAAACACACCCGTCGCGCGGCCTTGCACACCCATGACAGCGGCAGCCGCAACATCATCGACATAAACTGGTTGGAATTTCGTATCCGCGCCCACAATCGGCAACACCGGACCAAACCGCGACATGCCTGCAAAGCGATTGAAAAACCCGTCTTCATCGCCAAATATAATTGATGGACGCAGGATCATCGCATTCGGCATATGGGCCAGAACCCCCGCCTCGCCTGCGGCCTTCGTGCGTGCATATTCGCTTTCACTATCGGCGTCAGCACCGATGGCGGACATCTGCACCATTGCCCGAACACCCATCAACGCGGCGATCCGAGCGATCCGTTCTGCGCCACCGGCCTGCACGGCCTCAAACGTATTCTTGCCGATCTCGTCCAACACACCCACGCAGTTTACCACTGCATCTGAACCGTGCATCACAGACCGAACAGACTCGTCATCACGAATGTTGCAAAACACAGGCTCTACCTGCCCGACAGCCCCGTAAGGCTTCACAAACATCGCCTCATTGGGATTACGAACCGCAACCCGCACACGCCAACCATCCTTGGCCAAACGCCGCGCTATATAGCGTCCGACAAAACCGGATCCGCCGTAAACAGTGACAAGTTTGGACATGGCTGAGTTCCCTCGAATGAGATGTATTCTGTGCCTTTACCTGCGTGCCCCTTGATAAACAAGGCGCATATAGGCGCAGTCCCCTCGCTTCTTTGGTTCAAAAATACCTATTCGACATTTGTACTTAGGAAAACACTTCGGAATCGCGTTGACAGGTCGGCGAGACAGACTTAAAGCCAATATCACGTAATCTGTGCCCAGATGGCGGAATGGTAGACGCGCCAGCTTCAGGTGCTGGTGTCTGTATGGACGTGGAGGTTCGAGTCCTCTTCTGGGCACCACATAAATCGCGTAATGTGTTGATTTGTAATCATAAAATAAAAGATTTAGTTTTTGTATCCCCCCAAATATCCCCCTAAGATCTTTTGCTCAAACAGGTTGAGCGACGGCCGACCGGATTTGCCCAAAAGAACCCCATCCTCGATTAAGTGCTTGAAGAAAAATTTTTATGGCTGGCTTTGTCAGGGCGGTGTGACTGATTCGCGATAGTCTTCTACATCGGACGTCTTTTAGGCAAATGATAAAAAAATTTGCGAAGTAATGTGCATTCACACTAAGACGACACCAACGCAAACGTCTTCATCATAGGCAGCGGAGCTGGAGTCGATATGGGCGGAATGGCCGTTCGCTGGACATTGCCCCAAGGCCTGTTTAAGCGGCGGCCTCAACCGGTCGACGCAGCCCATGCATTGAAACGCTCTACGAGAGGTTCGCATCCCAGCGGTTTCCTTTATTTCTCATTAAGCTGTCTTGCGACGGCACTCTGCTTGACTATTTATCTAATGATGGCACGCGTTGATTGAAACTGACGAGCTAATGTGCTTTTTTCCGGTGAAATTAGCAGGAGTTTTTAAGAGGTGAATGTAAAACTTGAAGAAGTTTTCGGTATCCGGACCGAGGTGAACGATTATTCATACATCGACAGAGGCGGTCTTGACGAACAAATCTCGAAGTATGCAGGCCGTGACGTGCATATTGCGCTCCGTGGAGAGTCTAAGAGCGGCAAGAGTTGGTTGCGACAAAAGATATTCCAAAACGCCAACATCATTTCATGTCGACTGGGATTCACAAATAAAGAAATCTATACGCAAGTCTTATCGAACCTGGATATCTCATTAACCGTCGAAAAGAGTACCGCCGGGGAAGCAACTTTGTCTTTCAAAGGATCAAGCGAGATTGGTTGGAGTTGGCTTGCGAAAGCCAAAGGTGAGGCGAAGGCCAAGGGCACAATTGGGCAAACTGAAATAAAGAAAACAGTTGGACATGATGAGTTAGATTTCGATTTTCTTTCTAAGGTAATTAAAGCTTCTGGTCGGCGTGTCATCATCGAAGACTTTCACTATCTTAGTGCAGATGTTCAGCGTCTTCTGGCACATGAACTGAAGACTTTTTGGGACTATGGCGTTTATTTCGTGATTGTCGGGGTCTGGCACCGCAAGAACTATATCACCTACCTGAATTCTGATGTGGCGGGCCGTATCCGTGAGTTTTCAGTCTATTGGTCCGCTCCTGAGCTTGAGGCTTCGATCACAAAGGGCGCTAAAGCACTCAACATAGAAATTTCACCTAAAATCAAGAAGAGCCTCGCGCGTGACAGTTTTAACAATGTGGGCATCCTTCAGTCTCTCGTCTTAGCATACTGTGACATACTTAACGTGCGCGAGCGACAGTCCGTCATCAAAGACTTTAGTAACACAAATGCTGTAGCTGATGCAGGCATGGCGTACGCCGAACAAATCGAAGCAGTTTACCAACTTTTTTCTGAGAATGTTTCGGACGGGATCAGGAAGCGAAAAAACTCTACGCAGATATATGCCTACGCGATGCAGACTATCGTTGACGCGACCGATGCGGAACTTATCGATGGCTTGGCGCTTGATGATATCTACATGAGAACAAACGAAAAACAATCGCGGATTCAGAAGTCCAACCTGCGCACAATCCTGCGCAAATTTCGGGAAATTCAGGTTGATGACAGGGGTAAAGGCCTTGTTCTATCGTTCGATGATCTAACCGACACAATCATGGTCGTGGATCGGGGCCTACTCTTCTATCGAAAGTACATGACGACAACGTGGCCCTTTGAACGCATAATAAAGGAAGCAGAAGAAACGAATACCGGCCTTGGATCTGATAAGTAATCGAACGCCGCTGCTGCTTCATGACGCGCAGCGACTTGAAGCTGGCGCTCGTCGAAGTCGCAGCAGGCAACTCGTCCCCGACGTTCGCATTAGTTAAACATAGAGTCTCCTAGATTGACACAACATCCGCAAAGTGCCCCTATCCCTAAATTGGTCGTTCATTTCGGAGGTAAGGGTGTTCGGTATATTCAAGAGGCTTTTCGGCGGCGAGAAGGCCGCTGGTGAGGGGAAGTATCTTTCGGTTGAGAGAAAGCCGGTGCAGCCCGATGGTGACAGAAATCGCTCATCCGAGAATATCCCCTTCGAGGGCATGGAGCGGGAGGCCAAGCAGAGCCTAGAAAAGATGTCGGCCGAGATGCCAGGGAACAACTACTTCAAGCTGCTCGAGGCGCTTGAGAGCGCGATTGCGGACAGGAGATACGAGGATGCGGCGGATGCGGCCCGCAAAAGCATCGCGCCCCTCCGAAACTGGCTTAAGGATCCGCGGGGAGACGAGGAGCGGTTGCAGATTAGCATCCCTGCGCTTCGGCAGGGCGGGACCATGATGGCCATCACCAGAGACCGCAACGGACTCGAGAAGGTCCGAGATCTCGTAAATGAATTCGAATATCTCGAGGCGTATCGGTCGGACGCGGTGAAACATCTCCAAGCTATTAAGCTCTTCGAGCGTGTCCGGCAGGTTGTCACCTCGAAACCGGGGGTGCTGCAAAACAAGATGAAGGCGGAACTCGGAGAAGAGGATGGCCGTCACGTTAGCAACCTGATTTCCTGGCTCGAGAAAGGTGGAGAGATCACGCGAGCGAAGAGCGGCAAGACATACGCGCTATACATGACCGGAATGGAGATGAGCGAGGAAGATGCTTCGGCTATTTATATCGAGCCACTGCGGCCGTGCTCTCACCAGAAGGAGCGACGGGCCGTGCGGGCACGTGAGTTGGACCTCAACAAACTTGACCTGGTTCCTCTGCCGCCCTCTCCAGCCTCTTGGTCAAGTACTTTGAACCTACCAGCCACTTCGGAAACGTTTTCAGATCCGGATGGCACCTGGCGTGATCTTACGGTCGAGGCCATTGTTCCGGCTGACCGGCCGGATCCCTCTTTCCGCAAGCACTTCACGACCCGTGACGGTGTTCTGTCCTTTGATGATCTCGCGAAGTCTAAAGAGAGCCGAGGTGCTGCGGGAGCAGCCATGTTCACGCCGGAGGCGGAAGGAAAGCCGACCGTCCGCAGTCTGAAAAGACCGCCATATGTCCTTGATGTTCATCCCGTCGGGAAGGGATTCGCCTCGCGATCGAAGGCGAACATTTTAACTGTCTACGACGAAAAACTCGAGGTCGACTTCGAGACAGACCTCTCGGCCACACCCGAAGTCGCAGCGAACCAGAAACGATTTGACCTTGATGGGGCCGGGGCGGGTGCGGTGCTCTGGGGTGAAGCGCACCTAGCTCTAAACTGCATCGCCCTGAATCCCGAACGCGATCGCTATCTCTATACCCATGTCGATGAGGCTTGGTGCATCGATCGGGATGGGAAGAGGCTTTGGGGGATCCGGATGCCCACGAGACCCGTGAATACCTACAGCCATACCATCAATGCTGACGGCATAGGTCGTCACGTTGGGACGACCTCGGACATCGAGCAGGCCCTCGGGGAAATGGACCTCCGAATGCCGATCACACCACAAGAGATCCGTCAGCGGTACAGGGCAATGGTTCGGAAACTTCACCCGGACATCAATCCTGGAAGCGAAGACCGCATGAAGACAGTGAATACGGCCTACGAGACCCTGACCGGCGCCAGTCAAGATGATCTCCAAGGGAAGGGGAGCGCAGAAGACCTCTTGCGCTTTTCCGACACGATCACATTCGCGTCTGGGGGCGGACCAGACAGGATTCTAGCAGCGGTCTTCTCGGGAAGCGGTGACACCGTATTGTTGGGGACAGACGAGGGTCGCGTTCTGCGTATCGACCAGACCGGCCGACCAATCGCCCTCTATGACGTCGGCTCGGCGCCGGTTCGGATCTTGGAGACCGCCCACTACCTCTACATCCAGACCTCCACTCGGCTCTACGTGCTGGACGGTGATCGTCTCGTGGGCCTTCAGGACTGCGCGGCAAAGTGCAGCCTGCTGGTAGACGAGGGAATGGTTCTTCTGGTCGAAGATAAGGGGGTCCGCGTTCTGTCTGAAACCGGCCATGCCCTAGGTACGGCTCTGACCAAGGCGCCGATCCGGCGCGCCGGTATGGAGAACGGCGTGCTCGTGATAGAGACACGCACGCACCGGGGCCGGTTCAGTGGCATGAGGGAATAATCCGCGAGCGTCAGCTTCGGGCGGGGCGACCCCAGCATTTCGCGCCTGCAGCAGAGCAGCCGCTGGGCTTGGCACGACTGGCAAGAGCGCTGGCTCCACTCCTTCGCCCCCCAACCCCCAGTACAAAGGTCCGGTCAGGGCCGTTCGCTACCTTCATTCACTAAAGGCAGGTTTTAACGTAGTGCGCGCTAATGCTGGCTCAAGAGTAAATCCTAGCCATCCATACCCCCAGAGTTACCACGTGCATTTCGGGTTAATGCGGTAACAAGCCTGCGCATCTCCAAGGCATCGCGGCTGTAGCCTCCGTGCTGATGTCGAGGATGGGTGGAGCCTGCCTTCTGTCCACCGCCCGCACCGTGCATCCTGCATACTCGCCAGCCGCGCACTGCCGGGGAGCGACAGGGCAAGCCAGTGCGCTTTGATTTAGCAGTGCAACGCGGGGCATTTTGTAGCCTTTGCGTCGGGTGCAAGGGGTTAATGTCACTTTTCATTCTGCCCCCCCCCCGCCTGATGGGTCACATCACCAACAATAGCTTGACCGCCTTCGTGAACGTCTACCCGCTCCACCCTGACAATCTGTTGCGCTTTGGCCCGATATTTTTTGAGCGCTTCAACTTGGATTGTGAACGTCCGAGCGAGTTTATTTGCAATACGGTCAAAGGCTTCGACACGTTTCAGTTGCGGAGAGTCGACCATCTGTTGCAATGCATATGACAAAGCTGCGTTTGTCGCGGTCATTTGGGTTATCAGCATAGCTTCTACCGCGTCCTTAGGTTCCATCTCGATAGCCATATTTGTTAGCATGCCATAGTAAGCGTCACCCCGACCCCCCAAACTGCCCAAACCGGTTATTAGAACGCCGTTTGCTGCCGCGCGAGTTTTCATACCAAACAGGTTCTTTATCATATCGTCATCAGTCACTGTGACTTGTAGCTTGTTCTCCTCATCTTTGAATATTGTTGGTACTTCGCGCCGCGTGGCCGCTGTCTTCGCTATTTTTGTCATTTTGGGTGTTCCCATTGTTTTGTGTTTCCGTTCCAGTGCCGCTCCTGCGGCCCGTGCTTTTCCCATTCCGTCAGCAACCGCCACGCGGCCAGAGACACAACGCCCCCCGTCCACGTTTTAGGTCGCCCCCCACACGTGACGCCGTGCGTGTGAATGTCAGTTGGTCCTGTTGCGGTTTTCGGTTTCTGGGCAGGGGGTGCTGCGACACTCGCGACAACTGCGACACGGGGGCGCTGAACAGGGACTGCTGCCTTCGATTCCACCGAAAGGGGCGGCGTGCCCCCTTCGATTTCGTTTAATGCCTGCTGCACATCAAACCACATGCGCGCCACCGTTCACGATACGCCAGCTTTCCGCCCGCGCACGCCCCCTAACAAGCGTGCCGGGGTCGAGCGGAGCAATCCAGCCGTGCCGCTCCAACAGCGCAAGCGCGGCGCGTGCTTTTGGGCTTTCACGCAATGGGTTCGGGCCAAGGCGCACAACATCGCGCACCATGATTTCCGGCTCTCCCCATCCATCCAATAGCCACTTTCGCAAGGCTTCGGCCCGGTCGATTTCCTGTGATACCGTCGCTGCATCGGCCAGCCGCACCGCTTCGGACAGGTGGAATTGCGCCAAGGCGATGCCGTTGCCCATATCTACGGGGGTCACATCGTTTGCGTGCAGGTTGCGCCATAGGGTCAGCACGCCCGCGATGCGCGCCGCCTGTTCTGCCGACTTACTGGCATAGCCCGGCAAGCGGTGCAGGTCGCCGCCCGGTGCCTGCGCCGCCTCTACCGTGTCTGCATAGCGAATGAGCAAGGCGCGCGCCCCATCGGACAATGCCAAAGTGCGCGGCTGTAACTCCCGCGTGTCTGAATCCATCGGCATTTCCGTTTCAAGTATGTCGCGCAGGCGCGTTCCGAAGCGGTCGAGCGCGCTTTCGTCGCGGCGCATTGTTCCGTGTAAACGTGCGCCGATAGTGCTGCGTGGCTCACAGATCAGAAAACGGGGCAAAAAGCCGGTATCCGCCGCCATTGGGTCTGACATAAATGCGCGCGCCACGCCGGGCTGAACCATTAGATGCACGGCCAGCCGCCGCCCGAATAGCGTTGAATGCCCGTCGCCAGAGCGCGTGCGCCGGATTGGATTGCCCATCCAAAGGTCATTCAATGCGGCCAGCGTCTTTTGCCGGTTCTCCGAGTTCATGGCGTGCCCACCCAAGAACTGCCCACCTTCGTCGCTGAAAATGCCAAGGGACGGTTGCCCCATCGCAAACAGGCGTGTCAGCCCCTCAAAGGTCGGTTCGGTCACTGTGCGGTCTGCGGACGGGGGTGCTGCCGGTTCCCCGCCCAGCGCGTCCAGATCGGCCCTCGCGGCTGTTTTTTTCTCTCCTTTGCCGCGCTTGGCTTCATTTAAGATCCGGTCGCGTTCTCCTTTCCAGATTGCATGCGCGTTAATCCATGATTGCGTATCGTCGCGCTGGGCTTCGCTTCTTTCACGTTCGAATGTTCGCAGGGCGGCCATAAGAGGCGCATCGCAGCTTGATTTGCGTTCACCGCTGCCCGCAATCGTCAGCAGATACAGCGACAGCGCACGCGCGCCGCCAAGGGTTTCAACATCGGCAAAACCTTGCACGGCCAGTGATGCCACGGCCAGCGCTGATGCTCCGGGAATTGCCAAGGGTGCCTGCGTCATGCCCTGCACGGCTTGGACAACATCGGCCAGCGGTCCAAGCGCCTGCACGGGATAATCCGCACCGTCCGCAATTTCGCGCAACAGCGGTTGCGGTGCTTCGGGGTTGAAGGGTGTTTCTGTAGCGTGAACGTGCATCATGCCGCGTCCTTTCCGTTCAAAATGTCATTCCAATCGCGCCCGTCAGGGGCAGGCAGCAGTGATACCTGCCACCCGATGCCGTGCGCCCGCGCTGCCAAAGCCTGCGCTGCTGTGCGGCCTGCTGCATCGCCATCGGGGGCAATGGTCAATCGCCCCGGTTCGTCCGGTAAATGCAGTCCGCGTATCCCCGATGTGGACAGCGCCGCCCAAACAGTCGCAGGGGAACGCAATAGCCCGCTAGACAGGCTCAGCGCGGTTTCGATGCCTTCTGCCACGGCAAGCGTCTGCGGCCCGTTAGACAGGCGTACAGCGCCGCCGCACACCGCGCCCAGCATCGCCTTGGACGGCGTCACATCGGCCTTACCGCTGCCATCACAGCGCAGATAGGTGCGATGCACTGCAAAGCCCGCGCCACCCTCCACGAGCGCCACCAACGCCGGAAATGTTTTGGCGGTTGCGTGCCAGCATTGCGGGTCAAATCGCAGGGTGTCGGGAAGGGGGCAGGTAATACCCCGCCCCCTCAAATAGCTTTCTGCAACAGTGCCCGCGATAGGCTGTGTGCCTTTCCACAGCCGCCACGCTTGATCTGCGCGCTTTGCGTCAACCTTGCGCTGTTCTGCTGCGCGCTGGGCAGAGATTGCCGGATCTGGTGGCGTGTAGGTGCCCTGCGTGATGCCCGCCGCTGTCGCAATGTCGCGATAGTCGCAACCGGCCTTCTTACAATTCAACAAAAGCTGGCTGCCGGTGCCATCGGCCAAAGTGAGCGCGTTCTGGGTCTTTTTGCCTTTGCTTTGGCAAACTGGGCAGGGTGCTGCGCCATACCGGCCATACCATTTGCCGCGAAGGGTTTGGGTCAGGTGCTTTGCAGCCGTCATTGCACCGCCCCCCATGCCAGACCCGCAATAAGCCGTGCTTGCGTGTCAGTCAGCCCATGCAGGCGGCGCAGTTTGTGGATTTGTGCCACACTCGCATCGCTGTTGTAGCGCGCTGGTTTGCGTTGTGATATAATTTCGAAACACGCCGCTAACGCATGACAATCTACCCGGCCCGGTTCCTGCCCCCACAGGTTCCGGGTCATTTTGTTTGAGCTGACCATATCAAGCCACCTGTTCGCGCATATTGCCAGGGGAATCGCATGAGATTTAGGTGTTAATTATTTCGGCGAGGAAATCATCATCCCATGATGCAATGTGGCGCTTTGATCGCAGGCTATGCTTCCCCTTTACGGAGCGCAGCATGTTGCTTGCAGCGTGTTTTATGGTCGTAAAATTCGCTGGAGCATTGCCTTTTCGGATACGGCATTCATCGTCGCGAAACACCATGTCCATGACCCAATGCAGCCCGTTTTCTATTCCCCAGTGGTCACGGATGGCTTTGGCGTGATGTTCAGCATCTGATGTCATTGATGAAATGTAATAGCGGGTTTCGGCGCGCGTTTTATCCTGCAGGATGGCGTGGTACTGGACCATAACGATGCTTTTCAAACCGGGCCAATTGTGGTCCGCTTTAAGCCAGTCAATATCCGTGCACACTGTGACCCTCCTTGTTTCGATACGGCCATGAGACTTCTCTACCGTTTCGTGGTAAGTGACTGTTGTGTCGTCATAATCTACGGCCGCCTGTTCCGTCATGAATAATTCTGTGTCCTTGCGTAGGCTGCCCTGATTACCCTTCAAAGCGAGGATGTAGTCTGCTTCTTTGGAGATGATCTTCGCGGCGATTTCGCGTTGGCATCCCATAGCGTCGATGGTGACAATAGCCCCCTTCAGGGTGAGCAGTTCCAACAGTTCTGGTATGGCCGTTATCTCGTTGGACTTGCCGTCCACCTGCCGTTGCGCCAGCGTCAGATTCCATTCCGAACTCCAGGCCGAGATCATGTGAATTGCGGCCTTGCCGCCAGCTTTATCCAGGCTGCGGCGAGAGGTTTTCCCATCAATCGCGACCACTCCAGTCACCGTCTTGTTAAGGGAGGCCACCCAGTCGATAAAACAGGCCTGAAACGCCTCGGCATCCAAGGCCGCAAAGATGTTTCCAAGTTGGTCATGGGACGGTGTCCCGTCTGCAAAAGGTAGAAAACGCTTCAAAAAGCCCAGTTTCTTGGTCCCATATATCGAGATGGCCGTCCAGTCATTGGCACCTGACAAAACAGCGCATAGGGTTAAGAGGAGTATTTCCGGCAAAGGGTAAGTCACTTTAACCTCTTGACGTGAATCGCTTATATCTGAAAAATGCGTAAGAAATTCAATGGGATGGATCTCAGGTGAACTTGGGGTTGGCATGGCATATGACCTCGTTAAAACAGTAAAGATCACCCATCGAATCAGCCTCTACAACATTTGTCGACATCGTTATTGTTCATGCGATTGCCTTGCGCATATTGCGCAGGTGGGTTTCAACGTCGCCTTCAGGCCAGTATAGACGCCCGCCAAGCTTTATGGGTTTGGGCAATCGGCCAGCCGCTAAGTCGACGTAAATTGCGCTGCGTGAGCGGTTGCCTAGTTTTTCGCGTAGTTCGGTTAGGGTGAGATAGTTTTGCATTATGCACCGTCCTTTTCTGACTAAGATGGTGCATCGTCGCGCGAATTGGCCCTGGGCGGGATTGTGCGCTAAAATCAGAAATTAAATCGCAAGGCGTTCGCAGCGTTCAATTTGTCGCGCCCAGCTTGCGGGGGCGGATCGCAGTATCCGCCCTCTGGACTTTTGTGCCGTCCCAACAGCCCAGCGTTGAACAAAGCTTCAGTGAATTCCCGCCAGTTGGCTTTGGGCATGGCTTCGCGGGCGTCGAGTGTCCGTAAGTACTCCAGCCGTTTCACGTCGTGATGCCGCGTTTGCAGCAACTTTCCGTGTAATGACTTTTGTTTCCTCTTCAGCTCCACCGACGCGCTTTTGAGTTGCTCTCCGAGAGGCTTGTCTAAGCTGAATGTAATTGTGGTTTGTCCAATGAGCGGAGAAAGTGACGAGCGGCCTACCTCGCTGGATGGGCTGCCATCCAAGATGTGTAGGCCGTCAGAGCGAAGGATTTTTAATCTTTCGTCTGGATAATCGGACGTGGAAGGGTCAAGAATCTCAATGTAACCCCATTGCCTCCAAAATGCCGTAAAGCTCTGGGCTTGAAGGTCGGCTAACTTATTGAAGCGATTGCGTGATTCAGGTGTTTTGTTCGCTCGAAGGTCACGGGTCAATGCATCGCGCGTTTTGAGGATTTCAAAAAATTCCATAGCTTGTGATCTATAATTGGAGTTGCGTCGATTAAACTCCCAACGCCAACGCGAAAACTTCCAATTTTCCCAGTCACCGTAATCACCTGCGTCTGTCCAGTTGGGAAGACCCCATTCATTTGCTCCCCGTGTCGCAGAAGTCGCGGTTGTCGCAGGGTGGTGTCCGCTGTTTTTTCTTTTCACCATCAGTCCGCCCCCACAAACTGCAACACTTGCCCAGCGCCGCCAGTCAGATGGTCGGCCCATCGGTCAGCCAGCTTGGCGCGTTGTTCGAGATAATCTGTGCGCCTGTAGGCACGCACCACGCCGCCATCCACGATATGCGCCAGCACCCCTTCGGCGACTTCGTGAGGGGCGTCAGTCGCTTCGGCCAGCCAGGTGCGTAGTGACGTGCGAAAACCGTGCGGGCGCGCTTCCAGCCCGCGCCGTTCCATCATTCGCGAAAGGGTCATGTCGCTAATCACGCCGCCGCGCGTGTTCGGGAATAAAAAGCCGTTGCGGGCGTGTGGGCGTGCAAGTTCAATTATCCGCTGTGCCTCAGGCGATAAGGGCACGCGGAAAGGGTTGGTTGCACCTTTTCGACCTTTCATAGATTCGGCTGGCACCGTCCATACATCGCCTTCGATCTGGTCTAACCGGATATTGCGCAGCGGGGTCGAACGAACGCCGGTCAGTATCAACAGCCGCAAGGCAAGGTGCGTCAGGGTTGGTTCTTCAAGGCTGGCATAGAAGGCTGGCACGTCGCGCCAGTCCATCGCCGGAATATTCTTTGCCACATGCCGCGACTTGCCCAAAAGCGCCTTTGCCTTTTCGGTCGCTTGCAGATCCACATCCAAGCCCAACGCCGCCGCGTGTTTCAAGACGATTGAAAGCCGGTTCATAGCCTTGCGCGCCGTGTCGGCCTTCGTGTGCCAGATAGGTGCCAGCGTGTCGCGAATGTCGCGCTGGTCTAGGTCCGTCACCGGCACTTTGCCAAGCTTGGGCAGAACGTGAATGTTCAAAGGCGAAAGCCAGCGGCCTGCTGTTCCATCCCCCTTCAATTCGGCCTTGCGGGATTCAAAAGCATCAGCGGTCAGGATTTCCAGCGTTATATCTTCGCGCCGTGCGGCCCGTTCTTCGGCTTCGCGTTCCTTGATCGGGTCACGGCCAGCCGCAGCCAACTTGCGCCAGCGTTCGGACAGCTTGCGGGCTTCGGACAAGGATAGGGAAGGAATGCCGCCCAAGCCCATTTCCCGCCGCCTGCCGTGAACGGTCACACGCTGCACCCATTGCGCGCCGCCATCGTCGCGCTTGATGAGCCAAAGCCCACCACCATCACAGTGCTTGCCGATAGGGGCCGTCTTTATGAAGGATGACGTAAGTCTGTTCTTGGCCCGCATTTTGTATCCCCCCAATTATCCACCTTAGCTTATTGGATGCGGATGGACACGGCAAGACACGTCAGGACCCTTTACCCTATGATAATAGGGGGATAACCCCAGAGATGGACAGATAAGAACAAGCAAAAACAACAGGTTGGTGCCTCTTCTGGGCACCACTACACCTCAAAAACCCTTATTTATATAGTATTTTTGAGTGGTTATCGAAATGTTCCGTACCAAATTAACCCAAAAATTCGTACCAAATTGATCAGCCTTCAACCGTGAGGGTAGGGTGGCACCAGCCGAAACTTTCGTGAGCTAAACATCACCTCAGGACCAAGTGAGCTATGACCGAATCTGGTGTTTGGGCGGTTTGGAGGTTTTTCAAGTATGATTGCCTTGTTGGAATTATTCCTCTGACGCTACCTTTAGGCCAGATTGCCAAAGAGAACTTGCTGAGACGTATGTATGCTGACTACAACAACAGGTGGAGTTCTATGTTGGGGGAATCTGGACAGAGCAATGTTATGGTGGCTTCACCAGACTATATGCCAGCTTATCTCACGAAGAATAGCACGCACAGGACCTCAGTAGCCCCTCACGGGCCGAAAGGGCTTCACACAGCGCCCTTAGCGCATTTTGGCACCCCATACAAGCAAATGAACATTAAGGACATCTAGCGGGCTATTTTTGATAAACTGGAGTGACCTAGATAGCGGAAAGAGATTTAGCGATGAAAGAAAAGATTGGACGAGGTTGTTCAGGTGAGTGCTAAATTAGTGATCAAGAACCCCGAAGGTACATTTGCCGTTCCGACATACTTCATCCCAGTCGGTAGCCCTGCCTATGAAGCGGCACAGAAGATGTTTCGCCGGATCAAGTGGAAGAAGCCACCCACGAGGAAAGACGCCATAAACAACAGATTCAATGCCTTCTCCAGTCTACTCTGGGCTGTGACTGTTGACGAGGATTGGAAGACCTACACGGACCTCAACAAATCCAGCTACGACATCCGAAAATGGCCCATCAACTATGATGCAATGTCCCAGACTGTGAAGGCACTGAAGGATATGGGGTGGCTTATAGGTGTTGGCAAAAGAACTAAAAATCGACAACTCCGCTACGTAGCACCACCAAAATCCCCAATGCGTAAGATGTCACCGTTTAAAGTCAGTGAACTGCGGTGGTCTCCGCCTGATGTGCAAATACGCCTTGGCACTACTGAACTATCAAAGGCTCCACTAAATGTAGAGTTAATGGCTAATCCTAAATGGAAATCTTGGATATCAAGGCATCTGATACCTGTGATGGCTGATCTAAATAATAAGCTAGACGTTCACAGTTTTACGTTATTTCCATTCGGGAAAGAAGATGATTGGGTTCAGATTAAATATTACCGCATCTACACCAACCTTCCACAATCTGATGGAACACCATGGCTAACGCATGGCCGCATTTATCCTAAAACCTTCATGTTACCGACCAAACGAAAGGGCTGGCGGCAGATGACCTTAATTGATGGCAAGCCTACTGTGGAAGCTTAGGCTCAAGTTTCAAATGCAACACTCAGAGCCCTTTGGGCATAGGATGTTGTGATGGACATACGAAGCAAGCACCTCAGCAGCGAGGACCGTGGCGTGATATTAGCCGAGCATAATAGGGGCAGCAGTCAGCGGTTGATCGGCCAGCTTTTGCATCGCCCGGCGAGCACGATCTGCCGTGAGCTGGCGCGAGGTCGGCAGGAAGACGGCAGCTATTGCCCGCAAGCGGCGCGGCAGGCCTATGATGCCCGGCGTGCGCGCTGCCGCCGCGAGCGCAAGCTTGTGGAGGGGAGCGATCTTTATCGTTTTGTTCATGGCAAGCTCGTACATCTGCACTGGTCGCCTGAGCAGATTGCGCAGAGACTGCGTCTCATGAAGCCTGATGATCCATCCGCCCATGTGAGCCATGAGACCATCTATGCCGCGATTTACGCGCAGCCACGTGGTGGGCTGAAGGCGGCGATGATCGAGGCGTTGCGTCAAGCGAAGCCTAAGCGTGGGCTCAAGCGCAGGACAGCGGCGGGCAGTGCTATGGTCCCGGAATCATTGCGCATTATCAACCACCCTGAAGAGATCGAAGCGCGACTGGTACCAGGCCATTGGGAGGGCGACCTCATCAAGGGCGCATTCAATCGCTCGTCAGTGGGGACCTTGGTCGAGCGCAAGACACGCTTTGTCATTCTTTGCAAAATGGACGGCAATGGGGCCGAGGCCGCGCTCGACAGCTTCACCCGCCAGATGAGGGTTCTGTCGCAAAGTTTTTGGGCTTTCCCGTCTGTTCGTAATGGGGCAATGCTTTTTGGGCAAACATAACGGGTCGGGGATGTAGGGCAATGATCGATTTCAAGGGTACGCACTTCCCGAAGGACGTGATCCTTTTCGCGATCTTTTTCTATCTACGCTACCCGGTCTCCTACCGTGATCTTGAAGAGATCATGGAGGAACGCGGCGTTGATGTTGATCATGGGACACTTGACCGTTGGGTGGTTAAGTTTGCGCCGCTGCTGGCGACACAAGCGCAGTCGCGTAAGAAGCCGACTGCAGAATCTTGGCGTATGGATGAAACCTACATCAAGGTTAAAGGCAAATGGACCTACTATTACCGCGCTGTCGACAACACGGGGAAAACCCTTGATTTCATGCTGTCTGAGCGTCGCAACAAGGCAGCAGCCCGTCGATTCTTCAAGCGCGCGATTGGCACGAACGGCGTGCCTGACCGTGTTGTCATCGACAAGAGCGGCGCCAATCTGGCGGGTCTGGAAAGCGTCAATGTAATTCTGAAGTTCATGGGCTCCGGCAACACGATCAAGATCCTGCAGGTCAAATACCTCAACAACATCATCGAACAGGATCATCGCTTCGTAAAGAGGATCACGGGGCCGATGCTAGGCTTCAAGGCCTTCCATTCTGCCGAGGCGACCTTGGCTGGAATCGAGACTGCGCACATGATCCGAAAGGGGCAGCTCCATGCCAACGGTCTCACCGCGTTTCAGCAGTTTGCGGCGCTCGCAGCATAATTATGTCTGGGCGATGCCCGCACTCAAACGCCACTAAAATTTGCGACAGAACCCACTGCAATGGGGCAGTGAGCCCCCTGCCTTAACAAGCCCGATATTTAACCGCTGAGCACGAGATTTTAGCGGTTCGGGACAAGCATGTTCTGGACCTGATTGGCTTTGTCGCACGAAAGGACTGACGGGATTCATATTGTGAATCCATCTTCGTAGCTGGCGGATATGAGCAGCTATAACGATGGATTTTTGTGGTGAATCCTAGTGGCGGGATTTGTGCAAAAAAGCCCATCAACGGCTTTTACAACCCGCATCGCCGCAACTCAGCACTGGGTTGGAAAAGCCCTGTCGCTTTCGAACGGAAGGTGGCTTAAACGAGCACTTGGGGCGGCACTAAACCATGGCAGGTACAAAACGGCTTACCAATGGTTCAAGAATGAACACTCGCTGAAAACCACGTTGACTTCAGTTATCTCGGACGGGTGCCACTAGAACTCATTGCAACTCAAGTGGGGCTTGTAGCAACACACCGTAAAGGCGCGCCGCGAACCGCCGCGGTGTCTTCATTGTGGCAAACAAAGAAACGCCCATAAGCGCTGACGTCAGACACCCTTGACGCTGTCAACTTTTCGGATTGCTTGACCCAAAATATCGAACATTTGATTGATTTGATCTTCTGAAATAACCAACGGTGGCGACATCACGCACATGTTTATGATTGGACGTAGCACAAGACCTAGCTCTTGGCATTCCATATCAATCAATGCACCGAGCGCGTAGTCGTTTTCCAACGTGCTGTTCTTATCGCCTTTATATGAACACTGCACACACCCCATTAGGCCCATTCCGCGTGCATCGACAACCAAAGGCAGGTCTGAAAGCCCGCGCAGGCGCTCCTGAAACAGTGGAGCCACGCCACGAACGTGTTCAAGCAGTCCTTCACGTTCTATGATCTGCATGCTTGCTAGTCCTGCAGCTGCACTGACTGGGTGGCCGGAGTACGTGTAGCCGTTCGAAAACGTGGCACCCTGCCCGTCTGCACCCGTGATGTCCTCCATCAATCGATCCGAAAAAATTGCGGCCCCCATCGGCGAATAACCGGACGTTAAACCCTTGGCACAGATGATAATGTCGGGTTGGATGTCGAAGACGTCTTTGGATGCAAACCAATGCCCCAAACGCCCAAAGGCTGTGACCACCTCGTCAGAAATATAAAGCACATCGTGCTTGTGGCAAACGTCAATGCAGCGTTTGTGATAGCCCACAGGTGGCACAATAACCCCCCCTGACGCGAGCACTGGTTCAGCAATAAAGGCGGCGACGTTTTCGGCACCAAGTGTTAGGATCGCGTTTTCAAGATCCGCTACTTTTTCGTCCAAGAAGTCTGCAACACTTTGATCTGGCTTGCGCACGAGCGGGTTCACATCTGGTAGGAAGTGCGCCAACTCGTTGGGCTTATCGAGCCACAGACGGTCCCGTTCTTTGCCGCTGACGGCGGCGGCAAAGTAGGTACTCCCGTGATATGCTTTTTGCCTTGAAATAATCTTCTTTTTCTCGGGCTTGCCCAAAAGATTGTTGCGAAAATGAACAAAGCGCAAAGCAGTATCAACAGCTGTTGATCCCCCAGTCGTAAAGAACACATGGTTCAAATCGCCCGGTGCGCGTTTAGCGACTTCGCGCGCGAAACGGGTCGCGACGGAATTGGTGTTATTGAACGGTGAAAAATAGGCCAATTTGCGCGCCTGATCAGCCATCGCATCAGCGATCTCATGACGCCCATACCCAACCTGAACGCACCACATGCCTGCCGGCCCGTCGATCAGCTGTTTGCCGGCTTCATCGGTGACATAGACACCATTGCTTGCCTCGATAAAGACACGATCATTTTGACCAAGATAATCCATACCTTCCCAGGGATGCATGAAGTGATCATTGTCCCAATTCCTGTTGCTGGTATTGTCCAATTTAATCTCCAATGTCATTCAGTCAGAGTGGTCAGGTATTTGTGGATCAGCTCTCTTAGGCTTCCAGATAAACGACGATCAGGCATCCATTTGGTGAATACGATGTGTGTTCCGTGCCTTTGCGCAACCACACAAGATCGCCCGCCCCGTACCGTGTGACGTCATGGTCTATAATGTCGCCTTCAATGATATAGAATTCTTCGTCGCTGGCATGTTGGTGCGCAACGGTCGTTTCACCCGCCGCCATCCGGTAAATATGAAAGCCCGTGCCGAGCGGTTTGTCGTCATTGAGCTGAAGGACTGATCCGTCTTCAACCCCGTCACTGATCAACGTCACGAATTTGCCGTTGCGTATATTAGACACACGGCGATCTTCTGGTTTTATGTCGGCAAGGTTTGGCATGTTTTCATCCACAATCATGTTGAGGTGCGTTCCTGGCTTTTGCAGCGAACTGCGTTTGGATAGATAGGATCTGATCGGCTGCGCGTTTCCCACTCTGATAGGCACCGTGCACTGTTGAATAGGTGTGGGTCATCGTCGCCTCACCCGCAAAAAACACACGGCCCGCAAGCGGTTCAGCTAGGGTTTTGCGAGCGCCTGCCCCACCCAGTGTCGCATAGCTATAGGACCCGATGGTATTCGGGTTGCTGCGCCATGCGGTCTCATCTGTGCATAGGATATGCTTTTCCACGCTGTTGCCGAACGTTTCGCGCAATCCCGCAAGGCAATAGTCCGTCGCAGCGCCCGCGCCTTGTCGTTCCAAAGCATCCGCGAACCGTCCGGCGACAAAGCCAACTGCAAGGTTGGTGTCAAACAGGCCAAACAGCAGTGAGCAAAATTCGTCCTTGCTGGTATGATAATCGGCCGTTTGGCCTTGGACTGCGCCCCGCCACTCGGGGTCAAATTCTATGCACACTTTATTTAGCAATCCATTGGGCAGTTGTTCAAGCGCCGCACGTTTCGAGGCGGGCAAAGCTGGCACAAATTCAATTACCCCTGCACCAAGCACACCAGTTGAAACGGTCAGGATTAGATGATCGGCCTGCAGCGTGCCCTGCGGTGTCGTCACTTTGACCCCGACGCCCGAATAATCAATGCGTGTCACTGGGCAGTTGAGCTGAACAGGCACATCTTTATGCAGACGTTTTATGAACGCGCCAAGACCCCCCTCGACCATCCAGTCACCCTTTGCCTGAGCATAGTTCGAACTGTCTTTGGCTGATGTCACGTCAGCGTCCCCGGCCAACATTTGCGATATGGAATGCATTGCCGTTTGCGCCCATCGCCCTGTGGGCATTGCGGATTGCGTTGTTAAATCACCCGCCTGCGCGCCCGCCGCATTGATTGCTAGCCACAACTCGTCTTGGTAATTCTGATATGCCTGAACCTGATCCTCGGGCAGAGTGTGGCCAAGCGCGTGAACCCATGCCCATGACCAAGGTTTTTTATGCAGCTGTGTTTCCGTCTGTTCCGCCTGCCGCGCAAGGGGATTGATCGGAGCAGAATGAAGCCATGATCCCCCACGATCAAACGGCGCAGAAAACGTGGTCGTGTCCGTCACACATCGACCACCGATGTAATCTGCTGCTTCTAAAACAACCGTTTCAAATCCCGCTTGGCGCAAGGATTGGGCCGCCGACAGGCCTGCGGCACCAGCCCCGATAACGATCACATCTAGATTTGCTGGTAGCACCATTATCCACGTCGCCCCGTATGACGGGTCTTGGTGAACGGCGGCAGTTCAACGCCCTCAAATTTGGCAAGGTCGATAGGGTCTTCGCAGTCAAACTTACTGCACATCCGATAGATTTCGAGCATTGGCGCGGGCATCATATCCAAGCTGTAAAAATACATGGCGGCTGCATAGCGCACTGAACCTGAACCGGCAGCACCGACATTTGCGAATAGAAAACCGCTCTGCCGGTCCAACTCAGATTGATAGACCGAAACAGCCATCATTTGTGCGCCGCGTCCCGCAGTGTCGCATTTACGGATGATACATCTTCGTCGCTCGGGGCTTCGTCCAAATTGTAGATCGGCAGGATGGCGCGTAAATGGTCGTGGTGGCTGCGCACGCCGTATTCCAGATCGGACAAATAAAAGCCCTCGAACGAGTTAGATGCCATCGACTCGTTTGACCAAATCGTAAGTTGGATGTCTTCAGCCACGGTTTCGCGATCAATGCGCGCCGCAAGATAGCGCGCAAGGCGTTGCTGGCGATCTTCATTCGGGATGCGATATGTCGCGCTGCGCAGTTTTGTCTTTCCAGTCGAAAGCGGAAATTCTTGGTAAAACAACATGGACTCAGGCGTTACTGCAATCACGGCATTTGGAAATATCCCGTAATAAAGCCACGTTTTGTGCAGATGCTCCGGTAAATATGGCTGCGGTTTCGTCAGTTTCTTGTAATTGCGAACCGCCCATCTGCGCCCTTTCGTCGGCGTGAACTGCCCGTCAGAACGCGACACCCCGTCGACAAAAGGCTCGTCCGCATAGGTGAAACCATACAAGTCCTGCAGACCGGGATGCGCCATTGCAACGTGATAGCCTTCGTTATCAACGTCGCGCACGGACTTCCAGTTCACCGGCGTTTCTTCAGTCCAAATGCCGTCCGTCGGAACATGGTCCGCCATATTATAGGCGCCCGCTTCTTCCTCGATCGGGGCCAATAGCTCCGCGACTGACGGCTGCGGGCCGGACTTGAAACGCAAGAAGACAAATCCATTCCAGATCTCCATATCAATCGCGCGCAGTCCAAATTCATCTTTGTCGAGGTCAGGAAATGTTTCAGGACGCGCGGCACCGCGAAGGGTTCCGTCAAGATTGTAGACCCAGCCATGAAACGGGCAGATCAGCGCGTTCGGGCACGTGCCCTGTCCCTGCGCAACAAGACGCGACCCACGATGGCGACAGATATTGTGAAAGGCGCGAACGTTATTGTCGTTGTCACGGATAATAATGGCGCGCTCTTCGCACAGATCGAACGTGACGTAGCTGCCCAGTTCAGGAATGTCCGAAATATGGCATGCGATCTGCCAGTGGGTCTTGAAAATCTCGTCCTTTTCAAGTTCCAAAAGAGAGGCGCTGTGATAGCTCCACCCCGGAAGACCACGACGGTCCCAATCCGCAGGCACGCTTACGTCTCTTACTTTTTTGTCCATCGCAACCACCGACTTTCAATTTAAATATGGGGCGTCACCCTGCCCGTCTTATCACCATCAATGCACATCTTGGGCACAATCAAAAACAAAGTAACTGTATCTGACGTCAACACGTTTTCGGCCCAGTGATCCGTAAAACAGCGACGTCGTCAAGGAATTTTGACTGAACGCCCAGTTAGAACTGCGCGCAAATCGTTCTAAGCTAGTTTGACATTTTGTGTTGCTTGACACAATTGTTTCGATCAGCCTATGTTTCTGAATGACCATTCAGATAGTTATTACAGGGAACGCGGCCCGTCAACCCACAGGAATATAAGGCGCATTTGTACAGGTGTACGCCAGTCGGCAACATCATAGGTTCGCGTTAAGGTCTGCCAGCGCAATTGGAAGTGAGACACTCAATCCGGGATAGGAAATAAGACATGAAAGCTACGAAGAGCATATTGGGATATTCAATTGCAACGGCAGTTGGCCTTGTGATTGCAGGCACTGCCCAAGCACAGGACCGCGTCCTCAATGTTACGAACTGGGGCGAATATATCGCCGAAGATACCATCGCAAACTTCGAAGCCGAATACGGTATCGAAGTCGTTTACGACCTATACGACTCTGTCGAAGCCATTGACGCAAAGTTGCTAGCCGGAAGCAGTGGATACGATGTTGTTAGCCATTCTGGGAGCAGCATGGCGCGGCTCATTCAGGCCGGTATTCTTGCACCTTTGGACATGTCAAAACTGGACAATGTGCAACACATGGACCCCGCCCTTATGGCGCAGCTTGCCGCTGATTGGGATCCTGGAAACGAACACATTATTCCATATATGTGGGGCACGCATGGCGTGACGTACAACGAAGAACTGGTACTGGAAACATATCCGGACGCGCCAATTGGTTCGTTGGACATGATCTTTGATCCGGTTCATATGGAACAACTGGCGGCATGTGGTGTGTCTTTCCTCGACTCACCAGGCGATATTATCCCGATGGCGTTGGCCTACATGGGTCTAGATCCCAACTCCAACAACCCCGACGACTATGAAGCGGTTGGCGAAATGCTTGCCGAGATTCGTCCATACGTGAAAACATTCGACAACTACGCGTATCAGCGGATGCCACAGCGTGAATTCTGTGTTTCGACGACATGGGGTCCGGATGGTCTGTTGGCGATGTCCGGCGCAGCCGAAGCCGCAACAGGTGTCGTTCTTGGTTTTTTCATGCCTGAAGGCGACGGCGCTTCCCAGTTATGGATTGACGGCTGGATGATCCCCGTGGACGCGACTAACGTTGAGGATGCGCATCTGTTCCTGAACTATATGATGCGGCCAGAAGTTGGCGCCGCTGATAGTAACTATACATGGTATGCGACCGCGAATTTGACGGCCAGACCAATGGTAGACGAAGATGTCACGTCAAGCCCCGCGGCTTTCCCTACATCCGAGCAAGTTGAGCTCATGTACACCACAGCAGTGTTGCCGCCGCGGATAGAGCGTTTGCAAACGCGGACTTGGACGAACTTCAAAGCTGGTAACTAAGCGAACTCATTGATCTGAGCGGCAGCAGTCACAAAGATTACTGCCACTCTCTCGAGACGATCTAACACCGCAATGGGGGCCAAATTGACCGAAACAAACGCCGTTTCAGATACTCCGTGGCTCAATCAGGACGGGCAACAGCCGCTCGTTAAGATCAAGGGTCTTACAAAGAAATATGGTGGATGGGCTGCTGTCGATAATATCGATTTAGATATCTATGAAGGCGAGCTTTTTTGCCTTCTTGGGGGATCAGGCTGCGGAAAGTCCACGCTGCTTCGGATGCTGGCAGGGTTCGAAACGCTAAATTCAGGCACAATCACCATCGACGGTGTGGATATGGCCGATGTGCCCGCCTACGAGCGCCCGACCAATATGATGTTCCAAAGCTACGCATTATTCCCGCACATGAGCGTTGAGAAAAACATTGCCTTTGGATTACAACAGGATCGCATGCCCAAAAGCGAAATTGGCGATCGTGTGCATGAAATCCTCAAGTTGGTTGAACTTGAAAACTTCAAAAAACGAAAACCCAAACAATTGTCAGGCGGGCAACGCCAACGGGTCGCCTTGGCGCGGGCACTGGTCAAAGAACCCAAGCTTTTGCTGTTGGACGAACCCTTGGCCGCATTAGATAAAAAACTGCGCAAGCAAACGCAGTTCGAATTGGCTAATATTCAAGATCAGGTCGGTGTGACGTTTATCGTCGTGACCCACGACCAAGAAGAAGCCATGACGCTGGCGACACGAATGGCCGTGATGGATGCAGGTCGTTTCAAACAAGTCGGCACCCCGACCGAGATTTATGAATTCCCCAACTCGAGGTTTGTGGCGGACTTCATCGGGTCCGCAAACATATTCGAGGGCCGTGTCACCGAAAACGGCGCCGATCATGTCCGTGTAAAAAGCGAAATCGGAGAGGTCTTCGTAGACCACGGGCAATCGGTAAAAGTAGGCAGCAAAATCTGGGTTGCAGTGCGCCCCGAGAAAATCCACATCGTCAAAACAGAAGACCCCGTCAGCGGCCCGAACCAAGTCAGCGGCAAAGTTGACGACATCGGATACCTTGGTGAAACGTCCATCTATAAAGTCAAACTGCCCAGCGGCCAGATCGTCGACGTCACCGCAACGAACCAGACGCGCCCCATGAACCGGACACACCGCATCACATGGGAAGACAAGGTTAACATCAGTTGGGAGCCATCAAGCGCGATGCTGTTGACCTCATGACCGACGCCAAAGCCCAGAAGCCCACCATAGCCGCAGCGCCACGCAAAACGGTCTTTCAAAGGTTCATGCGACGGGTGCAAAACAATTTTCGGCTGATCATTATCGCCGTCCCGCTTGTGTGGTTGGTGCTGTTCTTTCTCGCGCCGTTCTTCATCGTTGCAAAGATCAGTCTCGCGGAACTCGCCATCGCCAGCCCACCCTTCACACCTATGATCGAATGGCTTGACGGCGGGGTTGTGACGATCCGCCTCGTCTTTGATAATTTCGCCTACATACTCAACGACAGTCTGTATTTTGATACTTACGTGAATTCATTGAAAATCTCGGTGACGTCGACGATCATTTGCCTGCTGTTGGGATATCCGATTGCCTATGCGATTGTACGATCCGGTCCGGTGGCGAAACCGCTGCTGCTTTTCGCGATTATTCTGCCGTTCTGGACCTCGTTTTTGCTGCGGGTCTATGCTTGGATGGGGTTGCTAGCGGATCAAGGAACAATCAATAACCTTATGTTAAGGTTAGGACTTATAGATGAACCAATCCGGATGCTTTATACTGAATTTGCGGTCTACGTCGGCATTGTTTACACCTATATGCCGTTCATGATCCTGCCTCTCTATGCGAATATGGAAAAGCTTGATGGCAGCCTGAACGAAGCCGCGGCTGACCTTGGATCACGCCCCACCAATACATTCTTCAGGGTCACACTGCCGTTAACCATGCCAGGCATCATTGCGGGTTCTTTGTTGGTCTTCATCCCCGCGACTGGTGAATACGTAATTCCCGACCTGCTTGGCGGTGGAAATGTTCAGATGATCGGCCGCGTGTTGTTCAACGAATTTTCGAGCAACAGTGATTGGCCCGTTGCGGCCGCTGTCGCCATCGTTTTGCTGTTTCTGCTCGTTATCCCAATCATCATCTTTCAGTATTACCAAGGCAAAGCATCGCAGGACCCATAGATCATGTATAGCCGCCGCTCCCGTTTTCTAACCATCATGCTTATCCTCGGGTTGGCGTTCTTTTACATCCCGATGATCATGGTGGTCATCTATTCCTTCAACGATTCCAAGCTAGTGCCAGTCTGGGGTGGTTGGTCCGTGCGCTGGTATCAGGTGCTTTTTGAATCTGAAGAAGTCTGGAGCGCAGTTGCCCTCAGCCTTAAGATTGCATTCATCAACGCAACCTGTGCGACCATTCTTGGGACCATGGCAGGGCTAGCGATGGTTCGTTTTGGCCGATTTAAGGGGCGGACATTGTTCGGCGGGATGCTTGTCGCGCCATTGGTTATGCCCGAAGTCATAACCGGCCTTTCGCTGCTCGTGATGTTCATCGCGCTCAACCAGCTCTTTGGATGGCCAGGTGAACGTGGATTCACGACCATAACCATCGCACATATTACATTTTCCTTGGCCTATGTTGCGGTGACGATCCAAGCCCGATTAACGGGAATGGGGGAAACGTTGGAAGAGGCCGCAGCGGATCTGGGCGCAAAGCCGTTCAAGGTTCTAACAGCGATAACACTGCCCCGCCTGACACCAGCGCTTGTCTCGGGTTGGCTGCTGGCTTTCACTCTTTCGCTTGATGATTTGGTCATTGCCAGTTTTGTAACGGGTCCGGGAGCAAACACCTTGCCGATCCTGATCTTTTCACGCATTAGGACAGGCCTTAGACCCGACATCAATGCACTGGCGACGATCATAATTCTTGCCGTTGCGATCTGCATTTCGATCGCGGCTATTTTGATGTTCCGACAGCAACGGGCCGATATGCTGGATCAGCAGATGGCCGCACGAGAGGACACCTAGGGTGGTGAAAACAATCAAAGACACCGCAACACGAAAGCGCACCGCACCGCGCGAGGTTCGCCGACGACAGCTCATCATGGCCGCGATGGATTCCATATCTAAGCGTGGGTTTTCGGACACAACGCTGCGGCATGTGACGGAAAAAGCAGAACTTTCGCACGGGGTGGTCAACTACCACTTTGACAGTAAAGAAGCGCTTTACGACGCGACTTTGGGTTTTTTGGCGCAAGAACACTACGACATGTGGACCCAGTATTACGACAAGGCCGGGCCAACGGCGGCGGAGAAGTTGTCAGCAATCATTTGTGCGGATTTTGACAAGAAGACCTGCACCAAAAAAAGACTGGCTGTCTGGTTTGCGTTCTGGGGTCAGGCAAAGTACCGGCCCAACTATTTGAAAATTCACAATAAGCACGACAACGAGCGATACGAACGGATAATCAAGATTTGCCAAGAGATCATTGTTGATGGTGACTACGACAATCTACAAGCAGACCGTTTAGCACGCACGATTGAATCCCTAACGGACGGGTCTTGGCTGTGCCTGATGCTGTATCCGGATGTCGCGGACCGCGTTGAATACCGTGAAGATTGCCTACTGACGTTGGCGCAGTTTTTCCCCAAACACTTCCCGATTGATGGGCCGACCCACCCTTAGCCAGACTGGTCCAGCCCTGCTGCGATGGCTTTGTGATCGGTCATCGGTAGTTCCTTATCGCGCGTTGATTTGCGCGTAGTATTTTTTGGCTCTTCTCCGCTTTGTTGAGTAAGAAAAGATGCCGACCATCAAGTTACCTATTGATATGTTAGGTTTCTGACAACTTTACATAGGGCAGGTATATGACCATCGACATCTCGCAACATATTTTACGCCTGAAGGGGCAACGTGTAGATGAAATTGAGCTGGCTGAAGACGGTGCGAAGGTTATTGTTCAGTGCAGTCGGGATGCCCGCAGGAGCGCTATAGACCCTGCAACCGGCAAGAAGGGTAGCATCAACTAACATATTCGCCGACAACTGAACGACTACCGGCTGGCGCCGGTAGGTTCCCTTTTTGAATGTAATTCAAGATACTGAAGTATGACAGCGTCAGTGACATTGCCGCTGGTTGTTGAGAAAAATCCGCGAGCCCAAAACCGCTGGCCCCAGTACCGTTTGCGCAGTTCGGGAAACTCGCGCTGTATCTTATAAGACAAGCGTCCCTTGATCCGCATCATCACCTTTGACAAAGCTATCTGAGGCGGGACCGATATGAACATGTGGACGTGATCGGTCGACAATACGCCCGTCTCAATATGCACGCCAAGTTCTTGGCATGTTTGGATAATGGTTTCACGGATACGCTCACGCATTTCACCGCGCATAACTTTGTATCGGTATTTTGTTGTCCAGACGACGTGAAATCGGTGATAAAATTTGGTATGGCTTCCTGTGGAATAGATCATAATCTTCCCTCTCATTTTTAAGACCCTTACCGCTTCGCGGGGTCTTAAAAATGAGAAGGAAGATTATAGTACATTACGCTGAAGCGGACCGGCTGGAAGCCGGTGGCTTTAATCCCGTTTGTGGAAAGTAAACGACATCCCGTTTTTTGGGTATCCTTGTGTGATTGAGATTGAGCTAGCGCAGGTTTTTATTAGCAAGGGTGAGCGCCGCATTGAGGCGTGTCCTTTTGTTGATAAAGGGTGCCGTTTCACCCATCGATTTTGCCATCTTATCAGTGGATTGTGCCGTCATTTATCCATTCTGGCTGTCTCCAGGCATTTAGGTATACGATGGGAGACGGTAAAGAATATCGACAAGGCATACCTGATGGAAACGCTCCCTGCGCTTGATCCCACACAGCTTGCTGGCTTGGAATACATTGGTGTCGATGAAGTGGCCCGGGCGAAAGGTCATGACTATATGACGGTGGTCTACGATATGGTCGGAGGGCATCTGATCTGGGTGGAAGCCGGTCGAACTGCCGAAGTTTTTTCAAGGTTTTTGAAACAGCTGCGGCCAGATACAGCCCATAAAATAAAGGCCGTGTCGATGGATATGGGGCCTGCCTACCAAAAGGCTGTCAGGGAGTCCTTGCCGATGGCCGACATCGTATTTGACCGTTTCCACGTCATGAAAAACTACAGCAAGGCTATCCATAATCAGCGTCGCCTTGAGTTCAGGAAGGCCGATCCAAGTGGTAAAGAGTTGATGAAGGGCACGCATTATCTGTTGCTCAAAAATGCGGATAAGTTGAATGAAAAACAAAGTAACAAGCTGCAAACGTTGCTGGAGAGCAATAGCAACCTGAATACGCTTTACGTCTTAAAAGAACAGCTTCAGGCTCTGTGGAGCGCCCCATCATTTGAGGGGATGTCAGAGCAACTGGAAAATTGGTGCCTGATCGCAGATCAGTCACACATGCTCTATCTGAAAAAGTTCGCAAAATCCCTAAGAAAACATTGTGTGGGCATATGCAACTACGCGAAACACAAGCTGACAAGCGCCAGGATAGAGGCTGGTAATGTCAGTATAGGAATGATCCGCAAACGAGCCAGGGGCATCAGGGATACCGAATACTTCAAACTCAAAATTAGACAATCATCCATCCCAGATAATCAATCTATGTTCTATTTGAAATCCTAGAATAACTCAACAAAGCGGAGAAGAGCCTCCATCTCACTAAGAACATATTACCAATAATGTTGGCAACAAAGCTTGGATTCAAACATCAAGTGCAACGGTTGATTTGAAGGCCGCGATTTCGTCGGCCATGGCTTCAGCGGGTGTTCTCCAACCGAGAGTTTTTCTCGGACGGTTGTTCATCAGGTTTGCAACGTCGTTCAGCCATGTTTGGCTTGCACCGTTCAGGTCAGTTCCTTTGGGCATGTACTGACGCAGCAGTCCGTTGGTGTTCTCGTTGCTGCCACGCTGCCAAGGCGCATGCGGATCGCAGAACCAGATATCGATCTTCAACCGTCTGGCGAGTTCGGGGTGGCAGGCCATTTCGGAGCCGCGGTCGTAGGTCATGCTCTTGCGCAAAGCAGCGGGTAGTCGTCTCATCTGGCGGGTGAAGCTGTCGAGCGCGGCCTCGGCCCCATTGCCGTCCATTTTGCAAAGAATGACAAAGCGTGTCTTGCGCTCGACCAAGGTCCCCACTGACGAGCGATTGAATGCGCCCTTGATGAGGTCGCCCTCCCAATGGCCTGGTACCAGTCGCGCTTCGATCTCTTCAGGGCGATTGATAATGCGCAATGATTCCGGGACCATAGCACTGCCCGCCGCTGTCCTGCGCTTGAGCCCACGCTTAGGCTTCGCTTGACGCAACGCCTCGATCATCGCCGCCTTCAGCCCACCACGTGGCTGCGCGTAAATCGCGGCATAGATGGTCTCATGGCTCACATGGGCGGATGGATCATCAGGCTTCATGAGACGCAGTCTCTGCGCAATCTGCTCAGGCGACCAGTGCAGATGTACGAGCTTGCCATGAACAAAACGATAAAGATCGCTCCCCTCCACAAGCTTGCGCTCGCGGCGGCAGCGCGCACGCCGGGCATCATAGGCCTGCCGCGCCGCTTGCGGGCAATAGCTGCCGTCTTCCTGCCGACCTCGCGCCAGCTCACGGCAGATCGTGCTCGCCGGGCGATGCAAAAGCTGGCCGATCAACCGCTGACTGCTGCCCCTATTATGCTCGGCTAATATCACGCCACGGTCCTCGCTGCTGAGGTGCTTGCTTCGTATGTCCATCACAACATCCTATGCCCAAAGGGCTCTGAGTGTTGCATTTGAAACTTGAGCCTAAGAAGTGACCAAGCTTAGTGCAAAGCGGGGAAACTCAGCTCTTTTTAGTCAGAAGTGGCCCATCTCTGCAAGCATAGCTTCAATTTTAGGGACGTCTTGTGGGTTATTCAGCTCCCAAAACTGGCGACCTCGGGCTTCAACCTCAACACACAGCATATGCGCGCCGCGTTCCAAAAACCGCAGCTGCTCGAGACCCTCTAGGTGTTCCAGCGGACCCGACGCCCAGCGTGGATAGGCGGCCAGTGCGGACGGGCGGTAGGCATAAACCCCTACATGATGGAAGACTGGGGTTTCGTCCGCATCGTCAAATTCTTGACCCGTGTAAGGAATGACTTCTTTTGAGAAGAACAGCGCGTTGTGGTCGGCTCCGAACACCGCCGTGGTGCCGCCAACACGTCCCTGACGGCGATCGTTCAGGAGACCATTCAGCGCGCGACCATCACAGCGCAGCACAGGGGTTGCGACTTCGGCCACCGGATGCGCGGACAGGCCAGCCACAAGGTCTTCGATAAACCAAGCGGGCGTCAGCGGTGCATCGCCTTGCAGGTTCACAACGATATCGTATCCGCCGCCCAATTTGTCCAAAGCTTCCGCGCAACGCTCGGTGCCGTTTTGGCAGTCTGCCGATGTCATCACGACTTCAGCACCAAACGCTTCTGCCGCGGATTTAATCCGGTCATCATCTGTCGCGACAGCGACACGGTCCACGCCCGTAACGCCCTGCGCTGCATCCCATGATCGCTGGATCAGGCTTCGAGCTTCACCCGTAGCGCCGCGCAGTTCAACCAACGGCTTTCCCGGATAACGTGTCGAAGCATAGCGGGCGGGAATGACGACAAGGACCTTCATTACGGAAGCTTCAGATCAATACCGGGCGCGTAGGCGATAAAGAACGGGTTGGCGAAACCTTCTTTGCCATACGTCAGCGGCGTGTGGTCATCGAACCGCACGACATGACCGCCCGCACCGGACAAGACCGCGTGACCAGCGGCTGTGTCCCACTCCATCGTCCGACCGACACGTGGGTACAGGTCCGCCTCGCCAGTCGCGACCAGACAGAATTTCAACGAAGACCCTGCACTTTTCATATCATTTACGGCGTATTTGTTGATGTAATCGTCCGTCGCCTGATCGCGGTGCGATTTAGATGCGACGACCATCAAGCCCGTTTTGTCTGGCGCGGAAACAGAGATCGGGACTGTTGTTCCGACCGTATTCTTGTCCAGTTCACCAACTTCTTCAACCGAATCGCCGGTCGCGTTGGTATAAAACAATCGCCCCTTGGCAGGTGCGTAGACAACACCACGAAGCGGCACCCCGTCGTGAACATAGGCGATGTTCACGGTAAAATCGCCACGACGGTGGATGAATTCTTTGGTGCCATCCAGCGGATCAACGATCAAAAACGTGTTGGCCGTCACGCTGTGACTTTCGGCCTGTTCTTCAGTCACAAGCGCTACATCAGGAAACGCCGCCCGCAATCCAGCAGAAATATGCGCGTCGGCCGCTTCGTCGGCCGCCGTGACCGGGCTGTCGTCACTTTTTGAACGCACGTCAAAATCATCAGAGTTGTAGATATCCATGATGATATCGCCTGCTTCCAGCGAAAGTTTCCGAATCACTTCCGTCAACTTGTCGAAATCCATCACACATCTCCTACATAATACTTGTTCACGGGTGTTTGCATTGATCCGTGAAATTTGACCCCTTATGGTGCCATGATACAGGATCATCAAGAATTTCATGCCAAATGAGGCATTCAACCGCATAAGACGAAAACTGGCAGGCCATTAATGTTCCAAGTACAGCGCTCCAAGACACGTTCGCGTTCAGCGTTCAGCATGTTAGAATTAATCTATCATTCCATTGTTCGTGAAATCCGCAAAGACCACCGGAATGCGGTCGTCGGAATGATTATGAACATGATGCAAACGATCTTTTTTGTGACCGCGTTCTATTTTATGTTCTCCATTCTGGGTCTGAAAGGCTCAGCGATCCGTGGCGACTTCCTGCTTTATATCATGTCGGGAGTATTCTTGTTCATCACCCACACCAAGGCGATGGGCGCAGTGCTCGGTGCCGAAGGTCCGGCGTCCGCAATGATGAAACACGCGCCGATGAACACGATTGTCTCGATTACATCGTCTGCCATTGCATCGCTTTATATCCAAGTGCTTTCGATGTGCTTTGTTCTCTATCTTTACCACGTGATTTTTGGTCCAATCACGATTGTTGATCCCATCGGCGCCATGGGGACTGTGCTGCTTGCGTGGTTTTCAGGCGTGGCGGTTGGCATGATCATTTTATCCATCAAGCCATGGTTTCCCGGTTTCGTATCAATTGCTTCGTCAATCTATGCCCGTGCCAACATGATTGCGTCCGGCAAAATGTTCGTTGCGAACTCGCTGCCTGGTTTCATACTGCCAGTTTTTAATTGTAACCCGCTGTTTCACAGCATCGACCAAGCACGCGGTTACGTTTTTATCAACTACAATCCACATTACACCTCGATCAGCTACCCGTTAAAAGTGTCTCTTATTTTGATCATGGTAGGCCTTATGCTGGAATTTTACACCCGCAAGAACGCGTCTGTCAGTTGGGATGCCGCAAGGTAAAATGTCTCGTCACAGCATTTTTCTTCATGCTATTCGGGACGCTTGCGAGTGCACAGTCCTTGCCGGAACGCTACATGGTCGCAGATGTGGCCAGTGACGATGTCCTGAACATTCGCGCCGAACCAGCCGCGTCGTCAGAAATCATTGGTGAACTTGGACCCGACACCCTGAATGTAGAAGTGCTGCGCACGTTGGATGGCTGGGGCTATGTCGGGGCCGGTGAACGATCTGGTTGGGTTTCGATGCGGTTCCTCGCGCCTAATCCGCCGCCTGAAAACAAAGTCCCACGCCCCATGTCATGTTCCGGTACCGAACCGTTCTGGGATGTCTCTTTTTATCCGCGTGGCGCTGAATACAACGCTATGGGCGAAGCCGGACGCGACCTGACAATCTTTCGCGAAGGCTTAGCGGGCAACGGTTACATTGTTGAGGCCCATGAAGGTCCGTCATTGACCCGCACCATCATCATCAATGCACTGCCTTGCAGGGACGGGATGTCAGACCGAAACTTCGGCATGTCGATGTCCATGTTCACCCAAGCACCTGATGGAAATGACCTGCGGACCGGTTGCTGCACGATGCATATAAACTAACGCCGCGTGTCGTCTGCCTAGCTATAGCCATAAATTTTGCTTGGATATCAACGATAGACGACATCTCGCTCTTATGGCCTAAATGGGCTTTGATGATGTAACCGCCGCCCGACGGCATCGATGCGCCAAGATGGGTCTGCAATGATCCACAAAAAGGAGAGCGGTCATGTCAGATATTACCACAGTCGGTCACGATTTGGCGAAGAATGTATTCCAAGTACATGGAGCTGATGGCGCAGGCCAAGCGGTTCTGCGCAAGAAGTTACGTCGAACGCAGGTCTTGGCGTTTTTCGGCCAACTTCCGCGATGCGTGGTTGCGATGGAAGCGTGCGGCGGCGCGCATTTCTGGGGCCGGTGAGATTGATAAGCTGGGCCACGAAGTGCGCCTAATCCCGCCCGCTTACGTCAAACCCTTCGTTAAACGCCAAAAGAATGATGCCGCTGATGCTGAAGCGATTTGCCAAGCAGCGGTACGCCCATCGATGCGCTTCGTGCCGGTGAAGAGCGAAGATGTGCAGGCTACAGTCATGGTCTTCCGGGCCCGGGAGCTGCTGATCCGTCAGCGCACACAAACCATCAATGCGCTTCTCGGCCACCTGACGGAGTTTGGAGAGGTGGTTCCCCTGGGCGCAGCGAACGCAGCGCGTCTGATTGTGATCATAGAGGATCCGGCAAGTTGCTTGCCGGAGGAAGCTCGGGCAACATTGCTGGTTCTGATCGAGACGAAGACCCGCCTCGACGGCCAGATGGCCAAGCTCAACGCAGAGATCAGTCGGCGTGCCAAAGAGAATGAGGTGGCGTGCAGGCTGATGACGATCCCGGGAATTGGGCCGTTGATCGCCACGGCTCTGGTTGCCCTCGCGCCGCCCCCTGAGACCTTCCGCAGAGGGCGCGATTTTGCAGCGTCGTGCTGCAAGCACACCTCTGGCGTGACGCTCGGGCTTGTGCCGCGACAACACTCGACTGGCGGCAAGCAGAGGCTCGGGGCGACGACGACCCTTTCGGGACATTGCGTGCCGCAATGCCCTGCCCGGCAGTGAATGGGAGAGCGGTCTTTGCGGCGACGGCTGATTATTGGCGCCAACAGTGTCATTATAAAGCGGCATGTCCATCCAATGGCCAGATCGGGCACTTGGCTGGGAGGGATGCTTTTGCGCAAGCCACCGATGCTTGTGCGGGTGGCACTGGCGAACACCCCTCTCACAGGCGTTGTTGCAGGGACCCCAGCGGGTCTGCTAGACACCTAGCTTGCCAACGACTTGGATATTCATGATGCCGCACAAATTCAACGCTTCCCGCCGCCACAAGTTTGAAAAGAAACGACAGAAGGTCACCAACTGGCGAGTGTACAATGAAGGCCTGCGTCAGCGCGGTGATGTGACAATTTGGTTGAGCCCTGAGGTTGCAGATAAGTGGCTTGCCGATAAACGTCAGACGCCAGGCGGCCAACCCACATACTCTGATATGGCCATATCAGTATGCCTGACGCTAGGTATGGCTTTCAAACAACCTTTGCGGCAGACGCAAGGATTGGTCGGTAGTTTGGCGCGGCTTATGGGACTGGATGTTTCCGTTCCGGATTTCTCGACCCTCTCGCGGAGAGGTGCGGGGCTCAGCATGCCAGAAAAATCTAAAGCCCAAAGGGCTGGCCCAATCGAATTAGTTGTGGATAGTACGGGTCTGAAGATATTTGGTGAAGGCGAATGGCTGGAGAAAAAGCATATACTCCCGCGCCTGAATTGACCTGAGGTTTTCCCCTCAAATCACTTTGTATTCCTTGAGCGATATGACGCGGAAGTTGTCGGTGACGGTGTCGCGGAACTCTGGCCATTTTTCTGGCAGGGTCTTGCGGAAGAAGTCGAAAATGGCCTCTGTGAATTGGTTGAACGTTGCATAGTGCCGATTGTGGGTGACCCATTTGTGAATAACACCCCAAAGACGCTCGATCGGGTTGAGGTGCGGGGCATATGCTGGCAAGAAATGCAACTTCACCCGACGTTCTGGGCTGTCCAGCCATGGCTGTAGTATCTTGGCATGATGATAGCGGGCATTGTCGACAAAGACGTGGATGGCCGTCTTGGTTTGGTTGTTGCGTTCCAACTTTTCCAGCATCTGTCGGGTTGTCTGGGCATTGATCTTCTCGCCTTCCACAAAGGTGAACTGGAAAGTCTCAAGTTCAAGCGCGCCCTGAATGTTGAGCCGCTTGCGCCCTGATGTCGCCTTCAGGGCCGTCTTTTGTCCCTTGGGGAACCAACCATGGGCGGGGCGGCTCTGGTGTTCGGGGTGGACAGCGTCCGAAAAGACAACCATCTCATCTGCGGTCAACCCGTTCATCAGGGCCTCATATTTGGCAATAAACGCAGCCTGCTTGGCTTCATCGGCCTGTGCAGGCAGCAATTGTGGTTTCTTATACGCGAACCCCAGGCGGCGCATCAGCTTGGCGGCTCCCGACGTGCTGTAGTTTTGGTCGCACTCGGCTAGAACATAGGCACAGACCTCATCGGCATTGCGGGCAGGCTGCGCGGTGAAATGGGCTCTCACCGCCTGCTCTTGCACGACGGACAAATGACCCTGACGCTGGCTGTAGTCCTTCAGACCGAAAAACGATAGTCCCGCACCGGCAAAGGCTAATCGCCACTCCGTCAAAACTGTCGGGCCAATATCCAAAATCCGGCAAACCGTTCCGGCGTCTTCTCCTGCGTCCAAAAGAAGAAACGCGCGCGCCCGTTTCCAAACAAGGGCGTCAACTTTGCGGCGGCGGCAAAGCGCTTCAAGTGCTATGCGCTGCTCGTCGGATAAGGAGACTGTTTTGTATTGCTTGCTCATAAACTCAAAATACAGACTGAACCGCCTTTGGCCATGCGACGAAGTGAATCGCAGGCCCAAAATCGTCAGGTCAATTCAGGCGCAGGAGTATAAAACAAAGGCCAAACGTAAGTCGTGGCGCAAGCTGCACCTTGGACTGGATCTCACAACTGGAGATATCGTTTGCTCCGATTTGACAAAAGACGACGTAGGCGACTCAACTGCTTTGCCCGAACTTCTCGATTAGATTGACGCTCCTGTTAGCCGCTTTTTGGCGGATGGCGCCTATGATGGCGATCCTACCAGCGATCTGCTTGTGGACCGTTTTGGTGAAGCTATAGAGATTGTAATTCCGCCTCCGATCACGGCCGTTCTCAGCCTCGATGCTGCCCGTGATCCAACGCCCCGAGATAAACACATCGCGGAGATTCGAGACAAAGGGCGCCTGGCATGGCAAGTTAGCAGCGGCTACAATCACCGGAGCCGCGGCGAAGCACAAATAGGCCGCTGGAAGATGGTCATCGGCCCCAAACTGAAAGCTCGGAACTTTCCAAACCAAAAAACTGAAGTGGAAGGCGTTTCAGGCGATGCGTCAACGCCCGAACCCGTAATTTTTAGACCAAGTCTAGCCAAGTCAGTCTGAATGACCTTGCAGGCGGTACGCGGCTGCCTAAGGTTGGCACATGGCGCGCACAACCACTACACTTCGACTAACCACACAGGACGACACCGATCACCTCGGTCGCGTTCTCGCGAAGTATGCACGTGCCGGTGATTGTTTTCTTCTGCGCGGACAAATCGGGTCTGGCAAGTCAGCGTTGGCGCGGGCGTTTATCCACACCCTGCTGGGCCCTGATACCGAAGTGCCTTCGCCCACTTTCACCCTCGTGCAGACCTACGACTATGACGATCTAGAAATCTGGCACGCCGATCTCTATCGCCTTGGCGATGCGCAAGAGGCGGTTGAGCTTGGCTTGACGGACGCGTTCAACGACCACATTTGCCTGATCGAATGGCCGGAGCTATTGGGCGATCTTAAGCCAAACACCGCCCTTGATATTGAGCTTTCAGTGGCGCCGGATTGCCACCTCGCGACGCTTACGTTTGGCGAAAATTGGCGCGATCGGCTCAAGGACTTCGCGCAAGATGCGTAACACTGTCGTAACCCAATGGTTGGCGGCAACCGAATGGGCCGATTGGCAAAGGATCGCATTGTCCGGCGACGCGTCGGCGCGCCGTTATGAGCGCCTGCTGGGTCCCAAGGGCCAATCCGTCATTTTGATGGATGCGCCGCCAGAAACATGTGGCAGCCAATCACGTTTCGTGACCATCGCAGCGTACCTCAAAACGCTCAACCTCGCAGCGCCTGAGGTTCTGGAATGGGATAACCCAAAGGGTCTGATGATCCTCAGCGATCTTGGCCAACACGATTTCGCAACATACCTAAGCGCGGCGCCAAAAGACGAAGCAATTCTGTATAGCGCAGCGGTCGACGTACTGCGAACTCTGCAATCCACACCACCACCCAATGGCCTGACGAGAATGACATCAGATGTCGGTGCGAACATGATTGGCGTGGCATTTGAATGGGCCGCAACAGATCAAAGCATGGATCTCGCCACAGAGATAACCGCGCGCCTGCGCCGCCTTTTGCACGACGTAGATCCCGACCCCTGCGCGCTATCACTCAGGGATTTTCACGCGGAAAACCTGATTTGGCGCCCAGCAGGCCATGCCAACTTGCGCATTGGACTGCTCGATTTTCAGGATGCATTTATCACCCACCCGACTTACGATCTGGCGTCGTTGCTGCGTGATGCGCGACGAGACGTTGACCCTGTATTACTCGCCCCTCTGCTCGCCCAACTCGCTGGCGAAGATGGGAACGTTGCAGATTTCAAACGCGCGTTTCATGTAATGGCGGTGCAGCGCAATTTGCGCATTCTGGGCATTTTTCATCGCCTTGCACGACAGGATGGCAAAACCGGATACCTTTCCCTCGTCCCACGGGTTTGGGCGCATTTACAGACCGACCTTGCGACCCCTGACCTTATCGACCTTGGGCGTCTTGTCGCGTGGGCGTTTGACCCTGAACGAGTAAATTCATGACGACCCCGTCCGCCATATTACTGTTCACCGCTGGTCTTGGAACCCGCATGGCCCCCCTGACCAACACACGGCCAAAGCCATTGGTAAGCGTCGCAGGCGTCGCGTTGCTCGATCATGCATTGGCGCACTGCGCGGGTCTTCGGACAGTCGTGAATGTACATTACTTTGCAGACCAAATCCGCGATCACTTGGTGCAAACCGATGTCCTGATCTCTGATGAATCCAAACAATTGCTGGAAACCGGTGGTGGGCTGAAACACGCGCTTCCATTGCTGGGTAGCAATCCGGTTCTGACGATGAACACTGACGCTGTCTGGAAAGGGCCGAACCCCGTACAGGCGCTCACTCAAGCGTGGACGCCCATTGAAATGGAGGCTGTATTGCTGTTGATCCCTCGCGCTCATGCAGTTAGCCATACTGGGTCGGGGGACTTTGATCTCGATAGCTCTGGTCGCCTGACCCGCGGAACCAAATATGTTTATTCCGGCGTCCAGATTATCCACACAGATGGGCTGGCTGATATTACTGAAGATGCGTTTTCAATGTGGGTACTGTGGGACGGAATGCTAAAACGAAAAACGATGTTTGGTGTCGTCTATGACGGGCAATGGTGTGATGTTGGTAGGCCTGACAGCATCGAAATTGCACAAGAAATGCTCGCTGGAGGTGATGATGTTTGATCCAATGAAAATACCACGTGTGTATGGGGTCCCCCTCGGCGCAGACTTTTCGACCACTCTTTATGACGGCCTAAGGGCCGCATTTGAAACGATGTCGCCAGCGGATGTGGCCCACGTTGTGATTTATGTGAACACCCGTCGCATGCAGCGCCGCCTGACGTCCCTGTTTCACCAAGGCGACGCGCTTTTGTTGCCGCGCATCCGGCTTGTCACCGATCTTGCACAAGACGCCGTCGGGCGCGCAATTGCGCCATCCATTGCTCCGTTGCGTCGCAGGCTTGAAGTTGCGCAGCTGGTTAAAGGCCTGATTGATGCGGACCCGACCCTTGCATCGCAAGATGCGGCGATTGATTTGGCAGACAGTCTTGTCGCACTGATGAGCGAGATGCAGGGAGAAGGTGTCGCGCCTGAAGCAATCGCGGGCCTCGACGTTACGGACCAATCAGGGCATTGGCAGCGCGCGTTGTCATTCATTCAATTGGTGCAGCAGTTCTTTGCGGATGATCGGTTAGATGGCGAAGGCCGCCAACGTCTTGTGATTGAAACGCTCGTAGACCGTTGGGCCGATACACCGCCAGACCATCCAATCATCGTGGCGGGTTCCACCGGATCGCGTGGGGCAACGTCCCTGTTCATGCAGGCCGTCGCGAAGCTGCCACAAGGTGCAGTTATTCTGCCCGGTCTGGACTGCGATATGCCAGCCCATGTTTGGGATATGATGGAACAGAAAAAAGGCGGTGAGGATCATCCGCAATATCGGTTCAAGGCATTCTGCGACGCGCTCAGCATTCAACCATCCGACATCCAGCAGTGGGGCAACACCACCAACATCAACGCCGCACGCACTGGGCTGATTTCACTTTCATTGCGGCCTGCACCAGTGACCCATCAATGGATCAAAGACGGCTCTGATCTGGGCGATCTGGGCGAGGCGACAAATGGCATCACTTTGATTGAGGCCCCAACCCCGCGGGCGCAAGCAGATGCAATAGCCGCGCGTTTGCGCCAAGCGGTTGAAGATGGTCAAACCGCTGCGCTGATTTCACCCGACCGGATGCTGACACGACAGGTGACTGCTTCGCTGGATCGTTGGGACATCACGCCGGACGATAGCGCGGGTCTTCCATTGCAACTTACGGCACCGGGTCGGTTTTTGCGCCATATCGCTGATCTGTTCTGTGAACCACTGGACGCTGAACGTCTTTTGGTGTTGTTGCGGCATCCGCTCAGCCATTCAGACCGTCCTGATCGCGGCGCCCACGCGTTGCGCACCAACGCTTTAGAATTGGACCTGCGGCGAAACGGGCCACCCTTTCCAACGGCTGAAAGCCTGACCAAATGGGCGGCGGCGACATCGGATCGCCATCCAGAGCATACCGATTGGGTTGCATGGGTCGGGTCCGTTCTGCTGGGACTATGTGACACCAACGATAAGCCCCTGATCGATCACTTAACGCACCATTTGGGCATCGCTGAGCGGCTTTCAGCAGGTCCATATCTGGGCGGCTCGGGTGAGCTTTGGAAGAAACCGGCCGGACGCGAAGCCTTGCGTGTCATGTCAGAATTGCGCGCTCATTCGGACGCGGGTGGTGTGATGTCAGCGCGGGAATATCGCCGGCTCATCGGCAGCGTTCTGGCAGGTGGTGAGGTGCGCGACCGCGACGATGGCCACCCGCAGGTCCTGATCTGGGGCACTTTAGAAGCACGGGTTCAGTCGGCCGATCTGGTGATCCTTGCGGGCCTCAACGAGGGCACTTGGCCCGAGGCCCCCACCCCTGATCCTTGGCTCAACCGCCCGTTGCGGATGCAGGCTGGATTGCTATTACCAGAACGGCGCATCGGCCTCAGCGCGCACGATTATCAGCAAGCTGTCTGCGCGCGCGAAGTTGTGCTGAGCCGCGCCGTGCGGTCTGACGAAGCCGAAACAGTGCCAAGCCGATGGATCAACCGCCTGACAAATTTGCTTGGGGGCTTGGAAGATAAAGGCGGCCCCGCTTATCTTAAGGCGATGCGGGAACGTGGACAGCATTGGCTAACCCTCGCAGCGAACATCGCGGCTCCGACCGTGACCGTTGATCCAGCGCCGCGCCCGTCACCCTGTCCGCCAGCTGATGCGCGGCCAGACAAATTGTCAGTCACACAGATCAAAACGCTGATCCGCGATCCTTATGCAATCTACGCCCGCAAAATTCTTGGACTGAATGCGCTGGACAGTTTGGCCCACACACCTGACGCGCCATTGCGTGGTACAATCGTGCACAAAGTCCTTGAACGGTTCGTTAAGGACAAAATTGACCCCGCAGACTCTGGCGCGCGCGCCGCGTTGCTGTCCATCGCGTCCGATGTGCTGATTGAACACTGCCCATGGCCTGCTGTTCGCGCGCTTTGGTTCGCACGTATCGCGTCCTTCACGCCGCATTTTTTGATTGAAGAACAGAAGCGCCGCGTGTTTTCGGCCAATGTAGACACTGAAATGCGCGGTGAATTGAAGCTGGCATACCTGCCCTTTACGCTGACTGGGACGGCAGACCGGATCGACATGTCCGATGATGGCGAAGCGCTGATCTATGACTACAAAACTAGCAAGGCCCCCACCTCGCCACAACAAAAATACTTTGATAAACAACTGCTGCTTGAGGCCGCAATGGTCGAACGCGGCGCATTCAAAGCGCTGGGGCGTGTCCGTACCAAGGCCGCAGTTTACATTGGGTTGGGCAGCGATCTGAAAGACCAGCCCGCCCCGCTAGACGATGAGACTCCAGACGAAACCTGGACGCGTTTCGAAGGCCTCATCGCCAAATGGATGGACCCGACCAAAGGATACACTTCCCGTAGCGCGAATGAGATTATGTCGTTTGAGGGCAACTACGACCACCTTGCGCGGTATGGCGAATGGGATGAGACACACGACGCTATTGCACAGGACAGGACATGATCCCCGACGACGCAACCAGACGCCAGATCGAAGCCGCTGATCCAACGCGGTCCACATGGCTGTCGGCCAATGCGGGTTCTGGCAAAACCCGCGTTTTGACCGACCGCGTTGCGCGGTTGCTGTTGGCCGGAACCCGCCCTGAAAACGTGTTGTGTCTAACCTACACCAAGGCCGCCGCGTCAGAGATGCAGAACCGGTTGTTCCAGCGTTTGGGCGAATGGGCGATGATGGCCAAACCAGCGTTACATAAACAGTTGGTCGAACTGGGCACAGACGTGGCGATTGATGACGATTACCTCAGCAATGCACGGACCCTGTTTGCCAGCGCGATTGAAACTCCTGGTGGGCTGAAAATCCAGACGATCCACTCTTTCTGCGCGGGGGTGCTGCGGCGGTTTCCACTTGAGGCTGAGGTCAGCCCGCAGTTCAAAGAAATGGAAGACCGCGACGCGCAATTGCTGCGTGAAGAGGTTTTGGATGAGATGGCGACTGGAAATCACGCGGATGAAGTCGCGGGGTTTGCACGCCATTACACAGGTGCAGAGGTCGGCAATTTCTTGGCGGCCATCACATCGCGCAGATCGGCGTTCCTATCACCACCAACCGCAGATGATCTGGCGCAGACGTTCGACATTCCGTCCAGCCTCACTCTTAGCGGACTGATAGACGCAATTGTTGGACCTGATGATCTGGATGCGATCCAAAGGCTGATCCCGATCTGCCTCGCTTCGGGCACCAACGATCAAAAGGCTGCAATCAAACTAAAGGCTATCGACCTTAACACGCCCCCTGACATGGCCGTTCTGGCCGTGATGGAGGACGTCTTTCTGTTCGGGAAGGACGCCAAAAATCCCTACGGCGCCAAGATTGACAGCTTTCCCACCAAAGCCATTCGTACTGCCAATCCTGATCTCATTGATGAGCTGAATGATCTCATGCAGCGGGTTGAGGATGGTCGAGACACACGGTGGTGTTGGCTCGCTCTCGAAAAATCGCGCGCGCTGATCGCTTTTGCGACCCCTTTTGTGCGGGGCTATGAAACTAAAAAGGTGCAGCGTGCAGCGCTGGATTTTGACGATCTGATCAGCAAAGCAAAGGCGTTGTTAGAAGACCCTGCAGTAGCGCAATGGGTTCTGTTCCGTCTTGACGGTGGTGTCGATCACGTGCTGGTCGACGAAGCCCAAGACACGGCGCCAGACCAATGGGACATCGTGCGTCTTCTCACTCAAGAATTTTCAACCGGAATCGGCGCGAATCCTGACCGTGAACGGACTGTGTTCGTTGTGGGTGACAAAAAGCAGTCGATCTATTCTTTCCAAGGCGCGGACCCAGAAGGGTTCGATCGGATGAGCGACCACTTCAGTGGTGAATTGAATAAGGTCCAAAAGTCGCTCCATAAGCTTGAACTGCTGTATTCCTTCCGGTCCTCTGCTGCGGTGCTTCAGCTGGTCGATCAAACCTTCAAGGGCGAGATGGCCGAGGGACTTGGCAACCACATCGAACACATCGCGTTCAAAGACACCATGCCAGGGCGCGTGGATGTCTGGCCAGTGATCGAACCTTCCGAGAAACCAGAGGAACGTGATTGGGACGATCCCGTCGATTTTAAGGGGCGGACAAATCACAAGGTCGTCCTCGCCACGCAGATCGCAACAGAAATCAAACGTATGATCGCGCATGAAACGTTGCCAGTGAAAGTAGCCGATGACACCGGATGGTCGCGTCGAAAGATCACGCCAGGGGATGTCTTGATCCTCGTGCAAGGTCGTTCCGATTTGTTCAGTGAGATTATCGTCGCGTGTAAAAAGGCAGGTCTCGATATCGCTGGTGCGGATCGGCTTAAGCTGGGCGGTGAACTTGCTGTCAAAGATATCTCGGCTCTGCTGCAATTTCTTGCCCTGCAAGACGATGATCTGTCGCTCGCAGCTGCGCTGAAATCGCCACTGTTCGGATGGACTGAAAAACAGCTCTATGACCTCGCACAGCCGCGTAAGAAACAACAGACATTGTGGGAGGCATTGCGCACCTCTGGCACCCATGAAGACACGTTGGCGATCGTTCACGATTTGCGTAACCGCGCAGATTTTCTGCGCCCTTACGATCTGATCAACCGCCTGTTGATCCGTCACAGCGGGCGGCGAAACCTTATTGCGCGGCTCGGTCATGAGGCTGAAGACGGGATTGATGCGCTGCTGTCTCAGGCGCTTGGCTATGAACAATCAGCGGTGCCAAGCCTGACGGGGTTCCTGACATGGCTGCAAACCGAAGACGTGGTTGTCAAACGCCAGATGGATTCTGCTGGCGATCGGATCCGCGTGATGACGGTTCATGGCGCCAAAGGGCTCGAAGCGCCCATTGTGATCCTGCCCGACACAACCAAACGCAAGCGTGAGGTACGGGGCGATCTTTTGACGACGGGTGGCTATGTGTATTGGAAACCCAAATCAGATGTGATGCCGCAAGTCATGCGGGACATACAAGACGACATGCTGGATGCCCAAGACCGCGAACGGCGGCGGCTGCTTTATGTGGCCCTAACCCGTGCGGAAAATTGGCTCATCATCGCGGCTGCTGGCGATGTCGGGAAAGAACCACAAGACAGTTGGCATGGAACAGTTTCAAACGCGCTCGACCATCTGGACGCTGTCGAACACCCCGCGCCCTTTGGCACGATCAAGCGGTTTAGTCGCTGGGAATGGGACGCGGGACCAATGGCTACCCCCGCCAAAGAACCCGCAGCCAAAACAGTGATGCCGCTGTTTGGCGACACGCTTCCCAACCTACTAGATCGTCCAAAAACACTTTCCCCGTCCGATCTTGGCGGCGCAAAGATCATGGCAAGTGAAACGTACACGGATGCCTCCGATCTGGCGCTGGCATGGGGACACATCATCCATCTTTTACTAGAAGTCCTGCCAGAAACCGACCCAATGATGCGGCTAGGTACCGCCGAAGGACTTGCCAAAAACCATCCTGATGCGGGTCTGATCCCAAATATCGGTGAGCTAATCGAAGAGGCGCTTGGAACGCTTGATGCCAGCAACCTGTCTTGGATCTTTGAGGCTGGTCTGGCCGAAGTCCCGATTTCGGCAACGCTGCCATCCCTTGGGCTGGATCGCATGTTCGGCATCATCGACCGTTTGATCATAACGGACACAGACGTCATCGCCGTCGATTTTAAATCCAATCGTGTGGTTCCAGAAATACCGGAAAAAACGCCCCTTGGCCTTGCCCGCCAAATGGCGGCATATCGTGATGCGTTGAAACAAATCTATCCAAACCACCGTATTCGCACGGTTCTTTTGTGGACCAAAACCGGGACGACAACGGAACTCCCAGATGCGATGCTTGACGTTGCTCTCTTTGGCGTGACCACGCCTTGACGCCCCCTTGGTGCGATCATACGTTCCGCGTCTAACAAAACCCCTTGAGGAGTAGAGCCAATGGCCACCGTAGCAGTCACCGACGACACCTTTGACGCCGAAGTTCGTCAGTCCACCATCCCCGTTGTCGTGGATTTCTGGGCGGAGTGGTGCGGACCCTGTAAACAGATCGGCCCAGCGCTCGAAGAACTGTCGGCTGAGATGGACGGAAAAATCAAAATCGTCAAAGTGAACGTTGACGAAAACCCCAACGCCCCCGCCCAAATGGGTGTGCGCGGCATTCCGGCGCTGTTCCTTTTCAAGGACGGCGAAGTTGTCTCCAACAAAACAGGCGCAGCCCCGAAAGCCGCGCTGAAAAGCTGGATTGAAGAAGGCATCTAGGCCAATCCAATTGTCTAAATGGGCGTCCCATCGGGGCGCCCTTTTCGTTGCAACCTTGTGTCGACCGCATCGCGCCGCCATATAATCTATAATCAAAGGTAGGACACAACATGACGAAAGACACATTCCCAGGCTGGCACGGCACGACAATCATTGGTGTGCGCAAGGGCGGCGAAGTTGTCATCGCGGGCGACGGGCAAGTGTCCGTTGGCCAGACCGTGATGAAAGGAACTGCACGAAAGGTGCGGCGTCTGACGGCTGGCGGCAGCGATGTAATCTGTGGTTTTGCAGGATCAACGGCAGATGCGTTTACCCTGCTCGAACGGCTTGAGAAAAAACTTGAAGCGACACCCGGACAACTCGCCCGCGCGTCAGTTGAGCTCGCCAAGGAATGGCGCACCGACAAATACCTTCAGAAACTCGAAGCGATGCTGATCGTGAGCGATGGCAAAGACCTGCTCGTGATCACGGGTGCGGGGGACGTTCTAGAACCTGAATATGACGTAACCGCCATCGGATCGGGCGGCAACTTTGCCCTCGCCGCTGGTCGCGCACTCATGGATCTGGAATTTAGCGCCGAAGAAATTGCCCGCCGCGCCATGGCCATTGCATCTGACATTTGCGTTTACACAAACGGCAATCTCACCGTGGAGACCATCAAGCATGACTGACCTCACCCCCCGCGAAATCGTATCCGAACTTGACCGGTTTATCATCGGCCAATCCGACGCCAAACGCGCTGTTGCCGTGGCGCTGCGCAATCGTTGGCGGCGCAAACAATTGGGCGACGATCTGCGCGACGAAGTCTATCCCAAGAACATCCTGATGATCGGACCAACCGGCGTTGGAAAAACTGAAATTTCGCGCCGTTTGGCAAAATTGGCCCGCGCACCGTTCATTAAAGTCGAGGCTACCAAATTTACCGAAGTGGGCTATGTCGGACGCGATGTTGAACAAATCATCCGCGATCTGGTTGAATCTGCCATTGTTGAAACCCGCGACTACATGCGCGAAGACGTGAAACAAAAGGCGCAGGAAGCCGCTGAAGCCCGCGTGATTGATGCCATCGCGGGGACAGACGCCCGCGAAGGAACCCGCGATATGTTCCGCAAAAAGCTCAAGACTGGCGAGTTAGACAATACAATTATCGAACTTGAACTCGCCGACAATTCCAACCCCATGGGTGGCATGGAAATCCCCGGCCAGCCCCCTGGTATGGGCGGCATGGACCTCAGCGCGATGTTTGGCAAAGCATTCGGCGCGCGCACCGTCAAGAAACGCGTGACCGTTTCGGAAAGCTACGCGTTGTTGGTCGCGGACGAAGCGGACAAACTGCTGGACGATGAAACCGTCACGAAAATCGCACTCGAGTCAGTTGAACAAAACGGCATCGTCTTTTTGGATGAGATCGACAAAGTCTGTCGCAACGCCGACGCACGCGGCGCGGATGTGTCCCGCGAAGGCGTACAGCGTGATTTGCTGCCATTGATCGAAGGCACGACTGTCAGCACGAAACACGGATCGGTAAAAACCGACCATATCCTGTTCATCGCCTCGGGCGCGTTTCACATCGCAAAACCATCCGATCTGTTGCCCGAACTACAGGGTCGCCTGCCAATCCGTGTTGAACTGCGGGCACTGACTGAACACGACTTTGTCCGTATCCTCACAGAAACCGACAACGCCCTAACCCGCCAGTACACCGCACTCATGGGTACCGAAGAAGTCACGGTGTCATTCAGCGAAGACGGCATTGCCGCCCTCGCGCGCATCGCGGCTGAGGTGAATGAAAGTATCGAAAATATCGGTGCACGTCGTCTCTATACCGTGATGGAACGCGTGTTTGAGGATCTGTCGTTCAACGCGCCAGAACGTGGAGGTGATGAAATCGAAGTCAGCGCTGCCTTTGTCGAAGAACACCTTGGTGCGCTTGCACGATCCACCGACTTAAGCCGCTACGTGCTTTAGCGCTTTCCAGTTGCGATCATTCGGCCAATAAGACCCAATGACCGCAAGAATTATTCACGACACCGGATACATTTCCTTCATCCGCGAGAACGCACCCTTCCTTGCGACGGGCGCGTTGCTGTCGTTTCTCTCAAGCTTCGGTCAGACTTTCTTTATCTCGATCTTCGGCGGTGAAATTCGGGCCGAATACGGGCTGAGCAACGGCGACTGGGGCCTGATTTATATGATCGGCACAGGAGCGTCAGCGGCAGTCATGGTGTTTGCAGGTGGCCTCGCAGATCGGTTTCGCGTCCGGCAGCTTGGCATCACGGTTATTCTACTGCTCGGGCTGTCTTGTGTGCTTATGGCGCTCAATCCGCTTGCCGCCCTTCTGCCTCTCGTCGTATTTACGCTTCGCTTTTTTGGCCAAGGGATGACAACGCATGTGGCGACCGTGGCCATGGCGCGCTGGTTTATCGCCACACGTGGCCGCGCTTTGGCTGTTGCTGCAATGGGGTTCATGCTGGCCGAAGCGGCACTGCCCTTGATCATGGTTTGGCTAAAATCCTACATTGATTGGCATTATATCTGGATCGGCTGCGCCCTCTTTTGTCTCGCTATGGCCCCCGTTTTGATGCGTCTGCTGCGCCTCGAACGCACCCCACAGTCTGTCGCGCAAGACAATCAATCAACCGGACTTTACGGTAAACACTGGACCCGCGCCGACGTTTTGCGCCATCCCATATTCTGGGCGATGGCCCCTGCGGTTATGTCATTTTCTGGTTTTGGCACTGCGTTCTGGTTCCACCAAGTTCATTTCGCTGAGATCAAAGGATATTCACATCTGGCTCTTGTGGCGGTCTTTCCACTGGGAACGATCACCCTTCTTTTCTCGACGATCTTTTATGGCTGGGCCTTGGATCGGATCGGGGCGGTTAAACTTCTGCCGTTTTATTTGATCCCCTACATATTTGCTTTCATCCTGCATTGGTACGGGCCAAGCCTCGGCTGGACAGCCCTCGCTTTGATCCTTATGGGCGCGGCAGGCGGTGGTCAGGCGACATTGCTGAATGCGTGCTGGGCAGAGTTTTTTGGCACGTTGCACCTTGGCTCCATCAAGGCCGCAACAGCCGCTTTGATGGTACTTGGGTCCGCACTTGGGCCTGGTATCAGTGGTTGGCTCATCGACCAAGGCGTCGGCTTCGAACAGCAAATGTTAGGATATGCAGCGACGTTTTTCATCGCCGCCCTTTTGTTGCTTTACCCGGTTTCAGTCGTGCGGCGGTCAACGGGTGCGGCGTAGGTAGACGTAATAGGCGCCCTGCCCGCCATGGCGAATGTGACTTTCAGTGATTTGCATCACCAACCCACCCAGCGGCGCCATCGACAACCATTGCGGCACTTGATGGCGCAACACACCAAACCGCGTCGGGATTGGCCCACCATCATCGCGGTGCTTTCCCTTGCCGGTGATGACCAAAACCAACCGATGCCCAGCGCCTGCAGACCTCAGGATAAATCCCGTCAAAACCGGATGCGCCTGTGCAACTGTCATTCCATGTAGATCGACCCGCGCTTCTGGCTTTAACTTGCCACGACGGAGCCTAACAAACGCCTTTTGATCCATTTGAACCGGTGCTGCCCTGATCTGTTGGCCAAGCGATGGCAACAGATCGTGATCGGCGCGGTGGTCAACAACAGCACCAATTCTGAATGCCGGAATGGGCCGGGGCTTGGTCTGGGTCGGCTGTGGATCAGGTTTTCGGGGTGCCGCACGAATCAGTTTCGCCGCTGGCTTGTGCAGCGGCTCGGTCCGCCTCGCCACGACGTCCCATAACGCCTGTTCCTCAGCCGACACATGCCGAGGCTTTTTCATTCGATCACATCCGGCAATAGCGCATATGCACTTTGGATCGGCATCAAAACAACCAGCCGCCCATCGTCCCTTATGCGGCCCGCATCGCGCCCGGCGGCATCACCCGTTCCAAAGAAAATATCTGCCCGTTGTGATCCCTTGATCGCAGACCCCGTGTCTTGCGCGACCATCAAACGGTTCAGTGGGTCAGCGCCATCCTTTTCAATCCAGACAGGTGCGCCCAGCGGAACAAAGGCCGGATCAATCGCAACGGTTCTCATTGTGGTGACAGATCTGTTCATGGTCCCAAGTGGTCCCATATGCGCAGGCACATCGTTGACCTCACGAAAGAAGACATAACTGTCGTTCGCCCACAAAAGCTGACGACCCTCTTCGCCATTGTTACGGACCCAATTGCGGATCACGTCAGCGGACACCTCATGGGATTGATAGACACCGCGGCGCACCAGTTCCAATCCGATTGACGAATATTCACGTCCGTTCGCTCCGCCATACCCAACGCGAATGCCGCCCCCCGTATCGAGCGCAACGCGGCCCGATCCCTGAACTTGCAAGAAAAATACATCAACAGGATCATCGATCCAAACAATCTCAAGTCCACGCCCCTCAAAGGCGTTGGTTTTCTCAATCTCTCGGCGTGAAAACTCGCCTGAATTTTGGGGTAATCTGTAAAGCGGGTGCTGGAAGGGACCACCACGGGTCATCGATCCGCGCAATTCAGGCTCGTAGTAGCCCGTAAACAGCGGGTCTTGACCATCTTCAATCAGGACAGGCGTGAATAAACGTTCAAAAAAACCGCGCGCCTCTTGGCCTTGGCGCGCCACATCGCAAATCGTTTCCCACGCGGGGTCGCGCATATCGCCACAGGTGGACAGGAACACGTCTAACGCCGCCTGATGATCGTCATCGGCCCAGCCGTTCAGATCACCGAATTGTAAAAGTTTATAGGTCGGGTTGGCCATTGCCGCCTCAGTCCAGAAAAATGGTGGCACGATCACCGACAGCCCTAAGGCTACCGCCCTCAAATTTATTCGCCTAGTCTTCATTCACCAGTGGCGACAAGGAACCAGTTCGGATCGCCAGTGCCCATGGTGCGGCCGAACGTCCAGACATCGCGCTGCTTTTTGATTTCTGTTGGGGAGCCTTCTTTCAGGTCACCACCGTTGTCATAGACTGCAGACGTGCTTTCGTTGAGAAACTTGATTGTAATCTCAGCATTTTTTGTTGTTTCGTCAAACTCCGCATCAACCAATGTCGTTTCGGAAATACCAATGAACTTGAAATCGATGCTTAGGCCGTCTTTCTCTCGCGATTCAACCACACCCGCGAAGGCATCGTAGACGTCGCTCGATAGGAACGGTTTGATTTCGGCCAAATCGCCTTTTTCAAATCCGGTCAGGATCATTTCATAGGCACCACGCGCGCCACGCAAAAATTCACGGACATTGAATGACCGATCCGCAGTTTTCATTGCGGTCAACGCCTTTGCCATATCACTATCGGCATCAACATAATCGGTTACATCCGGATCAGGTCCACCTTCGATCACCTCAAGATCGGGTCCGAACCGTCGCGTTGGGATGGCTGGCGGCGCCTTTGGTTTTTCAAACCCCTCACGTGTGCCCAAAACATTGCGCAAGCGCAGGATCAGGAAGATCGCGATTCCGGCAAGAACCAGAAGTTGAAGAACAGGCGAATTCATGTGCGTTTCTTTCAAGATAATTTCAAGGCAAGTGGTAACATCTAGGTACCGACCTTATGTAAGGCAGACATAGGGCCAAGTCCACCTTAGCCCCAACGATTCATTTGCTTATCTGGAGGTCTCATGCTGTTGCTCTTACTCTTTATCGGCATCCCGCTGCTTGAAATCACACTGTTTATCCAAGTTGGCGGTGCAATCGGGCTTGGCTGGACACTCGCTATTGTGATTGGAACGGCGGTCTTGGGAGCGTGGATGGTACGCAGTCAAGGCGCGCGGGCGATGCTCAACTTGCGAACGTCATTCTCAAACCTGCAAGACCCGACCGAACCTTTGGCACATGGTGCGATGATCCTTTTTTCTGGCGCTTTACTGCTCACGCCAGGTTTTTTTACCGATTTTATCGGTTTTGCCCTCCTTGTTCCGGCTGTTCGATCCGCAGTTTATCGCTATCTGCGCGCCCGAATTAATGTCCAGAATTTTCAGATGGGGCCAGATGGCCAGCAACCACGCCCCTCTAATCCCCATGGCCAACCCCGCGATCGCGTTATTGATGGCGAATTTAAAGAGGTCGATCCAGAAAATCCACCACAAGATGGCCCATCTGAATGGACTAAACGTTGAGGCCCGCGCCCGCGCCTGATACAAAACATCAAATTTATTAAACATCGGAGGGCCACATGGCCGAAGAAGACAAGACAATGCCAAATGGCGCAGCAGACGCAGCGCCAGCAGCACCACAGATCAAACAACGCGTTCTTGCCCAGTTTGTCCGTGATCTCTCATTTGAAAACGTCATGGCGCAAAAAGGCGTTGATGGCGAAGTAAAACCAGAAATCAAAGTCGAGGTGAACCTCGATGCCCGCAAACGCGGCGCGGAAAATCAGTTTGAGGTTATCACCAAACTCAAGGTTTCTTCGCAGAACGCTGGCACAGAGAATATGTTGTTCCTGCTTGAATTGGAATATTCTGGCGTGTTCGAAATCGAAGGTGTACCAGAAGCTCAGATGCATCCTTACTTGATGATCGAATGCCCACGTATGACGTTCCCGTTTGTGCGCCGCATTGTAAGCGACATCACACGCGACGGTGGCTTCCCGCCGCTGAACCTTGAGCAGATTGATTTCGTGGCAATTTATCGCCAGCAGCTTGCGCTGCGTGCGGAACAGCAGAAAAAAGCCGAGGCGTAAACTACTTCGGGTAATCCCCCCTAAAATTAGTGGTGTTCCAAAGTAGAATTTTCTCAGCAAGATATCTGAGGAGATTTTTGATGAAGAACGGACGATTTAGCGACGCACAGATCATGCATTTCCAGGCAGGCGATTGCACAGCAATCTGCCGAGAGGGGGTATTTTGAGGCAGGCAGAGAGCGGCGTGCCGGTCTCTGAGCTTTGCTGCGAGCATGGCATGAGCAGCGCCAGCTTTTACAAATGGCGTTCGAAGTATGGCGGGATGGATGCGTCGATGGTGTCGCAGATGAGGGCCATGGCAGACGAGAACCGGCGTCTGAAGCGGATGTATGCTGAGATGAGCATGCAGAATGACTTGCTGAAGGAAGCTCTTGAAAAAAAGCCGTAAGGCCATCTCAGCGACGTGAGATGGCCGTTAAAGCAGTCGAGAATAGGCGTGTCAGCATCGCGATGGCCTGCCGTACCTTCGAGATTAGCGAGACCTGCTACCGCTATGAACGGCTGCTCAGTGATGAGAATGCTGAGATCGCAGATTGGTTGGTTCGACTGACGGCCAATCGCAAGACGTGGGGCTTTGGCTTGTGCTTTTTGTATTTGCGCAATGTCAAAGGCTTTGAATGGAACCACAAGCGGGTGTAGCGGATCTACTGCGAGCTGGAGTTGAACCTGCGCATTAGGCCAAGAAAGCGGCTGCAACGGCCCAAGCCGGACGCGTTGGCGGTGCCAGAGGCTCTCAACCAGACTTAGTCAATGGACTTCATGGTGGATCAGCTTGCGGATGGACGGAAGTTCCGCACCCTCAATGTGTTGGATGACTTTAATCGTGAGGGGCTGGGTATCGAAGTGGACTTCTCCCTGCCTGCTGCGCTATTTGAGGGCTGCGCAGGTGGTCATAACCTCTAAACCAGCATCATTCCGAAGGTGTTATGGCAGAGAATTTGCTTACCACGAAGAGATTGCCCGCGAGCTGACAGCCGAGGGTTTCTTCGCGCACCCCTATCACTCCTGGGAGCGGGGCCTCAACGAAAACACTAATGGTCTGATACGGCAATACATCCCAAAGGGAAAAGACATTGATGATCTGAGTGATGAGGAAGTGGTTAAGATCAACGAAAAGATTAACAGCCAGCCCAGAAAATACCTTAGCTTTAAAACGCCAAATCAGTTATTCCTAGGGTCCAAACAGCATGTTGCAAGTTGGCTCCGCGGAACACTTTTACTCAAGGTATTTTCAGAATGATCGTTCAAATGTGATCCCGCAGTCTGTCGTTTCATATTCGTACAAAGCGATATTTGATGAGTTTTGTTCGTTCTGGCACGATAGGCGTGGTCGTGATCCGTAAATTTCAAAACTTCGAGGGCTGTATGAGGCGCCAAAGATAACCGTTTCGTCTTGACGTACGAGATTAGTGGCCGGGAAAAAGTCATCGTATCCACGAGTTGTGAAACTTCCGAAGAGGCCAATGTTTCCATGGTTTGAAAAGTTACGTGAGATGTCAGCTGAGACGCGTCCTTCCAGGTACCTAAAATGATTCTCTTGGGGCTCTGATCGAGCAAGGGATACACCAAACCCAAATCTTGTTCGCTCATCCAGAGAATAGCTATAGCGCAAGTTTATTTGACCGTAAGGACCTGAAAGACTGTCACTTTCAATGTATGCTCCCGCGCCTGAATTGACCTGAGGTTTTCCCCTCAAATCACTTTGTATTCCTTGAGCGATATGACGCGGAAGTTGTCGGTGACGGTGTCGCGGAACTCTGGCCATTTTTCTGGCAGGGTCTTGCGGAAGAAGTCGAAAATGGCCTCTGTGAATTGGTTGAACGTTGCATAGTGCCGATTGTGGGTGACCCATTTGTGCATAACACCCCAAAGACGCTCGATCGGGTTGAGGTGCGGGGCATATGCTGGCAAGAAATGCAACTTCACCCGACGTTCTGGGCTGTCCAGCCATGGCTGTAGTATCTTGGCATGATGATAGCGGGCATTGTCGACAAAGACGTGGATGGCCGTCTTGGTTTGGTTGTTGCGTTCCAACTTTTCCAGCATCTGTCGGGTTGTCTGGGCATTGATCTTCTCGCCTTCCACAAAGGTGAACTGGAAAGTCTCAAGGTCAAGCGCGCCCTGAATGTTGAGCCGCTTGCGCCCTGATGTCGCCTTCAGGGCCGTCTTTTGTCCCTTGGGGAACCAACCATGGGCGGGGCGGCTCTGGTGTTCGGGGTGGACAGCGTCCGAAAAGACAACCATCTCATCTGCGGCCAACCCGTTCATCAGGGCCTCATATTTGGCAATAAACGCAGCCTGCTTGGCTTCATCGGCCTGTGCAGGCAGCAATTGTGGTTTCTTATACGCGAACCCCAGGCGGCGCATCAGCTTGGCGGCTCCCGACGTGCTGTAGTTTTGGTCGCACTCGGCTAGAACATAGGCACAGACCTCATCGGCATTGCGGGCAGGCTGCGCGGTGAAATGGGCTCTCACCGCCTGCTCTTGCACGACGGACAAATGACCCTGACGCTGGCTGTAGTCCTTCAGACCGAAAAACGATAGTCCCGCACCGGCAAAGGCAAATCGCCACTCCGTCAAAACTGTCGGGCCAATATCCAAAATCCGGCAAACCGTTCCGGCGTCTTCTCCTGCGTCCAAAAGAAGAAACGCGCGCGCCCGTTTCCAAACAAGGGCGTCAACTTTGCGGCGGCGGCAAAGCGCTTCAAGTGCTATGCGCTGCTCGTCGGATAAGGAGACTGTTTTGTATTGCTTGATCATAAACTCAAAATACAGACTGAACCGCCTTTGGCCATGCGACGAAGTGAATCGCAGGCCCAAATTCGTCAGGTCAATTCAGGCGCAGGAGTATACCTTACGGGATGTGACATCTAGGATTTGTTCCAAAGGGCGTTATCGCCAAGCAATTTTATAAAAGCGGCATGGGCATCCGCCTCTGCCGCTTTTATTTTGGGCGCCAACGGTGTGGTACGCAGCTGCGGACGCCATTCTGCACCGCCCCCGTTTTTGGCATTAGAACCTGTCTGGTCGCCCATCACCAGATCTGGTTGGCGACCACCAATCAGTTCCAGATACACCTCGGCTAGAATTTCGCTGTCCAACAACGCGCCGTGCAACGTGCGATTGGAATTATCGATACCGAATCGCCGACACAACGCGTCTAAAGAAGCGGGTGATCCAGGAAATTTCTTACGCGCGATCCCAAGCGTGTCGAGGGATTGGCCCATAGGCAGCAGCGGGCGATTGACCCAACCCAGTTCCGCATTCAGGAACTTCATATCAAACGCGGCATTGTGAATGACCAGCTTTGAATCACCGATGAAATCTACAAACGCTTGCGCAATTTCGGCAAACACTGGTTTATCGCGCAAAAGAACCTGACCCGCAGTTGGTGTCTGCGGCGGTTCAAGTAGATCGGGGCCAATGCCGTGAATACCAAATGCGCCAGCAGGCATTGTCCGTTTTGGGTTAATATACTGATGGTACGTGCGGCCAGTCGGCATGTGATTGTGCAGCTCAATCGCGCCAATTTCGACAATGCGGTCGCCCTCACTCGGTTCAAATCCGGTGGTTTCGGTGTCGAGGACAATTTCACGCATTAGCCAAATCCTTATCAATCTCAGCGAGGATATCTTTCACATGAACCCGCGCTTCGTCCAGTTTTAGCGTAGGTATGACCCAACGCGCTTTGCTTCGTTTTTTCAAATCAGGCATTTGTCGTGCAAGAATGAGATCGAAATCCGCCTCGGTCATTTCGCCGCGAGCTAAGACCCGACTTTTCTGAACGTCGGACGGAACGGACACAACTGCAATGGCATCACACAACCCGTCTGTGCCAGTCTCAAACAAAAGTGGGATATCCAACAGGATCACTTTGGCGGTGGACGTCGCCAAAAACGCCGCACGATCCGCGGCAACTAAGGGATGCACAAGTATTTGAATATGATCAAGAATTTTTGGATCGGTTGCAATAAGTTCGCGCAGTTTTCTACGTGACACCGCCCCATTCTCAATCGTATCAGGATAATGCTGGACGATCTTAGTAGCCGCGGCACCTCCTGTCGCATATAATTTGCGCACGACCGCATCCGCATCCCAGATTGGCACGCCCTGATCGGCAAACATCTGCGCTGTGGTGGATTTGCCCATGCCGATGGACCCCGTTAGTCCAAGGATGAACGTCATGCGAGGACGGCAGCGCGGGTGTCGACGTCCACCTCGGGACGCACACCAAACCAGCGTTCAAACCCCGGCACAGCTTGGTGCAAAAGCATACCCAAACCGTCGACAACGACGCATCCTGCGGCCTCAGCCTCTATCAGGAGTCGAGTTCTTAAGGGGCTGTACACAAGATCTGTGACAACTGTGCCCCGCCGTAAGCCGTCTAAAGGCACTCTAAATTCAGGCTTTCCCGTCATGCCAAGGGATGTAGTGTTTATGACTGTCGCCGCATCCTCAAGCATATTGCCCGCTTGCACCCAATCAACCACTGTAATTTTTGTACCAAACGAAGATTTGAGGGCTTCCGCCTTGGGGCGCGTTCTATTGCTTAGAAAAATCTCTTGCACGCCAACGTCAATCAAAGACGCAATGACAGCGCGCGCCGCACCACCAGCACCCAGAACCGCGGCAGGACCAATTGATGGCGCCCATCCTGGTGCGCCTTGCTTCAAGTTAGCGATAAATCCGTATCCGTCGGTGTTGTCAGCGTGAATCTTGCCGTCTTTACGAAAGATCAACGTGTTAGCCGCCCCGATCAAAGTCGCACGGTCGGTCGCAAGGTCCGCGATCTCAAGCACATCGACCTTGTGTGGGGCTGTCACGTTGCACCCAACAAAACCCATTTTTGGTAATGTTCGGATCACGTCCGCCAAATTCGCTTCGGTCACATGAATGGGGATGTAGAATCCCGCCCGATCATAGGTCTTCAACCAATGGCGAAACAACTGCGGCGAGCGTGACTGCGCAATCGGGTTGCCGATAACACCGGCGAGGGGAATGTTAAGGTCAGTCATGTTGGCAGTGTTCCGCGAAGCGTGAGGTAAGACAAGAGCTCCAAGAGAGGCAGGCCCTGAATTGTAAAGGTATCACCTTGTACCATACGAAACAGACGAATGCCCTCTTCTTCGATTTTATAGCCGCCAACAGACCAACGAATGCTGTCCCAATTCCGATCGATATAGTCATCCAGATAATCGTCCGAGAAATCGCGCATCGAGAGTCGGGCAACCCCAACGTGGCGCCAAACAGGTTCGAGCCCGTCATAGACAACGGCCGCCGATAGAAGTTGGTGCGTCTCGCCCCGCAACATACGGAGTTGATCACGCGAATCTTGTGGGGTTTGCGGCTTTGACAAGATCGACCCCTTAAACGACAGCACTTGGTCGCATCCTAAAACCAGCGTTCCTGCGCCTTTTTCAGCGACTTTACGGGCTTTCATTTCTGCCAATGTGTCTGCAATATCTCGTGGCGATGCCCCTTCGGCCTCAAGCGCTTTCTTAATCGAATCTTCATCGATTCGCGCTGGTATGACATCGCAGGTAACACCGGCATTGCGCAGCAAGCTGGCGCGAATGTCGGACGAGGACGCTAAAATAATCTGGTTGGCCATGTGGATATCCCAGTGGGTGACTGTGTTAACACGTCATGGGATGATTTGGGGTTAAGCGCAACACATCCTCCAGATGGTGAAAGTTATGCGAGATATCCTAAGTGATATCCCGCTTATCCACGAGGGATAAGGACGAATCGAAGCTGTGGATAAAGTCGAACCGGACTCGTTGTCTACTACCTAACAAGAGCTAATTCTATATAAAAACTATTTTTTATTCAATATGTTATGACGTATTATATCATCTTTAGTTTCAATTTTAACCTTGGGCATATGTGGATAAACTTGTGGAACTGTTCGATTCCGACGGCTATCCACAACACTACCACTACAAACACCTTTTTAAGATTCTTCTTTGTTAGATAGAAAAGTAAGCGTCATTGCGCGCTTACAGATACATCGGCTTCATAGAATTGACAGGCTTGCCGAAAAAGCTTAGCCAGAGAAGCCGTTCGTCCGAGTGGTAATTTTTCAGAACAGACTATGAAAAGGCCGCGCATGTGGCCGGAGACCGAAAGATGACTGACGACGTAATGCCCGCCGAAGTTCCTGAAAAAATTGTGGCAACGGACCGCTTGAACCTTGCCGATCTTAAAGCGCAAAGCCCAAAGGATTTGTTGTCCTTGGCGGAAGAGCTGGAGATCGAGAACGCGTCGACGATGCGCAAAGGCGACATCATGTTTTCGATCCTCAAGGAACGGGCCGAAGATGATTGGATCATTGGCGGCGACGGCGTTCTTGAGGTGCTTCAGGACGGTTTCGGGTTTCTGCGCTCTCCGGGTGCAAACTATCTGCCCGGTCCGGATGATATTTACGTCTCCCCCGATATGATTCGTCTACATTCCTTGCGGACGGGTGACACTGTTGACGGTGTTATTCAGGAGCCATCCGAGACAGAGCGTTATTTTGCGCTGACCAAGGTTGAAATGATCAACTTTGAAGATCCAGAACGCGCGCGCCACAAGGTTGCCTTTGAGAACCTGACGCCTTTGTATCCTGATGAGCGTCTGATCATGGAGACTGCTGATCCTACGATGAAAGACCGTTCAGCGCGAATCATCGATCTTGTGGCCCCCATTGGTAAAGGCCAGCGGTGTCTGATCGTTGCACCCCCACGGACAGGTAAGACGGTCCTGTTACAAAACATTGCACATTCCATCGCTGCCAATCACCCTGAGTGTTATTTGATCGTGCTTTTGATCGACGAGCGCCCTGAGGAAGTTACGGACATGCAACGTTCTGTGAAAGGCGAAGTTGTTTCGTCAACATTTGATGAACCTGCAACTCGTCACGTGGCTGTGTCTGAAATGGTGATTGAGAAGGCTAAGCGCCTTGTTGAACATAAGCGCGACGTTGTCATTCTTTTGGATTCTATCACACGCTTGGGTCGTGCGTTTAACACGACAGTTCCGTCGTCTGGTAAGGTGCTGACAGGGGGTGTGGACGCGAACGCGCTGCAGCGCCCGAAGCGGTTCTTTGGTGCAGCGCGTAACATCGAAGAAGGTGGGTCTTTGACGATCATCGCAACGGCCCTCATCGATACGGGCAGCCGGATGGACGAAGTCATCTTTGAAGAATTCAAGGGTACCGGTAACTCGGAAATCGTCTTGGATCGCAAGATTGCTGATAAGCGCGTTTTCCCTGCTATGGATATCCTTAAGTCTGGTACCCGCAAAGAGGACCTGCTGATCAACAAAGTTGATCTGCAGAAAACCTTTGTTCTGCGCCGGATCCTGAACCCTATGGGTACCACAGATGCGATTGAATTCCTGATCTCAAAGTTGAAACAGACGAAGACAAACTCTGACTTCTTCGATTCCATGAACACATAACTTATTGTTATTAAACAATGGGTTAATTAAAATGGATACAATTTTTGCTCTTGCGACGGCGGCAGGTAAGGCTGGTGTGTCGATCATCCGAGTTTCTGGGCCGGACGCTCTAAAAAGCTGTGCCACCATGGGTGCGGTTTTGGGCGATCAGGATCGGCGATTGGTTAAACTGGCATCAGCAGATGGCAGTTTGATTGATCAAGCCTTTGCTATCAGCTTTGCGCCGCGCAGAAGCTTTACCGGAGAACAGGTTGTCGAACTGCAAACGCATGGCTCACCCGCTATCGTAGCCGCAGTCCTTAAACGCCTTGGCGGGTTAAACTTGCGCCTGGCTGAGCCGGGCGAGTTTACGCGGCGGGCCATGGAAAATGGCGTACTTGATCTGGCTCAGGTCGAAGGGCTCGCCGATTTAATAGATGCCGAAACGGAGAGCCAGCGTCGCCAAGCAGTGCGGGTTTTCCAAGGCGCATTGGGCGATCTGGCATCTGGTTGGCGCGTTAGCCTTGTCCGTGCTGCTGCGTTGTTGGAAGCCACAATCGATTTCGTCGATGAAGATGTGCCAGTTGATGTATATCCCGAAGTCAGAGGACTAATTGACATAGTGACCAAGGAAGTCCGCTACGAAGCCGCTGGTGTCCGCGTGCGTGAACGCGTGCGAGATGGGTTTGAGGTGGCGCTTGTTGGGCCTCCGAATTCAGGGAAATCGACGCTTTTAAATAGGCTGGCTGGTCGCGAAGCCGCTATCACATCGGATATTGCTGGCACGACCCGTGACGTGATCGAGGTTAAGATGGATCTTGATGGATTGCCGGTCACGATCCTGGACACCGCTGGATTAAGGGACTCTGACGATGTTCTGGAAGGTATCGGAATCGCTCGCGGAAAAGACCGGGCATCGGCGGCAGACGTTCGGGTTCATCTTATGGAAAATCTGTCGAAAAACCCTGCCCAATCAGGTTTTGGTCTAGATATATACGTCAAATCAAAGGCTGATCTGGACAAGGAACCTGTGAAGGATGCTGTCTCGGGTTCGACTGGCTATGGGATGGATCGCCTGTTGGATCAGATTTCATCCCATCTTCGCCAACAGCTCGCCGGGGCGGGAGTCGCAACACGAACGCGTCATCAAAGGGCGTTAGAGGCAGCTGCTGTCGCATTGGACGCGGTCACTTTGGGTTTAGATGTTGATGACATGCCTGTTGATTTGTTAGCAGAAGACCTTCGGATTGCGATTCGATCTCTCGACAGTCTCATCGGTCGCGTTGATGTTGAAAACGTGCTAGGTGAGATTTTCTCAAGTTTCTGCATCGGTAAGTGAGGATTGTTTCACGTGAAACATACATATGATGTCATTATCATCGGGGGTGGTCACGCTGGCTGTGAGGCTGCGCACGCATCTGCCCGGTCCGGTGTTCGCACGCTGCTGATCACTCTTCGGCTAACGGATCTTGGTGTGATGTCCTGTAACCCAGCGATCGGTGGCTTGGGCAAAGGGCACCTTGTGCGTGAAATTGATGCGCTGGACGGGATTATGGGCCGCGCTGCGGATCGCGCGGGCATCCAGTTCCGGCTTTTGAACCGGAGAAAGGGCCCCGCGGTCCAAGGCCCACGGACCCAAGCCGACCGCGCCCTTTATCGCAATGCCGTTCAAGAACTTACAGCCGCGCGATCAAACCTAGACCTGCGTGAAGGTGAGGTTGTTGACCTTACGCTAGAGAACGGGCGCGTTACTGGTGTTGTTCTTAAGGATGGCTCAAAAATTTCTGCGACAACTGTCGTGCTCACATCAGGCACCTTTTTGCGTGGGGTTATCCATATCGGCGACGTTGCCAAAGCGGGTGGACGGATGGGTGATCTTCCCTCTATCGCATTGGCCGAACGCCTCTCGTCGTACGACCTGCCACTGGGCCGTCTAAAAACTGGCACTCCACCGCGTCTTGATGGCAGAACGATAAATTGGGATGGACTTGAACGACAAGACGCAGACGTGGACCCAGAACTTTTTTCGTTCATGCACCGGACTACGTTTGCAAAACAAATTGCCTGTGGGATCACTCACACAAACTCTGAAACTCATGAAATAATTGCCAAAAACCTAGACCGGTCGGCGATGTATGGGGGCCATATTGATGGTGTTGGACCGCGTTATTGCCCTTCCATTGAAGATAAGGTTGTCAGATTCGCCGATAAGAAGTCGCACCAAATTTTTCTAGAACCTGAGAGTCTTACGGATTACACGATCTACCCCAATGGCATCTCCACTTCTTTGCCTGTCGATGTGCAGGAGCAGTACGTTCACTCGATCGTGGGTCTGGAGAACGCGAAGATACTCCAACCCGGCTACGCAATTGAATATGATTACATCGATCCACGTAGCTTGAGTACGCAGCTTGAACTGAAACGCATGCCAGGGTTATTTCTGGCGGGTCAGATTAATGGAACAACCGGCTACGAAGAAGCAGCCGCGCAAGGAATCGTTGCTGGTCTAAACGCCGCCGCGTGCGCTGGAAACTGCGATCCAGTTCTTTTTGATCGTTCAACATCATATATCGGTGTGATGATAGATGATTTAACAGTCCGCGGGGTTTCAGAGCCGTACCGAATGTTCACGTCACGGGCAGAATTCCGGCTATCATTACGAGCCGATAACGCAGATCAGCGTCTAACAAGCTTTGGTAGAAGCGTTGGCTGTGTCGAGGACGCACGATGGATGGTCTATTCTAAGAAAAAGATTGAACTTGATCGCGGGCGAGAAGAACTATCGGGTATTACTGCGTCATCTCGAGCATTGAATGACGTGGGTGTGAAGGTGAGCGTTGATGGCCCGAAGCGTACATTGGCGGATGCACTGACCATAGCCGGAACCACTGTGAACGACCTTGCCGCGATTGCGCCGCAGTTGTCCGAAATCCCAAAAGATATCGCCTCCCAGTTGGAACGGGATGCACTGTATTCTCACTACGTCGAACGTCAGATGCGAGATATCGAAGGTATGAAAAGGGACAGCGGAAAACTTATTCCACATAATATGAGCTACGATTCAATTGCTGGTCTTTCCAACGAGTTGAAGTCTAAACTGAAGACCGCCCTGCCCGACAACCTTTCTCAAGCGGCCCGCATCGACGGAATCACACCGGCGGCCTTGATGCTAGTCGCGGCTGAGATAAAGAAGCGTCAAACGACGGCCAAAGCGTCATGAGCAGTGATATGATGTCTGTCGGAGGTGTCGATGTTTCACGTGAAACAATGGATAAACTTGAGCAGTTGTGCGCTCTGATCACCAAATGGACAAAAGCGATTAACCTTATCGCGCCAAACAGTGTGCCTGATCTTTGGGATCGACATATCGTCGATAGCGCGCAGGTTTTTCATTGCGCGCCTGATGATTGGACGTGCTGGACCGACCTTGGCAGCGGCGGCGGACTGCCGGCGCTGGTTGTGGCAATATTGGATCAACAAAAACGGCCAATGACATTGATTGAAAGCGATCAGCGCAAATGTCTTTTTCTAAAAACGGCTCGAAGAGAGCTGGGCTTAGACATCAAAATCGTAAATAAGCGAATAACGGACGCAGACGTCGCGAAGGCTGACGTCTTAAGCGCACGGGCCTTGGCCCCATTGAGTGATCTTTTGGGCTATGCCGAAAAATTCTTGCGGCCAGAAGGTACCGCAATATTTCCAAAAGGCGCTCGCTACCAAGAAGAACTGGACCAAGCAGCACAAGCTTGGCTTTTTGATGTCAAAGCGCACGCCAGTCAGACCAATCCCGATTCTCGGGTGTTCGAACTTTCAAGGATAATCCGCCGTGAATTTTAGTCGCAAGACCAAGCCAAGGATCCTGTCGGTCGCGAATCAAAAGGGCGGCGTCGGAAAAACGACAACAACGATAAATTTGGGCGCCGCACTCGCCCGCGCTGGTCGACGGGTACTTTTGATTGATCTGGACCCTCAAGGGAACGCGTCAACTGGCTTGGGAATTGAGTTGGCAGATCGCAATATCACGACATATGACCTACTGACGGGGGACGTAATGCCGTCAGACGCCGTAAAAAATACAAGCGTTGAGAATCTGCTCATAATCCCAGCAACTACCGATTTAAGTTCAGCTGATATCAACCTCATGGCGAACGAAAAACGCAGCTTCATGCTGCACGATGCGCTTCATCAACCCGACATCGATTCACTTGCACTAGACTATATATTGATAGATTGCCCGCCATCACTCAACATATTGACAGTGAATGCCATGATTGCTTCGGATGCCGTCGTTGTCCCCCTCCAAAGCGAATTCTTCGCCCTCGAAGGTCTATCGCAATTAATGTTAACAATCCGCGATATCCGCCAGACGGCAAAACCATCGCTTCGCATAGAGGGCGTTGTTCTAACGATGTACGACAAACGCAACAACCTATGCCAACAAGTAGAGGCAGACGCCCGCGGGAATTTGGGTGACTTAGTGTTTGAAACTGTCATCCCTCGCAATGTCCGACTGAGCGAGGCGCCGTCCTTCGCCCTGCCGATCATCGATTACGACCCTGCATCCAAAGGGTCGCACGCATATCACGCCTTGGCCAAAGAAATTATTGACCGTGAGCGAACCCCAAAAAACCGGAGAGCATCATGAGCACACCTAAGACACCCACCCGCGGCCTTGGTCGTGGGCTTTCCGCCCTCATGTCCGATGTGAACACCCCTCTTGAGGCACCGAAATCTGCACTGAACCCGACGGATCAAACTCTACCAACGGATCAAGTCTATCCTAACCCTGACCAGCCACGCCGCACATTTGATGATCAGGCGATGGATGATCTAACCGCCTCAATCGCCGAAAAAGGGATCATCCAACCTCTTATTGTGCGCCGAAAGCCATCTGAAAATGGCTCATATGAAATTGTCGCTGGGGAACGTCGGTGGCGCGCGGCACAACGCGCACAATTGCACGTCGTCCCTGTTATCATTCGTGAATTTACCGACCTCGAAGTCCTAGAAGTCGCAATTATTGAGAACATTCAACGCTCCGACCTCAATGCAATTGATGAAGCGGCTGGATACAAACAGTTGATGGAAAAATTTGGTCGAACCCAAGAGGACATGGGAAAAGCGCTTGGTAAAAGCCGCAGCCACATCGCCAATTTAGTGCGCCTCCTCACACTGCCCGCTTCCGTTCAATCTTTTTTGCAAAATGGAACGTTGTCTGCGGGGCACGCTCGGACCCTCGTCGGACACCCAGATGCAGACAAACTTGCAGCGGAGATCGTCAAGAAAGGGCTCTCCGTTCGAGATGCTGAGAAACTTGCGAAGACATCAAAAAATCCAAAAAAGAGCCCTAATTCCGCCGAGACTGTGACGAAAGACGCGGATACGGTTCAGATTGAAAACGATCTGTCTGCGCATCTGGGCCTAAAGGTCAACATCGCGCACGTCACAGGACGTGAAAATGGTCAGGTCGTGTTGAACTACCGCGATCTTGAACAATTGGACGACTTGTTGCGACTGCTGTCTGGAAGCTAGTTTGTCAAAAGATGGCTGATCACGGCGTTTAAGACGGGACGGCCTTGGGCTGTCACAGTCAGCCGGTTTGTAGTCCTTTCGAGATGACCAATGACCACCAACTCATTGATTTTATTAAATTTATCTGTCATCCAATCCGCCGACATCTCTATGCCTTCAACCATTCTCAACCCCATAAGGACACGCTCCTCCAAGATGTCTGATGCCCCAAGGGCAGATCCCGTATCAAGATCCAAAGCACCGGATTCAACCTGCGCAATCCACATGCCAGGGCTCTTCACGCAAACAGTTTCACGGCGGACACCGTCCAATGTAAGTCGGCCGTGAGCCCCAGGTCCGATTCCAGCCCAATCGCCTGACTGCCAATAAATCAAATTATGGCGGCTCTCCTGGCCTATTTTCGCGTGGTTAGACACTTCATAGGCGGGCAATCCAGCCTTCTCGCATGCGTCTTGCGTGACATCCCAAAGATCCGCACCAAGATCTTCGTTTGGCAATCCTCGCAGTAGTCCACGCTTGAATCTGTCGCCAAACGCAGTCCCGTCCTCAACAGTCAATTGATACAATGACAGATGATCTGGTTCAAATTCCAGTGCGCGAGTTAACTCGGCCTGCCATTGCCCAACGCTCTGGTCTTGGCGCGCATAAATCAGATCGAAACTAACCCGATCAAACGTTGTTCTCGCAATTTCCACTGCGGCCATTGCTTCATCTGCAGAATGTAGACGACCCAAGGCCTTCAAATCGGCATCGTTCAACGCCTGAACGCCCACAGACACACGATTCACGCCGGCGGCGTAATACCCCGCAAACCGCTGGGCCTCTATTGATGTTGGATTCGCCTCAAGTGTGACCTCAAGATCGTTGGCTAACCTCCAACGTTTCTGGATGCGCGTTAAAATCCGATCAACCGTAGACACGTCCATCATACTGGGTGTGCCACCGCCAAAGAACACCGAATTCAGAACGCGATCACCGGTCATATCCGCAATGCGGTCGATTTCTTTCTCGAACGCGGCCGCCCAGCGTGTTTGGTCGACTGACGCGACAACGTGAGAATTAAAGTCGCAATAGGGGCATTTCGCCTGGCAAAACGGCCAATGAATATAAAGCCCGAACCCCCCGAATTCCAAAGCGTCAGGCAAAACAGCCCTCGATCAACTTCGCAAACGCGTCCGCACGGTGGCTGATCCTGTTCTTCTCGAACCGGTCCATTTCACCAAACGTCTGCTCAAAACTGTCAGGCTGAAAAATCGGGTCATAACCATGCCCTTGATCGCCCCGCATCGGCCAAACCAAACGACCGGGCATCACGCCCTCAAAAACTTCGTCGTGACCGTCAGGCCACGCCAAAACCAAACAACACCGAAATTGCGCCAATCTTGGCTCAGGTGCTCTGCGCGACTCCAACTCATCCCACGTCCGCGTCATCGCCTTAACAAAATCGCGTCCGTTCGAGGTTTCGGCCCAGTCTGCCGTATAGACGCCAGGTGCACCATCCAATCCATCCACAGTTATGCCGCTGTCATCTGACAAAGCAGGCAAACCTGTTGCTTTTGTCGCTGCATGGGCCTTGATCCGCGCGTTTCCGACAAACGTCGTCTCGGTCTCTTCCGGCTCAGGGAGGCCGTGATCCGCGTTCGATGATACCGCAACCCCGTAGGGCGACAACAAATCTGCAATCTCAACAAGTTTGCCGTGATTGTGCGTTGCAATCAGAAGGTCCGTCCCGTCAAACCTACGCATTAACCAACTGCCGCAATCTGCGCCGCCGTCAGCTCCGCAATGCCCTTATCGGCCAAATCCATCATCGCGTTCATCTGATCACGCGAAAACGTCGATCCCTCAGCAGACATCTGGATCTCAATCAGCTTATCCCCGGTCATAACGAAGTTTCCGTCAACGCCCGCCTCGGAATCCTCAGGGTAATCCAAATCCAGGACCGACTGACCTGCATAAATACCACATGACACCGCAGCCACCGGAATCAACAATGGGTCCGAAATCACGTCACCCGCCTTCATCAACTTCTGTACAGCCAGCTTTAACGCAACCCACCCGCCAGTGATTGACGCACAACGCGTCCCCCCATCGGCCTGAATAACATCGCAATCGATAATGATCTGACGTTCTCCCAATGCCACCCGATCAACTCCCGCGCGCAACGACCGACCGATCAAACGCTGGATTTCTTGCGTCCGCCCACTTTGACCGTTCTTGGCTTCACGGCGCATCCGCGTGTTCGTGGCCCGTGGCAACATGCCGTATTCCGCCGTCACCCAGCCAAGACCGGAATTTTTCAAGAACGGCGGCACGCGCTCGTCAATCGACGCGGTACACAGGACATGGGTGTCACCGCATTTGATCAGGCACGACCCCTCGGCATGACGGGTTACATTAACCTCAATTGAAATCGACCGCATTTCATCAATTTTTCGTCCTGAGGGGCGCATCGCATCATCCTTTAATGAGTTTGCATCCCGATACGCCTCACCGCACATAATTCCAACCCCGATTGACCTTCGTGCATCCATACGCCAAGTTGCCGATGCCCTAGGGAAAGCCCGCAATGTCAGATCAGACACCAACACTTGACGACATGAACGCCCGCTCCCGCGAGGTGTTTCGCCGTGTCGTCGAAGGCTATCTCGAAACAGGTGTGCCCGTTGGCTCCCGCACGCTTACTCAAAGCCTGTCTGAACAAGTCAGCGCAGCAACGATCCGCAGTGTTATGCAAGACCTTGAACAGCTTGGCCTAATTGGCAGTCCGCATATCAGTGCGGGCCGTATTCCGACGCAACAGGGTCTTCGGATGTTCGTCGACGGCATTCTGGAAGTCGGCGATCTGGATGGTGGTGACCGCGAAAAGATCGACCAAACGTTGGGCTCCAATGACAGCGATGTCGGCACCCTCCTCGACCGTGTCGGGTCGGCGTTATCTGGTGTGACCCGTGGCGCGAGCCTTGTTTTCACGCCAAAACACGAAGAAGCGCCGATAAAACATGTCGAATTTGTCAGTCTAGCTGCGGACCGCGCGCTTGTGGTGTTGGTCTTTGCAGATGGCCACGTTGAAAACCGCCTTTTTACGCCTCCGCCCGGTCAAACCCCGTCGTCCATGCGCGAAGCCACAAATTTCATCAATTCCGTCGCAGAGGGGCGCACGCTCTCCGAACTCGGCGTTGCAATCGCCCATGAGGTAAAATCCCGCCGTCTCGAAATTGACGTTCTCGCACGAGAGCTCATCGATTCTGGCGCCGCCATGTGGGAAAATAAAGGCGAATCAGCCGAACGCTTGATTGTACGAGGCCACGGAAACCTAATTTCCGACGAAGACCACAAAGATCTCGACCGCATTCGTACCCTGTTTGATGACCTTGAACGGAAACGTGATATCGCGGATTTCCTTGAATTGACCGATACAGGCGAGGGCGTTCGCATTTTCATTGGGTCAGAGAACAAACTTTTCTCACTTACGGGTTCATCTTTGGTGGTTTCACCTTATATGAACGCAGACCGAAAGATTGTTGGTGCGGTCGGGGTCATTGGACCCACGCGCTTGAACTATGGGCGCATTGTGCCGATTGTGGATTACACCGCGCAGCTGGTTGGGAAACTGATCTCTGATCGTGGATAAGGGACGTAAACTATGGCTGAAAACGAAAACGAAAACAATTTCCTCGATGATATCATGTCTGACCCGAATGTCGGGCCAGAGGATGAGATGACTCTGGATGAGATGATCGCCGAAGATGACAATATTGTCGCCTTGAAGACGGAGATGTCACAACTCAAAGATGGCTACATGCGCGCGCTCGCAGATGTCGAAAATTCGCGTAAACGTGCGGACCGTGACCGTCGTGAGGCCGAAAACTATGGTGGGTCCCGCCTCGCCCGTGACTTGCTCCCGATCTATGACAATCTTGAGCGTGCGCTTAAGATGAACAAAGAAGACGGTAAAGACGGTGACAAGGCCTTGCTCGAAGGCGTCGAACTCACAATGCGTGCTCTCGTTGGTGTGTTCAAGAAGCACGGAATCGACCCTATTGTGGCCGAAGTCGGCGAACGGTTCGATCCGCAAATCCACGAAGCGATGTTCGAAGCACCTCTGCCTGGAACTAAAGCTGGCGACATTATTCAGGTCGCCTCAACCGGTTTCATGCTGCACGACCGCCTGCTGCGCCCCGCGCAAGTTGGGGTGTCTTCAGCGCCTAAGGCTTAACCAACCCACGCAGTTCATAGATCAGATTGAGCGCGTCTTTCGGGCTCAGATCATCGGGCATAACATCTTTCAGTCGCGCCTCCACCTCGGAAGGCGCGGTTTTTTGTGGGGCTGGCGCAGGTGTTGCGCTGAACAGCGGAAGATCATCAATGACCGCCTTCTGTTTTCCCTCACGCTCGCCTCTTTCCAAGGCTTCCAAAACAACCTTGGCCCGTGCAACAACCGACGCGGGCAGCCCCGCCAGTCGCGCAACCTGCACACCATAAGATCGATCCGCTGTGCCACGCTTCACTTCATGGAGGAAAATCACATCCCCCTCCCATTCCTTGACGGTCACAGTTGCATTCGCCACGCCGTCCAACTTGTCGGATAGACCCGTCATCTCGTGGTAGTGAGTGGCGAACAGCGCGCGGCATCGGTTAATGTCGTGCAAATGTTCCAACGTCGCCCAAGCAATCGACAGGCCATCATAGGTCGCGGTGCCGCGCCCGATCTCATCCAAAATCACCAATGCCCGGTCGTCTGCTTGGTTCAATATCGCAGCGGTCTCTACCATCTCAACCATGAAGGTCGATTGACCCTTACTCAGATCATCAGACGCCCCGACACGGCTGAAAACTTGGCTCACGATCCCAATCGTCGCTGATTTCGCAGGAACGAACGCGCCCATTTGCGCCAAAACCGCAATCAGGGCGTTCTGCCGCAGATAAGTCGATTTACCCGCCATGTTGGGTCCGGTTAGCAACCAAATTTGCTCATCTCTTAAGTCACAATCGTTCGCCACAAACTGTGTCCCGCTCGGCTTCAAGGCGGCCTCGACCACGGGATGACGCCCGTCCGTAATCAAAAATTCACGTTCCGTCGTCATTGTTGGTCGAACCCAGCCCTCCTCGCGCGCCAAACGCGCCAAAGCCGCGCTCAAATCAAACTCCGCAAGCGCACGTGCGAGGGTGAACAACATCGGCGCCTGCGCAATTATCGCGCCTACTATGAAAGAATAGAGCCGCTTTTCAATTTCCAGACACCGTCCACCCGCATTCAAAATTCGCGTTTCAAGCTCCGACAGCTCGACCGTGGTAAACCGAACTTGGTTGGCCGTGGTTTGGCGATGGATGAATGTCTCCGACAGCTGTGCGGCCAACATTTTTGCTGAATGGGTTGCTGTGACCTCGATGAAATACCCCAGCACGTTATTATGTTTGATCTTCAATCCAGTAACGCCCGCTTCTTGCGCATAACGGCTCTGTAACGCGGCAATAACGGACCGGCCTTCATCCCTAAGGGATCGGAATTCATCCAGCTCAGTGTCATATCCGCTCGCAATAAAACCGCCATCGCGCGCAAGCAGCGGCGGTTCAGCAACCAACGCGTCATCCAACAACTTTAGCAAAACGTCCTGACCGACCAAATCCCGCGCTGCGGCTGCCAATGCGTCAGGCATGTCGTCTGGCAACATGTCGGCGATGACTGTCGCCTGCTCAATAGCGCTGCGAATGGCCGTCATGTCCCGTGGTCCACCCCGATCCATCGACAGGCGTGACAAAGCGCGGTCCAGATCAGGCACTTCGCGCAACCTATCGTCCAAAAACGCGGCCACATCACCGTTGTCCAAGCACCAAGCAACTGCATCCTGCCGCGCGCCAATCTCGGCCAAATTGCGCGATGGGGATGAAAGCCGCCGTTCTAACAACCGCGCGCCGCCAGCTGTTTGTGTGCGATCAATCACCGACAACAATGATCCTGCGCGGCCGCCATTCATTCCCCGCGTTAACTCTAACGACTTTCTCGTTGACGCATCAATCTGCATTGCCGCTTCGCGTTTTTCGCGCACTGGCGCACGCAACAGCGGCAGTTTTCCTTTTTGCGTGATATCAAGGTATTCTACCACCGCTGACAAAGCAGCCACTTCAGCCCGTGTGAACGCACCAAATCCATCCAAGGATGAAACGCCATAGACAAGACACAGGCGTTTTTCACCGTTTGTGCTGTCGAACGCCGCATTGCCAAGAACTGTCACCGCTGCGCCAGAATCCTCAACGATGGTGCCGAAATCCGCCTCACCCACATCGCTCAACAGAACCTCTTTCGGGTTCAGCCTCGCCAGTTCCGGTCCAAGCCCTGCCCCGTCACAGCCAAGCACCGAAAAAGCACCCGTTGAAATGTCGACCCACGCCAATGCCCCGTCGCCACGAACGCTTGCATAGGCTGCCAAAAAATTATGGCGCCGTGCATCAAGCAACGAATCCTCTGTGAGCGTTCCAGGTGTCACAACCCGCGTGACGCCCCGATTAACGATAGATTTATACCCGCGCTTTTTCGCCTCCGCTGGACTTTCCAATTGCTCGCAAACAGCAACGCGGTGCCCTTTGCGGATCAGCGTCAGCAGATATCCCTCTGCGGCATGATACGGTACACCGCACATGGCGATATCACCGCCTAAATGTTTGCCGCGTTTGGTCAGCGCAATATCCAACGCGCCCGCAGCAGCTACCGCGTCATCAAAGAACAGCTCATAGAAATCGCCCATCCGGTAGAACAACAGCGCGTCGGGATGATCTGCCTTGATTTCAAGATACTGCACCATCATCGGTGTCACATTGCTGTTCATAAATCCCCCTGATGCTGTCTGCGCAACCTACCGAGCCTATGTTAGCGACGAAAGCGCAAAAACCGCCCATTGCGGGGATCAAGCGGCGCCCCTATCAAGGTTCGGACGCAGGACCAGGAAATGGCGGAGAGTATCAGATGGCAAACACGAAAGTTACGCGCGAAGACGCATTGGCATTCCATATGGATCCGACCCCCGGAAAGTGGGAAATTCAAGCGACGGTCCCGATGACAACGCAGCGCGATCTGTCTCTGGCCTATTCCCCCGGCGTCGCGGTCCCCTGTGAGGCAATCGCTGCAAACCCTGAACTCGCCTACGATTACACCAACAAAGGCAACCTTGTTGCGGTGATTTCAAACGGTACGGCGGTCCTTGGATTAGGGAATTTGGGTGCATTAGGGTCGAAACCTGTGATGGAAGGTAAGGCGGTTTTATTCAAACGCTTTGCCGATGTGAACTCTATCGACATTGAGCTCGATACTGAGGATCCCGACGAATTCTGCAATGCCGTGCGCCTGATGGGACCGACATTTGGCGGCATCAACCTCGAAGATATCAAAGCGCCAGAATGTTTTATCATCGAACAACGCCTGAAGGAAGAAATGGACATTCCGGTGTTTCATGACGACCAGCATGGAACGGCCGTCATCTGCGCCGCTGGCTTGATCAATGCGCTGAAAATCTCTGGTAAGAAAATCGAAGACGTTAAGATCGTGCTGAATGGCGCAGGTGCGGCGGGCATCGCGTGCCTTGAATTGCTCAAATCAATGGGCGCGACCCACAACAACTGCATCATGTGCGACACCAAGGGCGTGATCTTTCAGGGTCGCACCGAAGGCATGAACCAGTGGAAATCTGCCCACGCCGCCGTAACGGACACCCGCACCTTGGCACAGGCAATTGATGGCTGCGATGTCTTCCTCGGCGTGTCTGCCAAGGGAGCCGTGACGCAAGAAATGGTTCAATCGATGGCACCAAACGCCGTCATCTTCGCTATGGCGAACCCCGACCCTGAGATTACCCCAGAAGAAGTCCACGCCGTTCGCAGCGACGTTATCGTCGCGACTGGTCGCAGCGATTATCCGAACCAAGTGAACAACGTTCTTGGGTTTCCCTACCTGTTTCGTGGGGCCCTCGACATTCATGCGCGTGCCATCAACGACGAAATGAAGATCGCTTGTGCCAATGCCTTAGCGCAACTCGCCCGTGAAGATGTGCCGGACGAAGTTGCGCTCGCTTACGGGCGAAAGCTAACATTCGGGCGTGATTACATCATTCCAACGCCGTTCGATCCGCGCTTGATACATGTCATCCCGCCCGCCGTTGCGCGGGCTGGTATGGACACCGGCGTCGCGCGACGCCAGATTGTCGATATCGAAGGCTATGAAGAATCTCTTAAAACGCGGATGGATCCCACGGCGTCCATCCTGCGCGGCATCAACGCACGTGCACGCGCAAATCAGCATACGATCGTTTTTGCCGAAGGCGACGATCCGCGTATCTTGCGTGCTGCGGTCTTGTATCAACGTTCCGGTTTTGGCCGCGCGCTCGTTGTCGGGCGGGAGGATGATGTCAAAACCAAGCTCACTCTTGAAGGGCTCGGTGATGCCGTTTCCGAACTGACGATCGTCAACGCGGCAAACACTGAACACCTCGATGAATATAAAGAATTCTTGTACAATCGCCTGCAACGCAAGGGCCACGACAGCAGCGACATTCACCGCTTGGCAAACCGCGACCGTCATGTGTTTGCGTCGTTGATGTTGGCCCACGGCCACGCCGATGGCATGGTGACTGGCGCGACCCGTAAATCCGCCCATGTGCTTGAGTTGATTAACCACGTATTCGACGCTGGCCCCCATGATGGCGCAGTGGGTGTGACGGCTGTCCTGAACAAAGGAAAGATCGTATTGATCGCAGACACATTGGTTCATGAATGGCCCGATGAAAACGATCTGGCCGACATTGCCGAACGCGGAGCCTACGTCGCGCGCCGTCTTGGGTTGGAACCACGCGTCGCATTCCTGTCATTCTCGACCTTCGGATACCCGATCTCCGAGCGGGCCGAAAAAATGCACAAAGCGACGAACGTGCTTGATGAGCGAAGTGTTGATTTTGAATACGAGGGCGAAATGACCGTTGATGTGGCGCTCAATACCAAGGCGCAAGAGGCGTATCCGTTTTCGCGTTTGACAGGGCCAGCCAATGTCTTGGTCGTTCCGGCGCGCCACTCTGCCTCGATTTCTGTCAAGTTAATGCAAGAAATGGCCGGAGCGACTGTGATTGGCCCGATCCTTGCTGGCATCGATAAACCGATCCAGATTTGCTCCACGGGCAGTACGGTGAACGACATCCTAAACATGGCCGTTCTCGCGTCGAGTACGGCAAGATAAACCGGAAAGATCAGCCATGACCATCTGGAACTTAGGCTCCATTAATGCGGATATTGTCTATTCGGTTCCGCACATCCCCAGCCCTGGTGAAACGCTTGCCAGCACAGGCCGCGCAGTTTTTCTGGGCGGTAAAGGTGCAAACATGTCCGTTGCCGCCGCCCGCGCCGCCGCCCGTGTTGCCCACATCGGCGCAGTTGGCGCCGATGGGCGCTGGGCCGTTGAACGGCTGCTGGAATACGGTGTTGATACACGCCATATCGTTGAAATCGATGTTGAAACAGCGCAAGCGATTATTGCGGTTGATACAAATGGCGAAAACATCATCATTTTGCACCAAGGGGCCAACGTCAAAATCCCTACCCACGTGTTAGAACAGGCACTAACGCAGGCCGAAACCGGTGATGCATTGGTTTTTCAGAACGAAACCAACCTGCAAGTGCAAGCCGCCTCACTCGCCGCAAAGATGGGTCTGCGCGTGGCCTATGCCGCCGCACCGTTTGACTCTGGCGCGGTGATGGCGGTGCTCCCTTACCTTGATTTTCTGATCCTGAACGAAGTCGAAGCCGCGCAGTTAAAAGACACGACTGGACAAGGCCCGCAAGATATTCCCGTCAAAGACGTCATTGTCACGCTCGGCGCAAAGGGTGCCACTTGGTTTGGCCCCGACGGTCCGATCAATGTTCCTGCCCACAAAGTGACGCCCATAGATACCACTGGCGCCGGTGATACCTTCACGGGCTACGTTCTTGCGGGTCTTGATCGGGGCCAACCCATGTTGCAAGCCATGCAAATGGCGTCCAAAGCAGCCGCAATCATGGTCATGCGACGGGGTACCGCCGACGTGATACCTGATTTAGCGGATGTTCAATCCTTTAGTGATTGATGAATGGTGCATTGCTGCCCCAAAGCTGTTCAACCCGCGCGTCACGTCCGCAAGCGTCACGATAAAACGCATAGGCCTCCGCTTCGGTCTTAATTCCGCGCCGTGTGACGACCCGGTTCTGACCTTTGTAATAGTCCTGATGGTATTCTTCCGCATCGGTGAACGTCGAAGCCGCCAATATCGGGGTTACGATTTGTTGTCCCAACTCTGATTGCGCGGCTGACAATGCCGCCTGTGCCGCTTGTTGTTGCGCCGTGTTAGATACGAAAATTGCTGTACGATAGCTGTCGCCACGGTCACAAAATTACCCACCGGCATCCGTTGGATCGACAGACCGGAAAAACAGATCATAAATCTGGCGGGCAGAAACTTGGTCGGCGTCGTAGCGGATTTCTACAGCCTCATAATGGCCCGTGCCGCCGCCGGTAACTTGGCTATATGTCGGGTTGGCCGTGGTTCCGCCGGTATATCCAGACGTGACCTCGGTTACGCCGGTCACTTTCTCAAAATCGCTTTCGACGCACCAGAAACAGCCGCCCGCGACGGTAATCGTCTGCATGTCGCGCGCCTCCGCTTTGCCAGCAAGCATCAATGTTGCTGCTCCAATCGCTGCCGCCAGCGCCACGGTCTTCAGATTTCGCATCATCGAAGTCATTTGGTGTCTCCCTTTGCGCTATCATCGCGTCCAACTCATCCACGCGCAATTCACTGGACCGTGTCCTCACGCGCTGTTTACCTCTTGGAACAATCGGCGCTGCGCCGTAGCGTCCCTGCATGACCGATAAAATCACCACCCACACCGCCGAAGACGATCCACGCAATCAGACCATTCTGATCTGGATCAACGGCACCTTGACCCCGCGCGCGCAAGCAACGGTAAGCGTTTATGACTCCGGCTTCATGCTCGGTGATGGTGTGTGGGAAGGGATGCGGCTTTATGATGGCAATTGGGCCTTCATGGATGAACATATCGACCGCCTGTTTGAAGCCGCAAAAGCCATTGATCTTGATATTGGTATGGATCGAAACGGTGTAATTTCCGCTGTGTTAGAGACGCAATCGGCCAATGCCATGCACACCGACGTCCACTGTCGGTTGATGATTACGCGCGGTATTAAGATATTGCCGTTCCAGCATCCCTCCCTCAGCCGGTCTGGCCCGACGATGGTTATTATCATGGAACATTCTATCCCGAAATTGCCGCGCCCTATCACTCTTGCGACCGTCCCGCATCAACGCGGTTTGCCGATGACACAGGACCCGAAACTCAACTCTCATTCCAAGCTCAATTGTATCCTTGCCTGCATCGCAGCTGAAAAGGCCGGCGCGGACGAGGCCCTGATGCTCGACGTTCATGGCTTCGTGAACACCACCAACGCCTGTAACTTTTTTATCGTTCGAAAGTGTATAGGTTCAGGTGTTTTGAGACTCACACGACTTTGGCCTGAGTGATTCGAATGTACTCCATTGGTGTCTTGCCTTTCAAGGCATGATGAGGCCTGAATGTGTTGTATTTATTGACGGCTTTTCGAAGTTCAAACCGCATCGCTCCTATGCTGTCGGCAATGAGATCACGACATGCATAGAACTCTTCGCGGAAGGTGCGGTTACCGCGCTCGACACCACCGTTGTATTTTGGCCTTGCTGGCGGCAGCACAATGAGCGGGATCTCCATCTGTTCGCACGCTGTCTCAAAATCGGCCATAAACTCAGACCCGCCATCGACTTGAATTGAGATGATCTTATAGGGAGCTATTTCCACGAGTTCTTGCAAAAACCGTTTGGCAGAGCGTGCCGTGGCATTCGAATAAACTTGCGCGTGGATATGCTTGCTACACCTCTCCCAGGCTTGAAAGTGTTTGCACGTGACGCCGTTCTTCGTGGCAGTCATATGATCGATCTGCACACGCTCGCCAACCACAATATCTTTGTAATCCCTATATTTCCATCCCTTGGCATGCCCCTTGGAAAAATTACGCTTGCGCTTTTGGGGCGCAGATCTTGATCGTGTGATCAGGCCTTTTTTCCTTAGAAAGCTCAAAATGCGCCCCACGGTGCTATCGCTCATGGTTTGCTTTTTGTCGCGACGCAAGATGGCCCCTATTTTCTCCTTACCGTAGGTTTCATTGTCGCGGCGGGCCTCAAGCACCAATTGCTTTTCTGCCTCGCCCCACTGTGACTTGTTGCAGCGTTTGGGAGCCTTTGAAGGCGGTATGATTGCCTGCGCCAAAACCTTCAAAATACGCTTGTGACGGTAATATGTCGCGCGCGAGATGCCGACGAATTCAGCGCACTTTGATAGAGAAACGCCCTCTGTACGTAAGTCGTCCCATTGCCGAACCTGACCTTCGTATTTGATACGGTACACGTCCAAACATTCTTGTGTCCGCGCCCAAGCATAAAGTTTATAAACGTTCTTGTGCAGTCCGATGATTTGCATATTGGCCTCGTGAGCTGGTTTCTTTCAATTCTCAGTCTCCGAGGTCGCCTAAATCTTGGCAACAAAATTTTGTCTCACATCTATCTGAACTTATTCAAAAGGGTGCGGTTTGGACAAGCACGGGCGATTATTGCATGAACGGAATCACCTGCCAAAAGGTGATCGATCTGTGCCGCGCGAACGACATCCCTGCGTATGAACACAACTTTTCGCTGGTCGATACATACGGCGCGGATGAAGCGTTTTTGACAGGAACCTTTGGCGCGCAAACTCCGGTCAGCATTATCGACGGGCGTCAGATTGGGACTGGTGACATGGGTCCGATCACAAAACAGATCCGCGACCTCTATAAGGCGCTGATTCTGGCTGAAACGGCGGGCTGAAGTTTTGTACAAACCATGCACCCCCCTGTCAGAGTTTTGTACAAATTCGAGTGAAACATGAAAATTGCCGTCTGGTCCGGCCCGCGCAACCTGTCGACAGCGCTTATGTACTCCTTCGCAAATCGCGCCGATTTCACCGCTATGGACGAACCGTTTTATGCCCCCTATCTAGCGGCATCTGGGCTGGACCACCCCATGTCGGATGCGATCCTAACGGCCCATGAAACTGGCCCGCAACTCGTGGCGACGGCCTGCGCGAATGACGGCGAGAAAGCGCATAAGTATATGAAACATATGCCACATCATATGCTGGACGGCTTCCCGTTGGACTGGACCAAAGACTGTGTAAACATCCACCTGATCCGCCACCCTGCCCGTGTCATCGCCAGTTACGCCGCCAAACGGGAAAACCCGACGCTCCACGACATTGGATATCCCCAGCAATTGGCCCTGTTTAAGCGGATTGGTGGGCACGTTGTCGACAGCTCCGAGATCCGACAAGATCCTGAAAAGGCTTTAAAAAACCTATGTTTGATGATTGGGGTTCTATTCGATTTCGCGATGTTGTCATGGCCCAATGGTCCCCGCTCCTTTGATGGAATTTGGGCGTCTCATTGGTATCGAGCCGTGCATCAAAGTACTGGTTTTGCGGGGCCGGAAGGGGATTTACCAGAGCTTACCGGACCGCATCGCGCCCTGTGCATTGAAACACTGCCCTACTATTGCGATCTTCTGTCCAACAAAACCACGCTCATCTGATACTGGTGGCATGGCGACCGGCGTATTTGAATACACGCTTGGCGCTATGGAAGACGGCCTAATCAAGCCCGATGGCAACCTCGTAATGACAGTTGTGACCGCCCAGTAACCTTTGTTCTTCACAAGTACCAAGCCCGGACCCCATCACTGCGCCCGGGCTTTTCTCTTTTATTTCAGCCGCTTATTACGTGCCGCCAGAAGCTTAAGCCGCAGCGCGTTCAACTGAATGAAACCTGCAGCGTCCTTTTGATCGTATGCACCGCCGTCGTCTTCGAACGTCACATGCGCCTCTGAATACAGCGAATGATCGGACCAACGACCAACCGTTCTGGCCGATCCTTTGTAGAGCTTTAGCTTCACGGTTCCGGTCACATGCTCCTGTGATTTATCAATCGCGGCTTGTAACATTTCGCGCTCAGGCGAGTACCAGAAACCGTTGTAAATCAGCTCAGCGTAGCGTGGCATCAGCTCGTCTTTCAGATGCGCAGCGCCGCGATCGAGCGTGATGGATTCAATCCCACGATGCGCCTCAAGCAGCAGCGTGCCACCGGGCGTTTCATATATGCCACGGGACTTCATGCCCACGAAACGACCCTCAACCAGATCAAGGCGACCACAGCCGTGATTTCCGCCTAACTCATTGAGTTTAGTAAGGATTGTAGCTGGCGACATCGCCTCACCATTGATCGAAACAGCATCGCCACGCTCAAATCCGATCTCTACAAACTCGGGCGTATCTGGTGCGTCTTCTGGCGCAACTGTGCGCTGATAAACGTAATCTGGTGCCATCTCTGCGGGGTCTTCAAGAACCTTACCTTCGGATGATGTGTGCAGCAGATTTGCATCGACAGAAAACGGCGCTTCGCCGCGTTTGTCTTTTGCGACTGGGATTTGATGTTCTTCGGCGAACTCCAGCAGTTTCGTGCGGCTGGACAAGTCCCACTCACGCCACGGCGCGATGACTTTAATATCGGGATTCAGCGCATAAGCAGCCAGTTCGAACCGCACTTGGTCGTTGCCTTTTCCGGTCGCGCCATGGGCCACCGCATCTGCGCCGACTTCTGCCGCAATTTCAACCAAACGCTTTGAAATCAAGGGTCTAGCGATTGATGTGCCCAGTAAATACAGCCCCTCGTAGACCGCGTTTGCGCGAAACATCGGGAAAACGAAATCGCGAACGAATTCTTCACGGACGTCTTCGATATAGATATTCTCAGGCGGGATGCCCATAAGCTCAGCTTTGACGCGCGCCGGCTCAAGTTCCTCACCTTGGCCGAGATCGGCGGTGAACGTAACGACCTCACAGCCGTATTCCGTCTGCAACCATTTCAAAATGATCGAGGTGTCCAAACCGCCGGAATAGGCGAGGACGACTTTTTTGGGTGCGGTGACTTTAGACATTGGCGCAAGGCTCCTGAGCATTTATCGCTCGCGGGTTACTCCGATTTCTGCGCTAGAGCAAGCTGGCCACGAACGTAGCGTCACCATCATTGGACAATAGGGCAGGGGCGTCGTTCATCGGAACCCAAACAGCGGTGTGACTGTCTTCCAAAGGGGGGCCCAAACACAGCGTCGGTCGCGACCAATAGATCGTACAAATTTTCTCCGCCCACATGTCGTAGTCCGGCATAAAAACAAAGCGTTTGTAGACCCCTATGCGACGCGGCTTGCCCATCCGCCAGCCGGTTTCTTCCATAACTTCACGATGCAGCGCCGGCAAGATTTGCTCACCCGCATCGATCCCACCACCCGGCAGTTGGATTTCAGGATGTTCGAGCCGTGTCCCGTCTTGCACCGTCAGCAGTAAATCATGCCCGCGTTGCAAGATTACGTAGGCGCCGGGGCGCGGCGTATAGTGCATGGCTGGGTCAACCCGTTCGCCGTACCGTTTGATCATGCCCTTTTTCCTCGCCTTGTGGCACCTATATGGACGCGGTATGCCAACCTTGGACTTGTTAGGAAACCCCAATGACTATTGCATCACACATCGCTTGGGATGATACCGTCCTGCCATTTCAGCTTGACCGGTCTGATATTCGTGGGCGCATCGCGCGTCTTGATGGCGTGTTGGACAATGTGCTGGCGCAGCATGATTACCCCCCTGCCATTGAGGCATTGGTCGCAGAGATGGCATTGTTGACCGCGTTGATCGGTCAGACGATCAAACTGCGTTGGAAGCTGTCATTGCAAGTGCGCGGCGACGGCCCAGCGCGCTTGATTGCGACAGATTATTACGGCCCAACGGCTGACGGCAAGCCGGCCCGCGTGCGTGCCTATGCCAGCTATGACAAGGACGCGATCGACCCGACTGGGCATCCGTTTAGTCAGGTCGGCAAAGGCTATTTCGCGATCCTGATTGACCAAGGCGAAGGCATGGTTCCCTATCAAGGAATCACACCAATTGCTGGTGGGTCATTGTCTGCCTGCGCTGAGGCATATTTCGCGCAATCCGAACAGCTGCCGACAGCTTTCCAGCTGACATACGGTAAGGCGTCTGTTCCAAGTGGGGCGGAATCGTGGCGTGCTGGCGGGATTATGTTGCAGGCGATGCCTAAGGCCTCCCCGTCCGTTGCAAGTGAGCCAGTGAGCGATGGTGGGTTGCTGACCTCCGCTGATATTCTGGATGATGACGAAGGCGAAAACTGGACCCGTGCCACTACGCTCCTGCGCACTGCCGAAGAAATTGAATTGATCGGCCCAACCGTGCAGCCAACCGAATTGTTGGTGCGCTTGTTTCACGAAGAAGCCCCGCGCGTGTTTGACCCGCAAACGGTTGAATTCGGTTGTTCGTGTTCGCCCGACAAAGTGCGCCAGTCCCTGTCGATCTATTCGGCCAAAGACATCAAACATATGACCACTGAAGAAGGCACAGTCACTGCTGACTGCCAGTTCTGCGGTTCGCATTATGTGTTTCAGCCCAACACGTTGGGGTTTGAAGCAACAGAAGGACCGGATGCAAAGGGATCGGATGCAAAGCCCTGAAGACCTGAAAAAGATGCTGCGTCGCTGTATTGAAAACGCAGCGACGTCGACGTCAGATTTCGATCTGAACCCAAGCGTGGTGCTGCCCGAAGGCCGTATTCTAAAACCAGCAGCCGTGTTGATCGCGGTGACGGAAAACGGGCAGCTTATCCTGACAAAACGCGCGGCCCATCTGAAACATCACCCCGGGCAGATTGCGTTTGCAGGGGGCCGCAGGGACGACACAGATCGCGATCTGACCCATACTGCCCTGCGTGAGGCAGAGGAGGAAATTGGCCTCAACCCAAGGTCGGCTACAGTTCTTGGTCAACTGCCATATCATGACACCATCACGAATTATTCAATCACGCCGATTGTTGCGATAGTGCCTTCGGATCTGACGTTTAAACCTGAACCGGGTGAGGTGGAAGAAGCGTTCACCGTGCCGTTGCGCCACGTCTTAACACTTGCTAATTATCGCATCGAAGGGCGTCATTGGCGTGGGCAAAAACGCTACTATTATACTGTCCCCTACGGCCCTTATTATATCTGGGGCGCCACCGCGCGTATCCTGCGCGCAATGGCTGAGGCGGTGGTCGAATGAAACTCTCGGCAAACTGGTTGAACTCGGATGCATCCAAGGCGGTGACAGGGCTGCTGGTGGACGCGGGATATGAGGTTTATTTCGTCGGTGGTTGTGTGCGAAACGCCTTGGTCGATATGCCCGTGGCTGACTTGGACCTTGCGACAAACGCGCGGCCTGATGTGGTCATGCAATTGGCAAAGGATGCGAGACTTAAGGTTATTGCGACCGGCATTGATCATGGCACAGTAACAGTTGTTGCTGATCATCGCCCGTTTGAGATTACGACGTTCCGCAACGATGTTGAAACCGATGGCCGCCATGCTGTTGTGGCGTTTTCCAACACCCTGCAAGAAGACGCTGTGCGCCGTGATTTCACGATGAACGCGCTGTATTGCGCGCCGGATGGTACGGTCATCGACCCTGTCGGGGGCATCCCTGATCTGCATGCGCGACACGTGCGGTTTATTAATGACGCTGATTTGCGCATCCGCGAAGATTACCTGCGTATTTTGCGGTTTTTCCGTTTCTATGCGTGGTTTGGCGACCCCGATCAGGGGATAGATGCCGACGGGTTTGCGGCCTGCGCCGCAAACCTTGATGGGCTGGAGGGCCTAGCAAAAGAACGGGTGCGGACCGAGCTTTTGAAAACCCTCCTTGCGCCAAACCCCGCACCTGCAATGGCGTCCATGGCAATGTGCGGCGCGTTGGGTCGTCTGCTTGCGGGTGCGGATGTGTCGGCCCTCGCGCCGCTTATCCATCTTCAAGAAAAACTCGGCCGCCCCGCACATTTGCACACGCGACTTGCCGCCATAAATCCCGGTGATGTTACATCGCAGCTGCGCCTCTCCAAGGCCGACACCCTTGAATTCACCCGTATCCGTGACGGCGCGTTGTCGGTGATTGATGCTGCACCTTTGGGCTACAATCTGGGTTCTGAGCTTGCGATCGAAGCGTTAATGTTGCGGGCGGCATTGTCCGGCGGCACCTTTACAAAGATCGATATGGACGCGGCGCAGTTTGGTGGTGCACAAAACTACCCCGTAACGGCCAAAGACCTGATGCCAACCTACGCAGGTCCCGCATTGGGTGCGCGCCTCAAACAGCTTGAAACGGCATGGATCGCATCCGGTTTTACACTGGTAAAGTCTGACCTTTTAGCACTCCCGTGACGGCGCTCGTCGGCTTTGTCTTCCTTGGCCTGTTTTCCCCCGGTCCGAATGTCATCCTTCTTACGACGTCGGGCGCACGGTTTGGTTTTCGCGCCACTCTGCCACATCTGTTGGGCGTGGCGCTGGGCGTTGGGTTTATTGCCTTCGTCACGGGCTTGGGATTGGGCGCGCTGATTGAGGCGTTCCCAACTTTGCGTATCGTTTTGATGATCATCGCGTCGTTGTGGATCCTTTCGATGGCGTGGAAGCTGTGGCATGCAAAACCGGTGCAAACACGCGACACCGATCGCCCTTTTACGTTTATTCAGGCGATCCTGTTCCAATGGGTAAACCCGAAAATATGGGCCGTTGCCACATCTGCATCCGCGATAATCGCAGACCTGTCACCGATGATGCAGGCGACAATGCTTGCCGTAACTTTCTCCGCCACAAACCTTTATGTCTGCCTATTTTGGACCTATGCAGGAAGCCTGCTAAGAACCCTCCTCGCGGACGCATCTAAGTGGCGGATTTTTATGCATATTATGGCCGTCGCATTGGCGATGTTTTCAGGACTGGTTTTCCTGTGACGTAATCCGGTCTATATCCGCTAGGGAAAGGAACTCGCCGTGTTTCGCTTCTTTGAAAATCTTGTTGACCCGTATGAGGCATATGCCGAGGACGACGTCCCGCCAACGCGCCTTTGGCCGTTCCTGTTAACCTACGTGCGCCCGTTCAAACTGGTGTTCTGGGCCGCTGGAATCATGTCCGTCATCGTTGCAACAGTTGAGATTTGGCTGATTTCCTACATGGGTCGTCTTATAGATATGATCGCACCCGGGTCCGAAGAATCCATGTGGGCTGACCATGGATTGGAATTCTTCTTTGTTGCGGTCTTCCTGCTCACGTTGCGCCCACTCTTGCAGATCATCGACGTTGCCCTTTTGAACCAGTCAATCATTCCGAATTTTGGGACTATCGTGCGTTGGCGCGCACATCGCCACGTGTTGCGCCAGTCTGTTGGTTGGTTTGAAAATGACTTCGCGGGCCGCATCGCCAACCGTATTATGCAGACACCACCCGCAGCCGGTGAGGTCGCGTTTCAAGCGTTTGACGCGGTGACATTCTCGCTCGCGTATATCATTGGCGCGGGTGTTCTATTGATGGGGGCCGATCCGCGGTTGTTGCTACCGCTGGTGATTTGGTTCGCGCTTTACATCGTCCTGATGCGTTGGACAGTTCGCCGCGTCGGCCCCGCGGCCAAGGCATCATCTGATGCAAGGTCCGAGGTCACGGGCCGCGTTGTGGACAGCTATACCAACATCCATTCCGTCAAAATGTTTGCGCACCATGATCGCGAAATCAACTATGCACGTGAGGCGATTGAAAACACACGTTCAGCCCTGCAACGCGAAATGCGGCTTTTCTCAATCATGGATGTATCGCTTGTCTTGTTGAACGGCATCTTGATTGTTTCGGTTGTTGGTTGGGCACTGTGGCTCTGGTCGGGCGGCTTAGCGACGGCGGGTATCGTTGCTGCTGCGGCGGCGTTAACCCTCAGGCTCAATTCGATGACAGGTTGGATCATGTGGGCGGTGACGAACTTGTTCCAAAATCTTGGTGTTATTTCTGAGGGCATGGAGACGATTGCCCAACCGATCACGCTGACCGATGCGACAGACGCCAAGCCACTGATGGTCCTAGGTGGTGGCTTGGAGATCCAATCTCTGAGCCATCATTACGGGCGCGCTTCCGGTGGGATCGACAAGCTATCCCTGACCGTTGCACCGGGTGAAAAGATAGGTTTGGTTGGGCGGTCCGGCGCAGGAAAGTCGACACTCGTTAAGCTCCTATTGCGATTTTACGATGCAGAATCCGGACGTATCTTGATTGATGGTCAGGACATTGCTGGGGTCTGTCAGGACTCCCTGCGGCAAGCGATCGGCATGGTACAACAGGAAAGCTCCCTCCTGCATAGATCCGTGCGCGACAATATTCTGTATGGAAATCCGAGTGCATCAGAAGCGCAGGTGATCGCAGCGGCAAAACAAGCCGAAGCCTATGATTTCATTCTTGATCTTGAAGACGGACAAGGTCGCAAAGGTTTTGATGCCCATGTCGGTGAACGCGGTGTGAAGCTGTCAGGTGGGCAGCGCCAACGCATCACGCTGGCGCGCGTAATCCTGAAAGATGCGCCGATCCTGTTGCTGGACGAGGCGACGTCAGCGCTTGATTCCGAGGTTGAGGCGACGATCCAGAAGACGTTGAAAGGCCTGATGGATGGCAAAACTGTCATCGCCATCGCGCACCGGCTGTCGACGATTTCGCAGATGGACAGGATCGTAGTGATGGACGGTGGCAAAGTCGTTGAAGACGGAACCCACGACACGCTGCTCGCGCTGAATGGGCAATATGCAGGCTTCTGGGCGCGTCAATCCGGTGGTTTTATCAGTACAGAAATTGAGGCCGCGCAATGATTGCAACGCGGTATCAACAGATGATCAAACGCCTTGGCAATCTGATCGACAGCCGAATGGAGGCCGATGGCCCACCGCCAGATACCCTCGCGCGGTTCTTCAACTGGGCGCTGTCTGGCGCGTGGCGCGTTATTGGGCTGGCTGCATTTATATCCGCATTGGCGGGCGCGACTGAAGTTTTGGCGATGTTCCTGTTGGGGCAGGTCGTGGACATCGCGGCGTCTTCGCAGCCCATTGGCGACAGCGCCGGGTTGCTGATTGGCGCCGTCGTGTTGTTGATGGTTTTGCGCCCCGCGCTGTTCGGGTTGTCTGCGTCATTTCAATCCGTCGTCGTTGGGCCGAACCTGTTTACGCTGGTTGTCGGCCGTTTGCACCGCTGGACACTGGGACAGGCGGTCACGTTCTTTGACAATGATTTCGCGGGACGTATTGCGCAAAAGCAAATGCAGGTGGCGCGGTCAATTACCGAAACGGTCATTGAGACGGTGAACGCGGTCCTGTTCGCGCTGGCGACGGTGATCGGCACAGCGTTTTTGCTGATCACAATCGACGCCCGTCTGCTGATTGTGCTGGCGTTCTGGATCATGAGCTATGTTGTCTTTCTCTGGATTTTCCTGCCCCGCATCCGGTCACGATCGAAGGCACGGGCTGGAGCTGCCGCGATGCTGACAGGGCAGGTTGTCGACACCATCACCAACATTAAAACGGTCAAGCTATTCGCAGGGACGCTTCATGAATCCGACGCCGCGCAAAGCGCGATGCAAGACCTGCGTGGTCGGGCGCTCGCTTACGGAGAGGTCGCGACGCTGTTCCGCTTTGGCCTCATCACACTTGCAGGGGTTTTGCCGCTGGCGATGGTGGGTTTCGGGCTGTCGTGGCGAGATGCTGGTGTCACACCTGGCGATCTCGCGGCTATCGGCGCGGTGTCAATTCGGCTTAGTCAAATGACTGGGTGGGTCAGCTTTGTTCTGATGGCAGTGTTCAGCCACATCGGAGAGGTTGAAGATGGCATGAAGACCCTAACCCCGCCGCACCAATTGACCGACACTGTTGATGCCAAGCCAATCAATGTGACGGCCGCTGAAATTGAATTTCGCGATGTGTCGTTTCAATATGGCGGCGGGGCTGGTGGGATCGGTGGAATCAATTTGACCATCAAAGCTGGTGAAAAGCTCGGCATTGTCGGGGCGTCTGGGGCTGGCAAATCCACGCTCGTGGCGCTGCTGTTGCGGTTATATGATCCTGAGAATGGTGACGTTCTGATTGACGGGCAGGCCGTGCGCGGCGTGACACAAGATAGCCTGCGCGCTGCTATTGGAATGGTCACGCAGGAAACGGCGATGTTCAACCGATCAGCGCGTGACAACATCATCTATGGACGGCCCGATGCAACCGACGCACAGATGATTGCCGCGGCGGGGAAGGCCGAAGCACATGATTTTATCGGTGACCTTCGCGACAATGTGGGTCGTGCGGGATATGATGCGCACTTAGGGGAACGGGGGGTGAAACTTTCCGGTGGCCAGCGTCAACGGATTGCACTAGCCCGCGCCATGCTGAAGGACGCGCCGATCTTGGTGCTGGATGAAGCGACCTCCGCGCTCGATAGCGAAGTTGAGGCTGCGATCCAGATCGCGCTGGATCGTGCAATGGACGGCAAGACGGTTGTGGCAATCGCCCACCGTCTTTCAACGATTTCGGGTATGGACCGCATTATTGTGCTGGAAGAAGGGCGCATTGTGGAAGAAGGAGCGCATGAGGACCTGCTGAAACGCGCAGGAACCTATGCACGATATTGGAATCGCCAATCCGGTGGGTTCGACAGCACGAAAGATGCGGCGGAATAAATGGGTCAGATAGTAGAACGGCTTAATCAAGCAGGGCTTGGTCAACTGGCAGATGGCACACATCTGGAACGGGTTTTGCCCGGCGAAGAAGTTGAGCCGCTGCCAGATGGCACCGCGCGTATCATCACGCCCGTTGCGGATCGTGTTAAGCCACCCTGCCGTCATTTCAAAAGCTGTGGTGGCTGTACAATGCAGCACGCGTCAGACGATTTTGTTGCAGCGTGGAAGACTAAGATTGTTGAACGCGCGATGATGGCTCGTGATTTGCCGTTCCCGTTTCGCACGATCCACACATCTCCGGCGCAAAGCCGCCGACGTGCGCGTTTGTCGGGACGGCGCACGAAAAAAGGCGCGATGGTCGGATTTCATGCGAAAGCCTCAGATGCTTTGATTGATATTCCAGATTGCCAGCTGTTGCTTCCAGCGATCCGCGCTGGGTTCCCAGCACTTGAGGCACTGACCATTATCGCGGCGTCGCGCAAGTCCGAGGTCAACCTGACGGTGACGGATAGCCTTGGTGGCTTGGATGTTATGGTTGAGACAGATCGCGAATTGACTGGACAGCTTCGGATCGAATTGGCGGCATTGGCTGAAGCGCATAATCTGGCACGATTGGCGTGGAACGACGAAGTTGTCGTGACCCGCAAGGCGCCGGATCAGGAGTTCGGCAATACCCGTGTTGAGCCCCCTGCGGGCGCATTCTTGCAAGCGACGCGTGAAGGTGAAAAATCACTCGTTTCCGCAGTGTTAGAGACGGCAACGGGGGCGAAACGCTGCGTTGATTTGTTTGCTGGCGCGGGCACCATTGCCCTTTCACTTGCGCAAGTGGCTGAAGTTCATGCCGTCGAAAGCAGCTCCGATATGTTGGAATCGCTTGATCGTGGCTGGCGGCATGCCAAGGGCCTAAAGACAGTAACAACCGAGACTCGCGATCTGTATCGCCGCCCGTTGGAACCTGATGAACTGAAGCGCTTTGATCTTGCCGTTCTTGACCCGCCCCGTGCCGGGGCCGATGCGCAGATCGCGACACTTTGCGCTTCGAAGGTTCGGGCCGTTGCAATGGTGTCGTGTAATCCGGTGACGTTCTCGCGCGATGCGGCGGCGCTGGTTGCGGCAGGGTTTACGCTGAACTGGATCGATATCGTTGACCAGTTCCGCTGGTCGCCACATGTTGAACTTGTGGGGTCGTTCACCCGGTCGTGATTGCGCAGCTGCTATAATTTCTAGGACATTGAACAAACCTGCGTTAATTACCCGTTCAAAAGGTCAAGTTTAATAAAAGACCGAGTGGGGCAATTTTAATGATGAACCGACGAATATTCACCAGCGCAGCGGCACTTTTTGCCCTGACGGCCTGTTCAAGCGAGTTTCGCGTTTATACTGGACCTGCCGTGACCAGTGTTGTGGTTCAAAAGGGACGCCGAAAGATGTTTCTTTTTCACAACAACGAGGTGCTTGAGCAGTATGACTTTGAGCTTGGCTTCGCGCCAACCGGTCATAAGGAAGTCGAAGGCGATGGGCGGACGCCGGAAGGTGCGTATTTTATCGACCGCAAAAATCCAAACAGCAGTTTCTATCTGTCCATCGGTATTTCGTACCCGAACGCCGCAGATCGCGCCCGCGCTCGTGCGATGGGCAAATCACCTGGTGGTGACATTTTCATCCACGGAACACCTCGCGCATCGCTCAATCGCGATGATTGGACGGCGGGTTGTCTTGCTGTGAAGGACCGTGAGATGGAAGACATCTATGCGATGGTAAATGTCGGAACGCCAATTTTCATGTACGCCTAGGCGTTGTTCTAACGGCCAACGCTTATTGCAAAGGAATGGGATTTTCTTGCGCAACGATCCCGCGCCGGTTTGAATCGGCCATAACCAACGTCCACCAAATCTTTCCGTTGCCTTCCTGGAACCAAGCAATACCCATGTCCGTCGCATCGGAATCCAACAAGACAGCCCGTGTGTCGGGCTCACGCATCCACGCGCCAAGCGTTTCAAGTTCGGTCTCATAGGTTTCGGAAATGGTTTCGCCTGTCAGGGACCCAGTGTAGCCGACGCGCCGTAGACGATCGATTGGGGACGATCCATCAGAACCAAAATGCCAAGGGCGGTTCTGCACGGACATATCGCGGGAATGCGTTGCTGCTGCGGCGTTCAATTGTGCGTTTAGCCGAACTGGTTGGGCGCCAGACGCGTTGCGTAGGGCGTTTAACCCGTCAAGCATATGGAACTGGATGTCATTGGCGTCTTGCGGCCCAATTCGATAAACTTGTGGCAGCGGGAGCCCGTCAGGGCCGATCGTCGCCAAAGGCGCGCCAGCACAGGCAGCCAGACCAAAGGCCAAAAAACCAAGAATAAATGAACGACGAAGCATATGAGAACCCTTATCGATTTCTTTTGCCATATCCGCTCAGGCGTTGCGTTTCAAACCCACATCGGCGTGAAGCGGCTCAAAATCATCAGTTTGATTTGTGAGCGCGATAAATGCATCATATCAGGCATGTGGTTTTATGAAATTGAATGGGGGAGCGACCCATGACAAAACCTACCTTTAGCACGCTCAACCGGCGTAGTTTTTTGGCGTCATCCGCTGCCGCCATCGGCACAGGCGCTGTCGCAAAAACTGAGAATACGACTGAGATTGAGAGCGACATCTCACAGACGATCATCCGGAATGTGTCGAGTTTTCGGACACTTGACTGGCAGCCATACTTTAACAACCTGAACGGCGGCGCGATCCTCGTTGATATCCAGTCGCGTGCGCTGCACTACTGGAATTCAGACCAAACGGTCTACAAACTATACCCAACGTCTGTACCGCTAACCGCTGACCTGCCCCAAAGGGCCGCACAGAAGTCGTGCGTAAGGTCGAAGGACCAAGCTGGCGCCTGACGCCGTCAATGCTCGAGAGAAACCCCGAATGGCCTGAATTTGTTGGCCCTGGCCCGGATAACCCGCTTGGAACGCATGCACTCTATTTGTCTTGGACCTACTACCGGATTCATGGAACCCACGACACGCGCAAAATCGGACGTCGTTCATCTAACGGCTGCATTGGCCTCTATAATGAGCACATTTCCGAACTCTTCAGAATGACAGATGTTGGCACGCAAGTGTTGCTGATTTGACGACATCGCGCCGAAGTTGTGGCGATCGGACTACTTATATCTTTGCAATGGGTGTGTATTCGTGGTTTGGCAAGTGAAGAGGGAAGACTTGGGTGCCCATAGCTTACACCTCACTAATTTTGCCGCGGGCAATAACTTGGAGAAATAAAATGAAAAAATTCGCACTTGCTGCTGCATTCGCTGGCGCTGCTTCTACTGCTTTTGCCGGTAACGTTTCTGAGCCAATCATGGAAATGGCGCCCGTTGTCGTTATGGAAGAGACCGCTGGTTCTTCTTCTTCCGCAGGCCTGATCATTCCACTGATCTTGGTAGTTTTGATTGCTGCTGCTTTGGCTGACTAAGCCTTACACTGCTTTTACTTTCCACAAACGGGATTAAAGCCACCGGCTTCCAGCCGGTCCGCTTTAGCGTAATGTACTATAATCTTCCCTCTCATTTTTAAGACCCCGCGAAGCGGTAAGGGTCTTAAAAATGAGAGGGAAGATTATGATCTATTCCACAGGAAGCCATACCAAATTTTATCACCGATTTCACGTCGTCTGGACAACAAAATACCGATACAAAGTTATGCGCGGAGAGATGCGTGAGCGTATCCGTGAAATCATTATCCAAACATGCCAAGAACTTGGCGTGCATATTGAGAAGGGCGTATTGTCGACCGATCACGTCCACATGTTCATATCGGTCCCGCCTCAGATAGCTTTGTCAAAGGTGATGATGCGGATCAAGGGACGCTCGTCTTATAAGATACAGCGCGAGTTTCCCGAACTGCGCAAACGGTACTGGGGCCAGCGGTTTTGGGCTCGCGGATTTTTCTCAACAACCAGCGGCAATGTCACTGACGCTGTCATACTTCAGTATCTTGAATTACATTCAAAAAGGGAACCTACCGGCGTCAGCCGGTAGTCGTTCAGTATGCAAAAGGCCGCTCCTTCGGGGGCGGCCTTTTTGTTTTTGAGAGGTGTTTTAGGGCCGCGGCATTTGTGCCCATAGCGCATCGGCTTCCAAAATGGACCGGCGTTGCTTGGCTTCGGATTTGCCTTTGGGCCGATTTCATGGTTTTTTGGTAACTCCCAAGGACCCCATCGGATATCGGGTTTTGTGTTGCCCTTGCGACGTTAGAGCCGAGCGATGATCTGTTGTGGTGATAGGGTGAGTGTTTCGAGGATATTGCCCCCGTGTTTTCTGACCGTCGAGATGACGGATCTGATGTCAGCGAAGACCTGCGCGCCCTCGAGGGTGCGGAAAGTTCCCGAGATTTTCATGCGCAACTTCATCATGCGCAGGTCCCGTTCGGCCTGATTGTTGGTGAAGGGAACTGTGAAGTCCGTAAGGAACCTTAGGACGTCATCACGGTAGTCGCGCAAGCGGACCAGAAGGTTATGGCCTGGCCGCCTGGCTTTTCGGCCTCGCGCACCAGTGCGTCTAGCCAGTGGGTCTTGTCGCTCATGGAAGGCGAGGCCCTCGGTGAGGATCGCCATGTATTTGGTGAGGATGCCGTGGTGAACCGACGTGGGGAGTTCGGTCTCGCCTCGCCCCTGAGCCGCGCACTTGAGCTGATTGGCGCTGTTGAGCAGCACGCTCATCGCGCACGCCCACGGCTCCTTTTCGATTTCTTCGATGGCCTTGAGTTCCCGTAAATGATGCGCCCCGCACAGGGCGTGCGCGTCCACCCCACTCATATGGGCGTAATAGGACTTCCAGTGGTCATGAACAATTGTCCCGCCGGTCAGGAAGGATGGAACAGCACCGCGCTTGGTGCTGATGCGATAATGCGTGAAGGCGAGATCGCTGATTGAGTGCAGCCAGTGCAGCTTACCATCAACACGAAGTCCGGTCTCATCCAGATGCCGAACGCCGCCTTCATTGAGCCGGGCCAGAATGTGTTCGACGACGCCACCCAAGGTACGCGCTGTGCCGTTCACCCAGTTGGTCACGCTGGCCGCGCATAGGCTGGTGGCACCAAACAAATCACGCAGGAGTTGGCAGACCCGATCCTCGGGGATCAGCTGCTGAACATTGCAGTAGACCGCCGCCGCCCGAATGCGCTTACCGTATTGCACGTGTGCATTCACGCCATCGGGAAAGGTGGCTGTCGTCGTGGCTCGGCAATGGTCACAACAATAAATCGCTGCCTGATGCTCTGTGACCTCCAGACGCGGCACCGGTATGTCATAAACCTGACGCCTCTCCACCGCCTTGATCATCCCAGCCGTCAAGCCATGCTGACAGGTGCCACAGGCCTCAGCCTCATGTCGCTCCACAAAGTCAGGCGTTGCTGTCTGACGTAGGGTGTCGCCTCGGTGGCCAACTTAACCACCACTTTTCTTACCGGACTTACCACGCAGGCTACGCGGTACCGGCTTCTTCAACCCATCACTCGAAGGCGGCTTGCTGCTATTACTGCTGTTCTTGGCCAACTGACGCCGCAGATCCGCATTCTCTTGCGCCATGCTCGCCAACGCGGCTTCCAACTCGGCGATCCTGCGCAGAGCCGTGGCGAGGAGTTGTTCAAGAGAAGTAACTTGGTCCATTCCACCAATGATTCAGAGAAATCGTCACAGCGCCACAAAATTCAGACCACAACAGAAAATTCATGCGCCTAATGGTCAAGGAGACTCACATCTAAACTGACAAAAACCCGTTATCGGCTGGGGTGCTTGGGAGTTACGTTTTTTGTTAACTGAGGACCAAATTAAGCGTCCATTGCTATCACCTCATCGTCTCCGCCGTGGGCCATCAACTGGAGAAATAAAATGAAAAAATTCGCACTTGCCGCTGCATTTGTTGGCGCCGCTTCTACTGCTTTCGCGGGCAACATCACACCACCCGTCATTGAAATGACACCACCACAGATCATCGAACCAACAGCTGCTGGTTCTTCTTCCGCAGGCTTGATCATTCCACTGATCTTGGTCGTTTTGATTGCTGCTGCTTTGGCTGACTAAGCCTTACACTTCAGTTTCAATGCAAAAGGCCGCTCCTTTGGGGGCGGCCTTTTTGTTTGTGGGTGACGTTTCAACAGGCGCTTCGACCTAGTCGATCCAGCCCTGCAAGTTGCGCCGAACGATGCCTGACAGCGCATCAATGTGTGCCGGGCTATCATTTAGGCATGGAATGTACGTGAAGTGTTCGCCACCTGCATGCTCAAAGCTCTCTTTGATCTCTTCGTTGATTTCTTCCAAGGTTTCGATGCAGTCGGCGGAAAACGCAGGCGCGCAGACGGCGATGTTTGTTCGACCTTTTTCTGCCAATCGCGCGACTTCTTCGACAGTGTAGGGCTGTAGCCATTTTTCAGGACCGAATCGGCTTTGGAATGTGGTGATAATCTGGCTGTCGTCCCAACCCAGCCGCTCTTTTAGCAGGCGTGTCGTTTTCTGACATTGGCAATGATAAGGATCACCCTCGCGCAGGTACCTCTCCGGAACGCCGTGGTACGAACAGACCAAGACATCGGGCTTTGTGTCAGCTTTTGCGTATGCTGTCTCAATCGATTGCGCGAGCGCGTCGATATAGGCGTCATCTTCAAAATATGGCTCAACGATACGCGCGATGGGCTGCCATTTTTCTTTCATCAGGACGCGAAAGAACTGATCATTGGCCGTGGCAGACGTTGCGCCGGCATAATGCGGATATAGCGGGAAAAAGAGGATCTTTTGGCATCCAGCCGCGATCATCTCTTTGACCTTAACTTCTGTCGATGGGTTGCCGTAACGCATGCAGAAATCGACGATCACATCTTCGCCGTACACGGCTTTCAATTGGTCCTTCATGGCCGCTGTTTGCTGTTTGGTAATTGTCAAAAGCGGGCTTTCGTCGGCGTCTTCGTTCCAGATGCTTCTATAGGCAGCACCACTGGTAAAGGGACGTTTCGTCAAGATCACCAGTTGTAACAGTGGCTGCCAAACCCATGCAGAATAGTCCACAACGCGCTTATCGCTCAGGAATTCACCTAAGTAGCGCCGCATGGACCAATAGTCTGTCCCATCCGGTGTGCCTAGGTTTGCCAGCAGGACGCCAACTTTTGCAGGCATCATCTTTGGGTGGTCGGCGGGCGCATGTGCTGGACATTGCGCAGCATCAATAGATTTGACGTCAGACATTAGGCTACCCCGTTTTCGTATATATTTATTAATCTCGTCTATCGGTTTTACGGGGACCGTCAATCATTGGACCGATCAAGCGGTGTTTCTTGGGTGCCCAGCGCGTCCGAAAGACGATGAGTTGCAGACCCGGGTCGTAGGGGTTGTTGCTGACTATCGGCAGGGGCCCAACCCGTCAGCGTCGCAATTTCAAATGTTGCAGGGATGCGACCGTCGTCCATTTTGAATGTCTCATCGTATCGCGACATCGCTTGGGCGAATATCTTACGGCGAGTGGGCATGCGTTGGCGCTGTTGCATCGCGTTGCCCTCACCCATGGCCCGAAGATCACGCATCAAGTGAATCGGGGAGTCGTAGGTCACTGTCAGTGGCATCATATCCGCGACGGGTAGGGCGAAACTGGCCCGTTGCAGCAACCCGCCAAGATCGCGAACTTCGCCCATTGGTAGGATTCGTGGTGACAAGCCGCCCGTTTGTGCGACCTCCGCTTCAGCCAAGACGCTGCGTAATTCATGCAGGGTTTGACCGGCAAATAAGGTCGCAATCAACAGTCCATCGGGTTTCAGCGCACGGCGGCATTGCACCAACTGACCGATAGGGTCGTCTGCCCAATGCAGTGAAAGCGCGTGGATAATCAGATCATGTGATGTTTCATGAAGATCGAGCGTTTCAGTGTCTTCCACGATTGTAGCGCTGGGCATCCATTCGGCCCAAGCATTCGGAAAACCAGTCACAACCGCCGGCGCTGTAAAGGTTCTGTTAACCTCAATAAGTCTTTCATGAACGTCATCGGCCGCTGTCGCTTGCAAAAACATTGCATCGGCGCGGGCGCGATTGCGCTGCAGTGCGGCTCGGTCAGTGAGACGAGGTGGCATATCCATGCCCACCATGTAGGAGAAATCAGCGATAATGCAAAGCCTGATCAAAATTTTCTATCCGTCGCAATGCGTCATGTGCGAGGCCCGCACCGAGGTTGATTTTGCGTTGTGTGGACCGTGTTGGGCGGAAACTCCGTTCATTGACGGGCTGTGTTGTGACGGATGTGGGTCGCCATTGCCCGGGCAAGGGGAGCCCGAGGCAGGTATTTTGTGTGACGACTGCATGGTCGTTGCGCGTCCGTGGTCGAAGGGCCGCGCTGCGATGATCTATAAAGAAAAAGCGCGACGGCTGGTTTTGTCGCTCAAACACGGGGACCGGACCGATTTGACTCGTGCAGCCGGTCCTTGGCTGGCGCGGGCTGCGAAGCCGCTTATCACAGTTGAAACGCTTATTGTTCCTGTACCGTTGCATCGCTTTCGCCTGCTTAGACGCAAATTCAATCAGGCTGCATTGCTCGCCGGTCAAGCCGCGGCGGTTGCGGGTGTGCAATATTGCCCTGATGCCTTGATTCGCCGCAAAAAAACGGCCCCGCTTGAGGGTCACACCCGCGATCAGCGGTTTGAAGCCCTAAGCGGCGCAATTGTCCCAAATCCGAAACGCATGGCACTGCTTAACGGGCGAAAGGTGCTTTTAATTGATGATGTTATGACGTCTGGCGCTACTTTCGCCGCCGCGACTGAGGCCTGTTACAGCGCTGGTGTGGATGACGTTTGCGTGCTGGCACTGGCCCGCGTCGTTAAGGATGCCTAGATAGGGGTGAACAGATAAAGGATGACCCCAATGGCTACCGTCGAAATTTATACCACACCGATCTGTGGCTTTTGCCACCGCGCCAAGCACTTGCTGTCGTCAAAAGGTGTCAGTTATTCTGAGGTTAATGTAATGTTGCACCCGTCGCGCCGCGCTGAAATGACCCAACGCGCGAATGGTGGTCGGACGGTGCCGCAAATTTTTATCGGTGGAGAACATATCGGTGGTAGTGATGAACTGTCTGCGTTGGAACGCGCGGGTAAGCTCGACACGCTTTTGAAAGCGTGAAGGCAGCCCTGCTTCAGCTGACATCGTCTGACGATCCGACGGAGAATCTGACGGTTGTCCGGGGAATGATCGCTGATGCTGCTGGGTTAGGGGCGACGCTTATCTGCACGCCGGAAGTGATCAATTGCGTCAGCATGGACCGTACCCATCAGGCTGAGGTTCTGTGCCATCAAGATGATGACCCCACGCTTATCACATTGAAATTAAAGGCAAAGGCCCATGGTATTTGGCTGTCGATTGGATCGCTCGCCCTCAAAGGCGGGGCGGACGGGCGATTTGTGAACCGATCCTTCCTGATCAATCCAAACGGTCAAATCGTGGCGACCTACGACAAAATCCATATGTTTGATGTGCAGGTAAGTGAGGCAGAAACCTACAACGAGTCGTCTGGTTACGCCCCGGGGGATCAAGCGGTTGTGGCAGACGCGGGTTTTGCCAAAGTCGGTCTGAGCATTTGTTATGATCTGCGGTTCCCGCATCTGTACAGGACACTTGCCAAAGCAGGGGCCGATATTCTGTTGGTGCCGTCGGCGTTTTCGCCCGTAACTGGCGCTTCGCACTGGGAAACCCTCCTGAGGGCCCGCGCGATTGAAACGGGCTGTTTTGTGCTGGCTGCCGCCCAAACGGGCACCCACACCGCGCGTGCTGGCAAAGCGCGAAAAACCTACGGTCACTCGCTCGCGGTATCACCTTGGGGCGCGGTTCTGGCCGATGCAGGGACCGAGCCAGGTGTCACGCTCGTTGATTTTGACACTGATGACGTATCTAAAGCGCGCAAGCGTATTCCTGCGCTGGCTCACGACAGACCGTTTGGTGACCCCTAATCCAATGAATCAGCAGACCGACAGCCTCGCAGTTGCCTTGTTTAGTGAAATCCTCACTGTGGACCAACTTGCACGTAATACTGTCGCCAAGGCGCTGCCTAAGGGGATGGAGCTGTCGCATTTTTCCGTTCTCAATCATCTTGCTCGCGCCCTGATTGAAAAAACACCAGCACAATTGGCACTGACGTTTCATCTGACTCGTGGGGCGATGACGAACACTCTGCGCAAGCTTGAAAATTCTGGCTACGTGCACATTCGACCTGACTGGGAAGACGCGCGGCGCAAGTTGGTAACGATCAGTCCGGCGGGTCTGAGCGCCCGGGATGCAGCCATGGCTGCCATCGCACCGATCATTGCACGGGCCGTCGACAAGGTTGGATATGAAACTGTCCGTCCGATCCTGCCCGTCATGCGGGAATTACGGATCAAGTTGAGCCAAGAGGAATGAGCCTTCGCTCCCTCGCGATGCGCAGCGAACTGCTTACGTTGTCGGGGATATCCCACCTTACAGAGCACGACGGTTATTTCGTTCAATCGACCCCGACGGAACCGGATTTCTGGATGGGCAATCAGTTGATCATGTCCGATGTAATTCTGTCCGCACCCGAGACGTTTTCGACTTTTGAGAAGCATTTTCCCGACGCGTCCAATCGGTCAGTGGTTTGGGACATTCCAAATCTTGACCCATTGAAGATGCATGGGGTTGGCGATCTCGGTTACACGCTAGACGTGTTTGATAGGATGACCTTGCAGGGTTCATTGCCCGATGCTGTGATGCCAGACGGTATGTCGGTGCGGCCTTAGAGCCCGATTTAAAACTATTTGAGTGAGTTCAGTAGTTTGTGATTCTGTTCGGTTGTGAAGCTGAATGGAGATCACAATGGCTTGGACTAAACTCACCCGCCGTCAACATGACCGAAATGGCGATAAATACGCAAGCGATATGAACGATGCGGAATGGGCGTTGATAGCGCCTTCAATGCCGCCACCGAAGACAACTGGTCGGCCCCGTACGACACGTTTGCGCGACGTGGTTGACGCGCTCCTCTACATTGCAACGACCGGATGCCAATGGCGTATGTTGCCCAACGACTTCCCTCCGGTTTCAACGGTTCGGGGCTATTTCTACGCGTGGCGTGATGACGGCTTGCTTGATGAGATAAATCAGAAGCTGGTCGAAGCTGCGCGTCTGGCCGAGAACCGCAAAGCCCAGCCAACGGCAGGGGTCATAGATAGCCAGAGCGTAAAAACCACTGAAAGCGGTGGTACTAGGGGGTATGATGCGGGCAAACGGATCAAGGGCCGCAAGCGCCACATCGTAACCGATACGGTTGGATTGCTGATAGGCTTGGTGGTCCACAGCGCCGGAATTCAGGACCGGGATGGCGCACCCGATGTGCTGAAAGTGATCGCCTTGCGCTATCCATCATTGCGACATGTATTTGCGGATGGCGGGTATGCAGGACCCAAACTGCGGGACGCGCTAAAGGCCCTCGGCCGATGGACCGTCCAGATCGTCAAACGCTCTGACACCGCGGAGGGCTTTGAAGTGCTGCCGCGGCGGTGGGTCGTCGAGCGCACCTTCGCCTGGCTGAACCGATGTCGCCGCCTATCGAAAGATTGGGAGAAATCCATCGCAAGCGCAGAGGCTTGGATCCTCATCGCGCATATCAGACGCGTCACACGGCATCTCACAAAGAATTGAGAACGTTCAGTTAGTTTTGAATCAGACTCTTAGGGTGGCATGGATGATTGGACGAAGGCAGAAGCTTTGCAAGCCGAAGTTGGACTTGAAGATGGCCGAGATCCGAAATTCTATGGCCCCTATTTGGCGCGACGAAATGCGGGGCGGCGTGATCAGATCACCAAGGGGATTAGCCAATGGTTTGGCGCGTTCGACGGGTACCGGATCGTCGCACAGTTGGGCATGTTCCACGACGACAGCATCGCTCGGTATCAATATGTAGAAACACGGGCAACGCATCGTAGACGTGGAATATGTAGCGCATTGTTGCGCTGGGCCGTGCGCCGAATGCTGACGTTGTCATTGTGGCTGAGGCCGACACCGATGCTGGACGTTTGTACCGTAAAGTGGGATTTGCCCACGCTGAAACGATCTATGGCATAGTGCGGGATGGCTATTAGGCAGGCTTCAGCGCAGCGGTGACGTAATTAACCGACATGTCGCTGTCTGAGATTGACCAGCTCCATCCCAAAAAATCGAACTTGAAACCTTTGCGATCTACTGGATTAAGGCCCGCCTGTTCCAGCAGCGCAAACAATTCGTCTGGCGTGATGAATTTGTTGAATTCATGAGTGCCTTTCGGCAACCAGCGCATTACGTATTCCGCGCCGACAATGGCCATAGCAAAACTTTTCGGGTTGCGGTTGATGGTCGAACAGATGTGCAGCCCTTCGGGTTTCAGCAGCTGTTGGCAGGCTGTTAAATAGGACAACGGGCTCGCCACGTGTTCCACGACTTCCATGTTCAACACGATGTCAAACTGTTCACCGGCTGCGGCCATGTCTTCGGCCGTCGTAAAACGGTAATCGATGTCCAGCCCAGATTGTTCAGCGTGGACTTGGGCGACTGGAATGTTTCGTTCAGCCGCATCAGCCCCGACTATATCTGCACCAAGCCGCGCCATAGGTTCGCACAGCAATCCGCCACCGCAGCCGATATCCAGAATCCGCAAGCCATCGAATGGCTTATCCGCCATCAAGTCGCGATCAAATTCTGCCGCAATCTGGCGGGTGATATAATCCAGCCGCGTCGGGTTGAGCATATGAAGCGGCTTGAATTTCCCCTCAAGATCCCACCATTCGGCGGCCATGGCCTCGAACTTGGCAATTTCTGCGGGATCAACTGTTGTTTGTGCGGTTTGCATACGGCCTCTGAAAATTCTGCCCTGATACTGGGCCCCGACAATGGGCATTAGATCTATATCTCTATATAGATTGGATATGGACAAAGCCTCAGGACAAAAACGCGCGGTGTCGCATCTTTATGCACCAATCGATCCATTCGATCAGCAAATGTTGGACGTGGGCGACGGGCATCGCATCTATGTTGAACAATGTGGCAATCCTGACGGGATCCCTGTGGTTGTTTTTCATGGCGGGCCTGGCGGTGGGTGCAGCCCTATGATGCGGCGTTATTTCAACCCAGCGGTGTATCGTATCATCCTGTTCGATCAGCGCGGCTGCGGGCGTTCCCGTCCCCATGCCAGTGTTGAAAACAACACGACATGGCATCTGGTTGCCGACATTGAACTTATTCGCACCACATTAGGGATCGCAGATTGGGTCGTATTTGGTGGCAGCTGGGGTGCGACGCTGGCATTGATCTACGCGCAGGCGCATCCAGAACACGTTTTGCATCTGGTCCTGCGCGGTGTGTTCCTGAGCACGCAACGGGAACTGGACTGGTTTTATGGCGGCGGCGCGGGCGCGTTTTGGCCTGAGGTCTGGGAGAATTTCGAGAACCTGATTCCAGTTGAGGAGAGGGGCGACATGATCGCTGCCTACCACCGACGACTGTTTTCTGGCGATGCAATGATCGAAACCCGCTACGCCCGCGCTTGGGCTGGGTGGGAAAATGCGCTGGCGTCAATTGATAGCACTGGTGCGGGTGGATCAGGCCCGGCGGAATACGCACGCGCCTTCGCACGACTGGAAAATCACTATTTTAGCCATGGGTGTTTCCTGACCGCGGAACAGCAAATCCTGAACAATATGGACAAAATTGCCCATATCCCTGGGATCATCGTGCAAGGCAGGTTCGATATGATCTGCCCGCCCGTTTCGGCCCACACTCTTGCAGATTTGTGGCCGGCCAGTCGCCTGATCATGGTGCCAAAAGCCGGCCACGCCCTGTCTGAGCCAGGCATTTCAGCCGAACTTGTGCTGTCAATGGACGCAATCGCCATCACAAAAATGATCACAAACTAACGGCTTGTAAGCTGCGGCGATGACGCTACGCTAACGGAAACTATGGGGGAATATCAGCTTGCTCTCAATCTTGAAGATTGTTCTTCAACGTCTAGGACTGGGGCTCGTAACCCTTTTTGTCGTGTCGATCGTGATCTTTATCGCGGTTAATTCGCTCCCCGGCGACTTCGCGGAAGCCATTTTAGGGCAGGGCGCGACCCCCGAATCCGTTGCAACCATTCGCCGCGACCTTGGTCTCGATCAGCCTCTCGTCATGCGGTATCTTGAATGGCTGAAGGGGATGCTGACCCTCGATCTTGGCACAAGTTTCGCGCAGCTGAACTTTGCGAACTTTGGCGGCGCTGGTACCACGACTGTTGCCGAACAGATTGCACCACGTCTAAAGAATACGATGTTTCTTGCCGCAGTGACGGCCTGTATCGCAGTGCCGCTGGCTGTGACATTGGGCATCTTGGCAGCATTGTATCGCAACACTGCATTCGACAAAGCGGCGAACATGTTCACGCTCAGCTCAATCTCCAGCCCTGAATTTTTCATGGCATATGTGCTGATCCTGTTCCTCGCTGTGCTGAACCCGATCTTCCCTAGTCTGTCCAATATCTATGACGGCATGGCGTTTTCTGAACGGCTTGAGAAATCCATGTTGCCTGCCCTGACGCTGACGCTTGTTGTGACAGCGCACATGATGCGGATGACGCGCGCGGCGATTATAAGTTTGCTGGCCTCGCCTTATATTGAAATGGCGCGGCTTAAAGGTCTGTCGCCTATTCGTGTGATCGTCGTGCATGCGCTGCCCAACGCGCTGGCGCCGATTATTAACGTCGTTGCACTGAACCTCGCTTATCTCATCACTGGTGTTGTCGTGGTTGAAGTGGTGTTCGTCTATCCCGGCATCGGGCAGCTGTTTGTGGACAGCGTGAAAATTCGTGACATCCCTGTGGTGCAGGCCTGCTGCCTGATCTTTGCGGCGGCGTATATATTGCTGAATCTGACGGCGGACGTCCTGTCCATCATCTCCAACCCACGTTTGAGGCATCCAAAATGAGCGGCTTTGTTTGGTTTGCAATTATCATCGCGGGCCTGTTGGTGGCCGCATATCTGTTCCGTCTCGCGGGACAGGCGATCACCAGTAATGCGCCCAAGTTTCGGGATATGACGTTTGGCGTTGCGTTCGGGTATGTCTTCGGCGCCGCATTGTTTGTCTGGGCGGTGTATTATTATTTTCAACCCAAGATTACCGAGGCTGGAACGCCGAACGCTGGGGTCATTTTCTTTCGCTGGGCGGTGCAGGGATTTATTATCGCAAGTATCGCAGCGTTCTTGTTCCGCATATTGGGTCGTGCTGTTGGAACCGAGACAACCAAAAAGCTGTTTCGATCAATGCCGCTGACCGCATCGTTCGGTATTCTTGTGATCATCCTGTATGCAATCACCGCGATTTTTGCGGGCAGCATTGCACCCTACGGCGAATCAGAAATTCTTGGTGCTGCGAATGTACTGGCGGGTGGCGATATCGCAGCGGGAGGTGATCCTGCCTATCCGCTTGGCACGGACCAAATCGGCCGCGATATCTTAAGTCGCCTGATCTATGGCGCGCGCAACACTGTTGGCATCGCCTTTATCACGACGTGTTTGGCGTTCTTCATTGGTGGCAGCTTGGGCTTTCTGGCGGCCACATTACAAGGCTGGCTTGACCAACTCCTGTCGCGGTCGGTTGATGTGTTGATGGCGATTCCATCGCTGATTTTCGCCCTACTTCTGATGACCATCGCCAGCGCGTGGGCTGTCAAACTCGGCGTGCCGCTGACGATCTTCATGGTGCTGATTATTGCGGTGATTGACAGTACACGCGTCTATCGTCTGGCCCGCGCCGTGGGTTTGAACATTGTGGTGATGGACTATATCGAGGCTGCAAAGCTGCGCGGCGAAGGCCTCAGCTATCTTGTCTTTAAAGAAATCCTTCCCAACGCAATGGCACCGCTGCTGGCAGAATTCGGCCTGCGGTTCTGCTTTGTGTTCCTGACGATTGCGGCGCTTTCATTCCTTGGCGTAGGTATTCAGCCACCTCTTGCGGATTGGGGTACAATGGTGCGTGATCTTGGCCCATTCATCAATTTCGCGGCCTTTATTCCGACGGCAGCTGTCACGCCGTTGTTGGCAGCGGGCGCGATCGCGCTGCTGACTGTCGCAGTCAACTTCGTTGTCGACTGGATGCTGCATAAGACATCGGGGTTACAGGAATGAGCGATCTTCTCACCGTTAAGGACCTTTGGATTGAAGGCCGGTCTGACGAGACGTGGAACCCGATTATCAACGGCTGTAGCCTGACCCTGAAAAAGGGTGAAGTGCTGGGAATGATCGGGGAGTCCGGTGCGGGCAAGTCGACAATCGGTCTGGCATGTATGGGCTATACCCGCGACGGGGTTCGGATTTCCAAGGGGTCGGTCGTTTTTGACGGTATTGATCTGGTCACAGCGTCCGCTGCGGTGAAACGCAATTTACTGGGCAAACGTATTGCCTATGTCGCGCAATCTGCCGCTGCGTCGTTCAATCCTGCGCACAAGATTATCGACCAACATACTGAAGCTCCCGTGCAGCATGGAGTCAGTGGGCGCAGTGAAAGTGTCGAAGACGGGATTGAACTGTACCGAAAGCTGCGCCTCCCGAACCCCGAAGAGATCGGGTTTCGCTATCCGCACCAAGTATCCGGTGGCCAATTGCAGCGGGCGATGACGGCAATGGCGATGTCGTGCCGCCCTGATCTGATTATCTTTGACGAACCGACAACGGCATTGGATGTGACGACGCAGATCGAAGTTCTCGCGTCTATTCGTCAGATCGTGGAAGAGTATCACACCGCTGCGATCTATATCACCCACGATCTTGCGGTTGTGGCCCAAATGGCGGACCGGATCAAAGTGCTGCTGAAGGGCGATGAAGTTGAAGAGGCGGATACCCGAACCATGCTTTCGGACCCTCAGGAAGACTACACCAAGTCTTTGTGGGCTGTGCGTGCATTCCAGAGGCCGACCAAACCACCGGTGTCGCCAGGTTCGGTGCCTGTCGTATCCGTCCGCAACATCACGGCTGCCTATGGAACGACCGACGTGCTGCATGATGTGAGTTTTGATATTCACGCGGGTCGAACAGTGGCTGTCGTGGGCGAATCAGGCTCAGGTAAATCGACCGCCGCGCGCTGCATTACGGGTCTGCTGCCTCCGCGCATGGGTGAGATCGCGTTTGATGGCGAAGTGCTGCCAGCTAACTACAAAAAACGGTCCAAAGAACAGCTGCGTCAGGCACAAATGATTTATCAGATGGCCGACACCGCGCTGAACCCGCGCAAGACAATTGGTCAGATTATTGGCCGTCCTGTGCAATTCTACATGGGCCTAACGGGTGCCAAAAAGCGTGAGAGGGTGAACGAGCTCCTCAATCAGATCGAGCTTGAGCCGTCACAGTATTTTAACCGTCTCCCGTCAGAACTTTCGGGTGGTCAAAAGCAGCGCGTTGGTATTGCCCGTGCGTTGGCCGCTGAGCCGAAATTCATCATTTGCGACGAAGTGACGTCAGCATTGGACCAATTGGTTGCTGAGGGTATTTTGCGCCTGCTGGCAGATCTACAGGACACGCTTGGGCTGTCCTATATGTTCATCACACACGATCTCGCGACTGTGAAATCAATCGCAGACGAGGTTGTGGTAATGAAAGATGGTAATGTGGTGGAGCAGGGACCAAAGACGTCCATGTTTACGCCGCCGCATCATGCTTACACGGATTTGCTGCTAAGTTCGGTCCCAGAAATGGACCCGGATTGGCTGTCGGATTTGTTGAAAGAACGGGGCGTCGACAATATTGGTGATGCTGCCGTTAAAAATATGTGACCAAATCGGCGTAGAGTTAGCGCTATAAAAGAAGAATCACTTCAGGGAGAACTAAGATATGTATGGAATTAGCAGACGTGGATTACTGCAATCTGGTGTTGCGGCGGGTGTACTCGCTGCCACTGGTTTGCCGCTTCGGGCGCAAACGCGTGGCGGTAAGTTAACTGCGGGCCTTTCGGGCGCGAACACGTCCGATAGCTGGGATGCGCGTACCCACTCAGACCTTTATATGATCGCATCTGCACAAGGTGCTGTCTTTGATAGTCTTACGGAAGTTGCAGCAGATGGTAGCCTTGTTGGTGAATTGGCTGAAAGCTGGGAAGCCAGTTCGGACGCCAAAGTTTGGACGTTCAATCTGCGTCAGGGCGTGACGTTCCATAACGGTAAGTCCTTTGGCGCTGACGACGTAATCGAATCGCTGCAAATGCACCTTGGTGAAGAGTCCAAGTCTGCAGCCAAGCCGATTGTCGAAAGCATCGTTGAGATGACGAAGATTACCGAACACCAAGTGCAGCTGTCGCTTGCTGCAGGTAACGCCGACTTGCCATATCTGCTGTCAGACTATCACATCCTCATGTACCCAGCGGGCCAGATCGAAGAAGCAATCGCGCAGGGTATTGGTACCGGACTCTATCGCGTAACAGCCTTTGATCCGGGCGTTCGTATGACTGCAACGCGGTATGCCGATCACTATAAAGGCGACAGCGCTGGCTACTTTGATGACATCGAATACATCGCGATCAACGACAACACAGCGCGGATGAACGCGCTGATGACGGGTCAAGTTGATGCCATCAACCGGATCGATTTCAAAACCGAAAGCCTGCTGCGCGCCAACCCTGCGTTGCGCATTCAAGAAGTATCAGGCAACCAGCACTACATTTTCCCGATGCTGACGAATGTTGCACCGTTCGGTGATGTAAATGTGCGCCGCGCACTAAAGTACGGTCTGGATCGCCAAGAGATGGTGGACAAAATCCTTCAAGGTCACGGCACTGTCGGAAACGATTCGCCAATTGGCCCAGCCAACCAGTATTACCATGCTGAAATGGAGCAGTTGGAATTTGATCCAGACAAGTCCAAGTTTTACCTGCGCGAAGCTGGCCTCGATAGCCTAGACATTGATCTATCGGCTTCCAATGCGGCGTTTGAGGGCGCCGTTGACGCAGCACAGCTTTTCCAAGCGTCTGCATCGCAAGCCGGAATTAACATCAACGTCGTGCAGGAGCCGGCTGATGGGTATTGGTCCAATGTTTGGATGAACAAGCCGTTTTGTGCATCATACTGGTCGGGCCGCGCGACTGAGGATTGGATGTTCTCAACCGCCTACGAGGAAGGCGCACCTTGGAATGACAGCCAGTGGGACAGTGACGATTCTGCACGCTTCCAAGAGCTTCTGTTGTTGGCACGCGCTGAACTCGATAGTGATACGCGCCGCGAGCAGTATCATGAGATGCAACAGATCTTGCGTGACGATGGCGGTGTGTTGCTGCCGATGTTCGCGAACAATGTGCAGGCTGTGAACAACCGTATCTCATCGCCGGAAACCGTCGGCGGGGTTTGGCAGATGGACAACGCACGTATGGCTGAACGCTGGTCCGTGGCGTAAAACTTAGGTCTTAGAAATGTAGAAAGCCCCGCCAGTTTGGCGGGGCTTTTTGCGTACTGTGGATCGCTTATTCTTGCGTCGCGCCTTCAGCGGAACGCTTTTTTACAGTGCGCATCATTACGAGGTACATCAGTGCAACGCCGCACAAGAACGTTGAGGCGCTTACGGCGACTAAAAATCCAGCTTCCATGGTTTCTCTCCTTTGTTAGTAGAACCGAAATGAGGGTTAATGGGGAATTCGGGCGAATCTTGGGCGTACACAAGGCGTACACAGGCTGTACACAACTTGTATGTACAGTGGTGCAGCCAGTGTAATCAGTTAAGCCCCTTGCAGAACCGCGCCCCTTCCCCTATATACACTTTCAACAGCGGCGCATCGGCCTCCACCCCCGAAGTCCACCGAAATTCCAACGGGCCGTGCGCCCGTTTTTTTATGTCCAAACGAAAGTCATCATGTCTGAACTGATCGCCCGCGCGGCAATGGATCGCCGTATAACAGAAATCATCACCCCGACCGTTGAGGATCTGGGGTTTGAGGTTGTGCGCGTGCGTCTGATGACAGGCAAGGAATCGATCCTGCAAATCATGGCGCAAAGGCCTGATGGTACGATTGAGGTCGACGACTGTGGAGAGATCAGCACGGCGGTATCGGCGCTTCTGGACGTAGAAGACCCGATTAAAGATGTTTTCACCCTCGAAGTATCGTCCCCCGGCATTGATCGCCCGCTCACGCGGTTTAAGGATTTCGTGCAATGGGATGGCAATGAGGCCAAGATCGAAACCGAAGAATTGATCGACGGGCGCCGCCGTTTCAAAGGTATGTTGCGCGGTGTCGAGGGCGACGAAGTCCTGATCGAGATCGAAGATAAGGGTGAGCCGGTTACGATTGGTTTGAAATTTGAATGGCTGACGGATGCCAAGCTGGTGCTGACGGAAGATTTGATCCGCGGCGTTCTTAGGGGTCGCAAGGATGCGGGCCAGATCGATGAAACACAATTTGACGAAGTTGAGACCGTGTTGAGCGGCTCTGACGAGGAGAAGAAATAATGGCGATTACCTCTGCCAACCAGCTGGAACTTTTGCAAACCGCCGAGGCCGTGGCCCGCGAAAAGCAGATTGACCCTATTTTGGTCGTTGAAGCGATGGAAGAATCCCTCGCACGCGCTGCAAAGTCGCGTTACGGATCTGAAATGGACATTCGTGTTCACATCGACCGCAAGACCGGCAAGGCGACGTTCACGCGGGTTCGTACGGTTGTGGCCGAGGCAGAGCTTGAGAACTATCAGTCTGAATTCACGGTTGAGCAGGCCAAAGAGTATATGGAAGACCCTGAGGTCGGCCAAGAGTTTATCGAAGAAGTCCCTCCCGTCGAGATGGGCCGCATCGCGGCACAATCTGCCAAGCAGGTGATCTTACAAAAGGTCCGCGAAGCCGAGCGCGACAAGCAATACGAAGACTTCAAAGACCGCGCCGGTACGATCATCAACGCGCAGGTTAAACGCGAAGAATATGGCAACGTCATCGTGGACGTTGGCACCGGCGAAGCGATCCTGCGCCGCAACGAAAAAATCGGCCGCGAAAGCTATCGCCCGAACGATCGCATCCGTTGCTACATCAAAGAAGTCCGTCGCGAACAGCGCGGCCCACAGATTTTCCTGAGCCGTACCGACCCGCAGTTCATGGCTGAATTGTTCAAGATGGAAGTGCCGGAGATCTACGAAGGCATCATCGAGATCAAGGCCGTTGCCCGTGATCCGGGTTCACGCGCCAAAATCGCAGTGATTTCATATGACAATTCCATCGACCCAGTCGGTGCTTGCGTTGGTATGCGCGGTTCGCGCGTGCAGGCTGTTGTGAACGAGCTTCAGGGTGAAAAGATCGACATCATCCCGTGGAACGAAGACATGCCAACATTCTTGGTGAACGCATTGCAGCCAGCCGAGGTTTCCAAGGTTGTGTTTGACGAAGACGCCGAGCGCATCGAAGTCGTTGTTCCAGAAGAGCAATTGTCGTTGGCGATTGGTCGTCGTGGCCAAAACGTGCGTCTTGCGAGCCAGCTGACAGGTTTGGACATCGACATCCTCACCGAGGAAGAAGAATCCAAGCGTCGTCAGGCTGAATTCGAACTGCGCACCGGATTGTTCATCGAATCACTCGATCTGGATGAATTCTTTGCACAGCTGTTGGTCTCCGAGGGTTTCACCACACTTGAAGAAGTTGCCTACGTTGAAGTCGAAGAACTGTTGGTTATCGACGGTGTTGATGCGGATACGGCCAGCGAATTGCAGGCCCGTGCGCGCGACGTGATCGAAGCCAAGAACAACAAGGCGATGGAAAATGCCCGCGCATTGGGTGTGGAAGATAGTCTTGTTGAATTCGAGGGTCTGACCCCCCAGATGATAGAAGCACTGGCGAACGATGGCGTGAAGACGCTTGAGGATTTCGCGACCTGTGCTGACTGGGAATTGGCCGGCGGCTGGACGGTCACGGACGGAGAGCGTACCAAAGACGACGGGTCGCTTGAACCATTTGAGGTGAGCCTTGAGGAAGCGCAGAAGATGATTATGACAGCGCGTGTGATGCTTGGTTGGGTGGATCCTGATGATCTTGTGAAAGATACCGAAGAAGAAGACTGTGAACTCAGCGAGGAACAGGAGGCCTGATCGCAGGCCTCCGGGTAGCCAGATGGGTCGCAGTGGGCGCACCAAAGACCAAGATGTCTCAGAGCGGCGGTGCATTGTCACAGGCGAGGTGACCCCAAAGGAGGGGTTGATCCGTTTTGTCATTGGTCCTGATAATCAGGTCGTGCCTGATATATTAGAAAAGTTGCCAGGTCGTGGCATGTGGGTTACTGCAACCCGCGCAGCACTTGACAAGGCGGGTCGCGGCCAGTTTTCCAAGTCCGCCAAGGCAGCCGTAACGGTGCCGGACGGATTAACTGACGAAGTGGAACGCCAAATGGTCCGCCGTGTTGTTGATTTGATCGCAATGGCCCGCAAAGCGGGTTTGGCGGTCGCCGGGTTCGAAAAAGTCAAAGGCTGGCTGGGCGGGGGCGAAAATGTCCGTGCGTTATTGCAGGCCTCTGATGGATCGGAACGCGGCAAGACGAAGCTATGGACGCCCGAAGGGGCGCGTTATTTTGGTTGCCTTACAGCCCAGGAATTGGGTTTGGCATTCGGACGGGGAACTGTGATACATGGGGCTCTCGCCTCTGGCAAACTCAGTAACCGTGTTGTAGAGGAAGCCGCGAAGCTTAAGAGCTTGCGCGAGATAGACGGCGGTGAAGGCACCGCCTCGGAAGGAATAAAAGCTACATGAGCGATTCAGACGGCAAAAAGCCACTTGGTGTTACTCCCCGTCCCGGAAGCGTGAAGCAAAGCTTCAGCCACGGGCGTACCAAGAACGTTGTAGTTGAAACGAAGCGCAAGCGCGTTGTCGTGCCCAAGCCGGGTACCCCAAAGCCAGCTGGCAGCGGTTCTGCACCTTTGGGCGGTGATCCGTCCAAGCGGCCCGCAGGTATTTCGGACGTCGAGATGGCGCGTCGGATGAAGGCGCTGCAACTTGCCAAAGCCCGCGAAGTCGAAGACGCCGCAAAGCGTGATGCGGATGACAAAGAACGCGCTGAACAGCGTGAAATTCGTCGTGCAGAGATTGATGCCAAAGAGCGCGAAGAAAAAGAGCGCGAAGAGGCCGTCAAAGCCAAGAAAGACGAAGAAGAGCAAAAGAAGCGTGACGCCGAAGTTGCAGCGCAAGCTGCTGCTGCCCCTGCGGTCGTTGACCCAGAGTTGGCCCCAGCCCAGCGACGCGCGCCCCCAAGCGGCGGCTTACCTGTTGCAGCGCCACGCAAGAAAGAAGACGACCGAGACACCCGCAAGAACAAGGGTCAAGACGATGCCCGCCGCGGTGGCAAGCTGACGTTGAACCAAGCGCTGCGTGGCGGCGAAGGTGGCCGTCATCGGTCCATGGCGCAGATGAAGCGTAAACAAGACCGTGCTCGTCAAAAGGCTATGGGTCAAAACGTCGAGCGTGAAAAAGTTATGCGTGACGTTCAGGTTCCAGAAGCGATTGTCGTATCTGAATTGGCGAACCGGATGTCTGAAAAGGTGTCCGATGTTGTGAAGTCGTTGATGAACAACGGTATCATGGCGACGCAGAACCAATCCATTGACGCTGACACAGCAGAACTGATTGTCGAAGAGTTTGGCCACAGAGTTGTGCGTGTTTCTGATTCGGATGTCGAAGATGTGATTAAGATCATCGAAGATGACGCGAAAGATCTGAAGCCACGCCCACCGGTCATCACGATCATGGGCCACGTTGACCACGGTAAGACGTCGCTTCTTGATTCGATCCGCAATGCAAAAGTTGTGGCTGGCGAAGCGGGCGGCATTACGCAGCACATTGGTGCGTATCAAGTCACGACCGAAAGCGGCGCGAAGCTAACGTTCCTTGATACACCAGGGCACGCAGCGTTTACGTCGATGCGTGCCCGTGGTGCACAAGTCACGGATATCGTGGTTTTGGTTGTTGCGGCAGACGACGCAGTGATGCCACAGACAATCGAAGCGATCCACCACGCCAAAGCGGCGAACGTGCCGATGATCGTTGCGATCAACAAGATTGACCGTCCGGCAGCTGACGCAAACAAGGTTCGCACGGATCTGTTGCAGCACTCAGTGATCGTCGAGAAGATGTCTGGTGACGTGCAAGACGTCGAAGTATCGGCCCTAACTGGTCAAGGTCTTGACGAACTGCTTGAGGCGATTGCGTTGCAGTCCGAGTTGCTGGAACTGACGGCCAACCCAGATCGTGCCGCACAAGGTGCTGTGATTGAAGCGCAGTTGGACATTGGCCGCGGCCCTGTCGCGACCGTGTTGATTGAAACAGGTACGTTGCGCCGCGGTGATATCTTTGTTGTTGGCGAGCAGTGGGGCAAAGTCCGCGCGTTGATCGACGACAAAGGCGAACGTATCGAAGAGGCTGGCCCTTCCGTCCCTGTTGAGGTTCTTGGCCTGAACGGGACGCCGGAAGCGGGTGACGTTTTGAACGTAACATCCACCGAAGCGCAAGCGCGTGAGATTGCTGAATACCGCGCTAACGCTGCAAAAGAGAAACGCGCCGCCGCTGGTGCTGCTGTGACGCTGGACCAGTTGATGGCGAACGCAAAGGCAAGCGAAAGCGTTTCTGAGCTGCCGATCCTCGTCAAAGGCGACGTGCAAGGTTCGACCGAAGCAATCGTTCAGGCGATGGCCAAGATCGGTAACGACGAAGTGCGCGTGCGGGTTCTACATTCCGGTGTTGGTGCGATCACTGAAAGTGATATCGCCCTAGCCGAAGCCTCTGGTGCGCCAGTGATTGGCTTTAACGTACGTGCGAATGCATCCGCGCGTCAGTCGGCGAACCAAAAAGGCGTTGAGATTCGCTACTACTCGATCATCTACGATCTTGTGGACGATATAAAAGCGGCGGCGTCTGGTCTGTTGTCTGCCGAAGTTCGTGAGAACTTTATCGGCTACGCCAACATCAAAGAGGTCTTTAAGGTTTCTAACGTCGGCATGATTGCTGGTTGCTTGGTCACCGAAGGCGTCGCGCGACGTTCAGCTGGGGTGCGCCTGTTGCGTGATGATGTTGTGATCCACGAAGGCACACTTAAGACGCTTAAGCGTTTCAAGGATGAAGTGCCTGAAGTTCAGTCCGGTCAGGAATGTGGCATGGCGTTCGAGAAATACGAAGACATCCGTCCAAACGATGTCATCGAGATCTTTGAGCGCGAAGAAGTGGAACGCACGCTGTAAAGCAGCGGCCTGAAAACACGAAAGGGGACGCCAAACCGGCGTCCCCTTTTTCATTGAGTAGAATCTAAATTAGTTGATGCGCTCTACCGGCTGGCCTTGATATTGGCGCTCTCCGATTGAGACAATCACTTTGCCGTTTTCAAGCGACCGAACAAACAGGCCTTGAACCTGAATATGGTTTCCTACTGTTATTGTACGAAGCATGACGATCCTCCCAAATCTTTGCTCATAAGTTCCTGAAGCAACGAGGGTTCAGGATACAATCTCTTTACTTACAAATGATTAAAGCAGTGAGATGTCTGTATGTCACCCAAAATATAGCCGTGAGAGTGACGAAATTGACTATATATTACCCCCTCTGCGCATATCTTGCGTGTAACCGCTAAATCCAATCACGTAAGATCGGAATCAGCGGCACGTCAGCGGCAGGCATCGGATAGTCGCGCAGCTGGTTTGCCCGCACCCATTTAAGGGTCTGGCCCTCGCGCGGGGTCGGGGTTCCGTCCCATTTCCGACAAGCGAACAGCGGCATAATAAGATGGAAATCGTCATAACTGTGGCTGGCGAACGTCAGAGGCGCAAGGCAGGACTGCCATGTATCAATGCCCAGCTCTTCTTGCAGTTCGCGGATCAATGCAGCCTCGGGTGTTTCGCCAATCTCTACTTTGCCGCCGGGAAATTCCCAAAGACCCGCCATGGACTTCCCTTCGGGCCGCTGCGCGAGCAAAACACGACCATCGACATCGATGAGCGCGACCGCACTGACCAACACGGTTTTCATGAACGGTAATCGGCGTTGATGGTGATGTATCCGTGGGTCAGATCACAGGTCCAAACAGTGCCCAAGCCACCCGCGATGCCAAGATCGACGGCGATGATCAAATCTTGTTGTTTCATGTACGCTGCACCCGCGGCTTCGGTGTAGTCGGGCGACACCCAACCGTTTTCAGCTACCAAGATATCACCAAACCGGATTGTTAGGCGGTCGCGGTCAGCTTGTGCACCGGACTTGCCAACCGCCATGACGATCCGGCCCCAGTTAGGGTCCTCGCCCGCGATGGCGGTCTTAACGAGGGGAGAATTGGCGATGGACAGGCCAACTTTGCGGGCATCAGCATCGCTGGCCGCACCAGACACGCGGACTTCGACGAATTTGGTGGCACCTTCGCCGTCGCGCACCACTTGGTGGGCGAGGTTGAGCATGACGCCATGCAGTGTCTGGGTGAAGCCAGCGCTATTGGTTACATCAACGCCGGAAGCGCCGGTAGCGGCACACATCAGGCTGTCAGAGGTGGATGTGTCACTGTCCACAGTGATGCAGTTGAACGTCTGGTCGGTGAGCGTTGCCAGCAGGGTTTGTAGATCGGCTTGTGAAATCTTGGCGTCAGTAAAGATGTAGACCAACATCGTTGCCATATCGGGCGCGATCATCCCTGATCCCTTGGCGATGCCCGCGATGCGCACCGTTTTTTCGTCAATGACAACTTCTGCGCATGCACCTTTTGGGAATGTGTCAGTGGTCATAATCGCTTGGGCAGCGTCTTTGATGCCGCTGGACGTAAGGCCCTCCGCAAGGTCAATGACCTTAGCTGTGATGCGATCGTGGGGCAGGCGTTCACCGATGACACCGGTAGACGCTGTGAAGATACGGTCCGTCTGGATGCCCGTGGCCGCCCCGACGGCGTCACATATTGCTGCAACGGAGCGTTCGCCAGCGGCCCCCGTGAACGCATTGGAATTCCCAGAATTCACGAGAATCGCCGCGCGGCCATCCGCCGCACCGCCCATTTTTGACTGACAGTCCAAAACTGGGGCGGAGCGTGTGGCCGAGCGCGTGAAAACCCCAGCAACTGCCGTGCCAGCGGCGAGCTCAACCAACATTACGTCTTGTCGGTCATTGTATTTCACCCCCGCCGCAATGGATGCGAACCGCACACCTTCGATGACAAATAAGTCGGGAAAGCTGGCAGGTGCGAGTGGGGAAATAGCCATGATTAGTCCTCAAGCAGTTCAAGGTTCTGGATCAACGTGTAATCGAACTGGCCTTCTTCGGGCAGCGTGATGTCGGCGGTTTCGGTCAAGGTCGTGATGAGCGCGTCGAGACCCTGTTGTTGAATGCCCGTCGTCAGCTCAACACGTAAACCGTCAAGTGTCGGCAACGGTGTTTCGCGCGTTTCATTGAGCTTGACGATGTGCCAGCCAAATTGCGTTTGTACGGGTGCAGAGACTTCGCCAGCGTCCAGCGTCAGAACGGCCTCTTCGAAGGCAGGAACCATCATGCCAAGACCGAACCAGCCAAGATCTCCGCCGGACGGACCGGATGGGCCGGTGGATTTTTCGACGGCTGTTTCGGCGAAATCAGCACCATCGTCGATCATTGTTCCGATCTCGATCGCTTCCTCTTCGGTTTCAACCAAGATGTGGGAGGCGTTGTATTCAGCCTCGGGCACGATATCCGCAAAACGCGCATCATAGGTCGCTTGCAAATCTGCTTCATCGACCGGTGCGCTGGTGAACGTGTTGACCACTTCGCCCGCCCGCAAGGAGCGCACTTCGTTCGCGATGGCGATGCCGACGCGTTTTGGTTCAACCTCGAGCGTATCGCCGAGGAGTTGCTGGTTCACCAATTGTTCGATCAATCCGTTGAAAACAACGTCATCGGCCAGTTGTTGATATTGTTCCGGCAGTTGTGAACGCAACATCACGAGCTGGCCCAACGTTATGTCTGACCCGTTAACAGACGCCACGACGGTCTCAGCGGTCATGTCGGTATGGGCGTCGCCGTAAGCGAAGCTGGCAGTGAAAGTAAAAAGTGCGGCAGAGGCCAGCAATTTGGTTCGAAATAGCATGTAAAATAGTTCCTTGATGAGCTGCGGCGGGCCGCAGCGTTGACACCTATGTAGCGGCCCCTTACATCCCCTAGAGGTCCCGAGGGGGCCGGTCCTGGCGCCGTTTCTATTGGGCGCATTCGACAGGCACAACCAACCTCCTCACACATTGATGTCAGAGACGCCGAAACAGGCGCGCGCGGAGAGAATATGCTCGGTCTTGGAACTATTGCGAAGAAGATTTTCGGTACGCCGAACGACCGTTTGGTTAAGGCCACGCTGCCGCAGATTGAACAAGTCAACGCGCTGGAGCCTGAATGCCAGGCACTAAGCGATGAGGGTATCAAAGCGAAAACCGAAGAATTGGCCAAACGCGCGATGGGCGGTGAGAGCCTTGATGATTTGCTGCCAGAGGCATTTGCGAACTGTCGTGAGGCTGCGAGACGCGCCTTGGGTCTGCGGGCGTTTGATGTGCAATTGATGGGTGGGATATTCCTGCATCAGGGCAATATTTCCGAAATGAAAACGGGTGAAGGCAAGACTCTTGTCGCGACGTTCCCTGCGTATCTGAACGCGTTGACCGGCAAGGGCGTGCATGTTGTGACGGTGAACGACTACCTCGCCAAGCGTGACGCCGAATGGATGAGCCAAGTGTTCGGCGCCTTGGGCCTGACCACCGGTGTGATCTATCCCCAGCAGCCCGAAGCCGAAAAAAATGCCGCGTATCGTTGTGATGTGACCTATGCGACAAACAATGAACTTGGGTTTGATTATCTGCGCGACAATATGAAATCCGAACTGGCACAGATGAACCAGCGCGGCCACAACTACGCGATCGTCGACGAAGTGGATTCTATTCTGGTTGATGAGGCGCGCACACCGTTGATCATTTCCGGACCGGCCGAAGACCGTTCAGCGATGTATACGACCATCGACAAGCTGATCCCTGAAATTACGGACGAACATTTCACGCTCGATGAAAAGACCCGCAACGTTAATTACACCGACGAGGGTAACGAATTTCTCGAAGAGCGGTTGGTGTCGGCAGGTATCTTGCCCGCTGATCAATCCCTTTATGCGCCCGAAAGCACGTCAATCGTGCACCATGTCAATCAAGGTCTGCGTGCCCACAAGCTGTTCACCAAGGACAAGGATTACATCGTGCGCGACAACGAGGTTGTGCTGATTGACGAATTCACTGGACGGATGATGACAGGTCGTCGTTTGTCCGAAGGTCTGCACCAAGCGATTGAGGCGAAAGAGGGCTGCAAGATCATGCCCGAGAACGTCACGCTGGCGTCTGTCACGTTCCAGAACTATTTCCGCCTGTATGATAAGCTGGGTGGCATGACGGGTACCGCGCTCACCGAGGCAGATGAATTTGCTGAGATTTACGGGTTAGGTGTTGTCGAGGTTCCGACAAACCGCCCCATCGCCCGTGTCGATGAGCATGACCAAGTGTATCGCACGGCGACAGAAAAGTTTAACGGCGTCGTTAAAGCAATCAAAGAAGCCAACGAAAAGGGTCAGCCGACTCTTGTTGGTACGACATCTATTGAGAAGTCTGAATTTTTAAGCCAACTTTTGACGACTGAAGGCATCGTGCACAACGTTTTGAACGCACGCCAGCACGAGCAGGAAGCGCAGATTGTCGCTGATGCAGGTAAGCTGGGTGCTGTGACGATTGCGACCAACATGGCAGGTCGTGGTACGGACATTAAGCTGGGTGGCAACGTTGAATTCAAGATCATGGAAGCCATCGCGGCGTCGCCCGATGACGACAATGAAGTCGTGCGCGCAAAGATCGAAGCAGCACACACCTGCGATGAACAGGCCGTTAAAGACGCAGGCGGTTTGTACGTTTTGGCGACTGAACGCCACGAAAGCCGTCGCATCGACAACCAGCTTCGTGGGCGATCAGGCCGTCAGGGTGATCCGGGAAAGTCGTCATTCTTCCTATCCCTCGAAGACGATCTGATGCGTATTTTTGGGTCTGAACGGTTGGACAAAGTTCTATCATCACTTGGCATGAAAGACGGCGAAGCAATTGTGCACCCTTGGGTCAACAAGTCGCTTGAGCGCGCCCAGGCGAAAGTCGAAGGCCGTAACTTCGACATTCGTAAACAGTTGCTGAAATTTGACGATGTGATGAACGACCAGCGTAAAGTGATCTTTAGCCAGCGTCGCGAAATCATGGAAGCCGCAGATCTGTCCGAGATCGTATCCGATATGCGCAGCCAAGTGATTGACGATTTGGTAGACGTCCATATTCCAGCCAAAAGTTACGCTGACCAATGGGATACCGAAGGGCTTTATGCGCAGGTCATCGCCCAGTTGGGAATCGACGTTCCTGTTATCGAATGGGCCAACGAAGAAGGCGTTGATGATAGTGATCTGCGTGAACGCCTCGAAGAAGCATCAGAAGCGTACATGGCTGAGAAGACGGTGGCCTTTGGCCCCGAAATCATGCGCAACATCGAAAAGCAGATCCTACTGCAGACGATTGACGCCAAATGGCGTGAGCATTTGCTGACGCTTGAACACCTTCGGTCCGTCGTGGGCTTTCGTGGGTATGCGCAGCGTGATCCTCTCAATGAATATAAAACTGAATCGTTTCAGCTTTTTGAAAGCCTGCTAGATGGGCTGCGGTCTGATGTGACGCAAAAGCTTGCGCAAATTCGACCCATGTCGAAAGACGAACAAGAGGCGATGGTCGCACAAGCTATGGAACAGCAACGTCAGGCAAAGGCCGCAGCGGATGCACCGGCGTTGCCAGCGCCAACAGCAGACGCGAAGCCGGGCTTTGACGACGCGGATCCTGCGACTTGGGGCAACCCCGGGCGCAATGATTTATGTCCCTGTGGATCTGGAAATAAATTCAAACATTGCCACGGCCGCTTAACCTAGGCGCTTAACCTTAGAGCTAGACGAAAAGCCGCGTTCTCGCCTTATTGCTGCCTGAAAGAATCCTCATGTCTGCCCTTTTAAGGCCATGGGGATAAAGCAATCTCCTTCCTGACCCCTAGTGGGACCCGTGTTCGGGTAAGGAGTGATACAATGGCGAAACTCAGAAAAATTGGCATGGCAGCCGGCACATTTAGCGTCGCGTTGGGCATCGGCTTTATTATGCAAAATGGTGACGTCTTGGCGAGCCGGTTCGGTGCCGAGTCGGCGCCGGTCCAGCCAGCACCGTTTACGCAATCCGTCGGAGAGGCAGAGATGGTCGAGGACCAGCCGTTGATGGAAAACCCTGTTTCCGAGAACAATGAGGTCGTACCGATTCCGGTGGTACAAGGCGGAGTCGTTTTTGCGACTTCCCCTGAAGTCATGGAACCTGCGCCTGCTGTATCTGCAGCAGTCATCCTGCCGGAAACTGCAAAAGTGCCGGTTGAGCAGGCGTCACCAATCCAACTCGCGGCACTCGATTCAGAATAGACTCCGATTGTGGAGTCAAATGTTGCTGGTGACACTGCAATTGATTGCGTGTCGTCTATGGAAGCAACAGCTGGCGCTGCAGCCAGTATCGGATTGACCATTGTGTCGCCATGTCACGTAAATTCACCGTTCACGATCCACCATCAAGGCATGATGTTTACTTTCCACAAACGGGATTAAAGCCACCGGCTTCCAGCCGGTCCGCTTCAGCGTAATGTACTATAATCTTCCCTCTCATTTTTAAGACCCCGCGAAGCGGTAAGGGTCTTAAAAATGAGAGGGAAGATTATGATCTATTCCACAGGAAGCCATACCAAATTTTATCACCGATTTCACGTCGTCTGGACAACAAAATACCGATACAAAGTTATGCGCGGTGAGATGCGTGAGCGTATCCGTGAAATCATTATCCAAACATGCCGAGAACTTGGCGTGCATATTGAGAAGGGCGTATTGTCGACCGATCACGTCCACATGTTCATATCGGTCCCGCCTCAGATAGCATTGTCAAAGGTGATGATGCGGATCAAGGGACGCTCGTCTTATAAGATACAGCGCGAGTTTCCCGAACTGCGCAAACGGTACTCGGGCCAGCGGTTTTGGGCTCGCGGATTTTTCTCAACAACTAGCGGCAATGTCACTGACGCTGTCATACTTCAGTATCTTGAATTACATTCAAAAAGGGAACCTTGGATTCAAACATCAAGTGCAACGGTTGATTTGAAGGCCGCGATTTCGTCGGCCATGGCTTCAGCGGGTGTTCTCCAACCGAGAGTTTTTCTCGGACGGTTGTTCATCAGGTTTGCAACGTCGTTCAGCCATGTTTGGCTTGCACCGTTCAGGTCAGTTCCTTTGGGCATGTACTGACGCAGCAGTCCGTTGGTGTTCTCGTTGCTGCCACGCTGCCAAGGCGCATGCGGATCGCAGAACCAGATATCGATCTTCAACCGTCTGGCGAGTTCGGGGTGGCAGGCCATTTCGGAGCCGCGGTCGTAGGTCATGCTCTTGCGCAAAGCAGCGGGTAGTCGTCTCATCTGGCGGGTGAAGCTGTCGAGCGCGGCCTCGGCCCCATTGCCGTCCATTTTGCAAAGAATGACAAAGCGTGTCTTGCGCTCGACCAAGGTCCCCACTGACGAGCGATTGAATGCGCCCTTGATGAGGTCGCCCTCCCAATGGCCTGGTACCAGTCGCGCTTCGATCTCTTCAGGGCGGTTGATAATGCGCAATGATTCCGGGACCATAGCACTGCCCGCCGCTGTCCTGCGCTTGAGCCCACGCTTAGGCTTCGCTTGACGCAACGCCTCGATCATCGCCGCCTTCAGCCCACCACGTGGCTGCGCGTAAATCGCGGCATAGATGGTCTCATGGCTCACATGGGCGGATGGATCATCAGGCTTCATGAGACGCAGTCTCTGCGCAATCTGCTCAGGCGACCAGTGCAGATGTACGAGCTTGCCATGAACGAAACGATAAAGATCGCTCCCCTCCACAAGCTTGCGCTCGCGGCGGCAGCGCGCACGCCGGGCATCATAGGCCTGCCGCGCCGCTTGCGGGCAATAGCTGCCGTCTTCCTGCCGACCTCGCGCCAGCTCACGGCAGATCGTGCTCGCCGGGCGATGCAAAAGCTGGCCGATCAACCGCTGACTGCTGCCCCTATTATGCTCGGCTAATATCACGCCACGGTCCTCGCTGCTGAGGTGCTTGCTTCGTATGTCCATCACAACATCCTATGCCCAAAGGGCTCTGAGTGTTGCATTTGAAACTTGAGCCTAAGAACCTACCGGCGTCAGCCGGTAGTCGTTCAGTGCAATGACTGACGAAGTTGGTAAAGCTGAACTAATACCAGTGGCTATAATATCTGACTCATTTTTTTGGTTTTATACTCCCGCGCCTGAATTGACCTGAGGTTTTCCCCTCAAATCACTTTGTATTCCTTGAGCGATATGACGCGGAAGTTGTCGGTGACGGTGTCGCGGAACTCTGGCCATTTTTCTGGCAGGGTCTTGCGGAAGAAGTCGAAAATGGCTTCTGTGAATTGGTTGAACGTTGCATAGTGCCGATTGTGGGTGACCCATTTGTGCATAACACCCCAAAGACGCTCGATCGGGTTGAGGTGCGGGGCATATGCTGGCAAGAAATGCAACTTCACCCGACGTTCTGGGCTGTCCAGCCATGGCTGTAGTATCTTGGCATGATGATAGCGGGCATTGTCGACAAAGACGTGGATGGCCGTCTTGGTTTGGTTGTTGCGTTCCAACTTTTCCAGCATCTGTCGGGTTGTCTGGGCATTGATCTTCTCGCCTTCCACAAAGGTGAACTGGAAAGTCTCAAGGTCAAGCGCGCCCTGAATGTTGAGCCGCTTGCGCCCTGATGTCGCCTTCAGGGCCGTCTTTTGTCCCTTGGGGAACCAACCATGGGCGGGGCGGCTCTGGTGTTCGGGGTGGACAGCGTCCGAAAAGACAACCATCTCATCTGCGGCCAACCCGTTCATCAGGGCCTCATATTTGGCAATAAACGCAGCCTGCTTGGCTTCATCGGCCTGTGCAGGCAGCAATTGTGGTTTCTTATACGCGAACCCCAGGCGGCGCATCAGCTTGGCGGCTCCCGACGTGCTGTAGTTTTGGTCGCACTCGGCTAGAACATAGGCACAGACCTCATCGGCATTGCGGGCAGGCTGCGCGGTGAAATGGGCTCTCACCGCCTGCTCTTGCACGACGGACAAATGACCCTGACGCTGGCTGTAGTCCTTCAGACCGAAAAACGATAGTCCCGCACCGGCAAAGGCAAATCGCCACTCCGTCAAAACTGTCGGGCCAATATCCAAAATCCGGCAAACCGTTCCGGCGTCTTCTCCTGCGTCCAAAAGAAGAAACGCGCGCGCCCGTTTCCAAACAAGGGCGTCAACTTTGCGGCGGCGGCAAAGCGCTTCAAGTGCTATGCGCTGCTCGTCGGATAAGGAGACTGTTTTGTATTGCTTGCTCATAAACTCAAAATACAGACTGAACCGCCTTTGGCCATGCGACGAAGTGAATCGCAGGCCCAAAATCGTCAGGTCAATTCAGGCGCAGGAGTATAATTTTTGGCAAACTCTGAATCAATGACCTCCATAGATTGGGAGGTGCTCATGGGTGGAGCCATAAAAATTACGCGCACGGATATGTCTGCGTAAGATTTGCGCCGTGCGGCAAAGCGAACCAAGGATGGGCGGGTTGTACGGCGACTACTGGCCATAGCGCTGGTGCTTGATGGGGTGGATCGTGAAACGGCTGCCCGCAGCAGTGGTATGGATCGACAAACACTTCGAGATTGGGCGCATCGCTTTAACGCAGAAGGCATTGAGGGGTTATCGGATCGGAATGGCAAGGGGGCAAAACCACGGTTGTCGCCCAAGCAACAGGCGCAATTTGTGGCTTGGGTGGAGGCCGGGCCCGACCCAGTAAAAGATGGCGTAGTACGATGGCGTTGTGTCGACTTGCAGGCTCGTGTTGAAGAGGAGTTCGACGTGAAACTGCATGTGCGTACGATTGGGAAATATCTAACCAAGCATGGCTTTCGCCGCCTGTCTGTGCATCCAGAGCATCCGAAAACTGATCGCGAAGCGCAGCAGACTTTTAAAAAAACTTTACCAGCCTCGTAAACGATACTCTGCCAGAACATGCAAAGGGGAAGCCTCTTGAGGTATGGTTCCAAGATGAAGCCCGCGTTGGACAACAGGGGACACTCACCCGTAAATGGGCCAAGCGTGGAACTCGCCCGCGCGCACCCCGTGATATACGCTTCAAATGGAGTTATATCTTTGGTGCCGCTTGTCCCGCACGTGGTACCGCCGCAGGTCTCGTCCTGCCCTACGTCAACGCCGAGGCTATGGGGCTGCATCTTGATGAGATCGCAAAAGCTGTCGCACCCGGCTCACATGCCTTGCTGATTGTTGATGGGGCGGGGTGGCATGGCGCAAAATGTTTGCAGGTGCCAGATAAAATTACTCTCGTTAAGCTGCCACCGTATTCACCCGAACTGAACCCCATGGAAAACGTCTGGGCTTATCTGCGAGCCAATAAACTCGCAATCACAGTTTTCGACACCTATGACGAAATACTCGACAAATGTGCACAAGCTTGGAACTTCTTTGCGAACGACCCAGAGCGAATAAGTTCAATCACAGATCGAGAATGGGCAAGGGTCACTTAATTCGGCCGTTGGTATAAGTGTGCCCGCCTTGTCTGAAGTCGCGGTTATGATCGCAGCTTTTAGTGGTGGCGGCGGCGCTGTTGCGACGGCAATTGTTTCAGATTTCGCAAATTACGATCGTGCCGTGTTGCAATGGCAGGGCGACGTTTCAGTTACGTTGAGCGCTTATGAAAACGATGCAACGTTTGGCGATGACAACCATATTCACGTCGATAATCCTGGTGACATGGACCGCCTTCAGAGCGCGACTGGTGGGTATTTGGTGCGTCTTGGTGACGGATCGGTCGGTGATGGCTTGATGGCCGAGGTCTACACCTTCCCCAGTGGAATGACGGGAGCGGCCCCGAATGTTAAATTGGTTGCCGAAGCTGAGATAACGTCAGGAAACTGCGGACAAGAGCTTAACGCGCAAAGCATTCAAGTGTCCCCGAGTGGTGGGACAGCTGCGTTGGATTTAACGATGATTATGCCTGAATGCGATACAGTTGGTGACTTTCTGATCTTGCAAAACATGTTTGAGGACCTGACAATCGCGTCGAGATAACGTGGATTAAATTTAAAGCAGCTAAGATAATTTTGAGATGTGCGGCGGTTTTCGTCGCACATTTCGTTTGTGCAGTGGGGTTGGCCGTGCAGGACGTGGTGTTTCAAAGTGCGGATGAAGGCGATGCAGTTACTGGGCGACTTGTCGCTTTTTGATGGTGAGAACGCTACCGTTGCGACCGACACCGTGTTGGTGACGTTCAGGGCAGAAGGGGTGATGTATGACGGGGCGGATTGTCCGGATCTGGTCGAATATGTCCCGTCTCTGCGGATGACTGGCGCGGCACAGATGGGCGATCTTTTGTTACCCACTTGGATCGACGTCTATGCCCGTGACAATGGCTAGAACGTGCGTGAAGACGCACGAGGCTTTCAGGGTCACAACTCTGATGGTGCGTTAGTGTTTTGCAATCACAGTTGTGACGCTAGAAGGCGCGTTTTCGAACTTTGTGAACCATGAGGCCGACGTGTTGCTGGTTATGCGTGAACTGCGCAATATTAAATTGCAGATCGCTGTTGAAGCAGGGCTTGGTCAGCTAAATCTATCGCGGCAGATGCGGATACTTGCATTGGATGCCCTAGTGCCTGTGACGTCTGCATCGTCAGGTGTGCGGTCAATTTCCATAGGTGATCTAACAGCAGAACTGGCCGGAACGCGCAGTGAGTTTGAGGTTCATCTCAGAACTGACTTGGACGGTCAAATTCAGGGGTTCGAGGATCGGTTCATGCGGCCATTTGGATTGGCATTGGATCCGCCAGATGTGTCTCATGAAACTGTTGACGCGTTGTTAGGGGCAGTCGCGGAGGCGGAGCATGGGCTGACGTTGTTGCCATTTGGTGCGACAAGAAACACGCAACCGCTAGTGTTGACGGGCCCATGTGGGCTTAGGTCAGACGCTCGGTTTCTGACAATGAAAACAGAAGACAAACTGCTGACATTCACGATGTTTATGCATCTGCCGCAACGTCGGCAGCACCATCAGATGGTGGATTTCTTGATTGGTTGCGATCCCCGCCCGCGCAATTGGTGATCCGACGGGCCGGATTTGTAGACCTTGCGGCGGTGCCGATCCCGTTGTCGGATCAGGGTGATCGATTGGCCAATGCGATTGTGAACGCAGGATTAGAAATCCTGCTGGCAGAACTACAGCGCATGATAGGTCTGCTGTCGCCGCGCGTGCACATGTCCAGCACGTTTCGATTTGATTCGGGGTCGACGCGGCTTGACGTGCAGTCGCGGTCCAACGTGATGCAGTTGGCGCAAGCGATCCGCGACCGTCGCTTAGGCGGGCGAAAATTAATGTTGTTGGATTTAGCGACGGACGCGGGCCTGCAACAGCAAACCGCGATTTGTCTTCCGCCCGCGCCGAAGCCGTGCGCCGAGATCAAACCCGTGCACTTGGCGGGAGTTTTCCAGCAAACGTGGCGATTGATACCGCTGCATTCGGGGAGGCATAACCAATAGCCCGCGACGACACAATTTGGGGTCAGCAGACCAATCGTCGGGTTGAGCTGTGGGTGCGAGACGCGTCATGGACGAGACACACTAGATCAGACCCTGAGATTTGAAGCTGAGTTCCCGTGACCGGCCGATAATAAGGTGGTCGTGCAGCGAGATGTTCAACGCCTTAGCCGCGTCATGAATTTGCATCGTCATTGCGATGTCTTCGTTGGATGGGGTTGGATCGCCTGATGGGTGGTTGTGTACTAGAATCAGCGACGAGGCGTTGAGTTCCAGCGCGCGTTTCACGACCTCACGTGGGTAGACGGGGACGTGATCGACCGTGCCGTTGCCTTGCGCCTCATCCGCGATGAGGACGTTTTTGCGATCAAGGAATAGAACGCGGAATTGTTCCGTGTCGCGGTGCGCCATAACCGTATGGCAGTAATCCAGCACCGCATCCCATGAACTGATGACGTGGCGCTGCATCACTTTCGCACGGGCCATACGGTGGGTCACAGTCTCCATGACCTTTAGTTCAAGCGCGACTGCCGTTCCTACCCCGTGGACTCGTTCCAGACGTGCGATAGGGGCCGAGAGGACCCCGTTAAGATCGCCAAACGTTTCAATCAACAGCCGCGCGAGTGGTTTGACATCCTGTCGCGGGATAGCGCGAAACAGTGTGAGTTCGAGGATTTCATAATCTGGCATGGCAGCCGCCCCACCGGTAAGAAAGCGGTGGCGCAGTCGTTTGTGATGATCGGCAAGATATGACGGTTGTTTGCCAGATTTACTGGTCGGCAGCGCAGGGACATTGTCGACTTCATCGCGATCAAGCGTGATCGGGGTCGCAGTATCGAGCGATAGAAGCGGGGCTTCGGCAAAGGCGGAGGCATGTTTCATGCCCCCACCTTGCTCTGATTCTATTACCGCATGGTTAACAACGCGCGAGTCTTACCCCTTCATCGACTCCCAAAAAGACTTCACCGATTTGAAGAAGCTAGAGCTTTGCGGGTTGTTGTCGCTCGCCAAGTCTTCGAATTCGCGCAGCAGCTCTTTTTGCTTACTTGTTAGGTTTACAGGGGTTTCGACAGCCATTTCGATGAACATGTCACCTGGCCCACCGCCGCGCAGGGCCGGCATACCTTTGGCGCGCAGACGCATTTGGCGACCTGATTGTGACCCCGCAGGAATTTTCACACGGGAACGGCCACCGTCGATTGTGGGGACCTCAATATCGCCGCCAAGCGCCGCTGTCGCCATAGAGACTGGCACGCGACAGAACAGATTATTGACTTCGCGTTCAAACAGGTCGTGGTCGCGTACTTCGATGAAGATATAAAGATCACCTGTTGGACCGCCGCGCATGCCAGCTTCGCCTTCGCCTGCAAGACGGATTCTTGTGCCGGTTTCGACACCTGCAGGGATGTTAACGGAAAGCGATTTTTCTTTTTCGACGCGGCCCGCCCCATGACATTCATGACATGGGTTTTTGATCGTCTGACCCATGCCATTACAGGTCGGACAGGTTCGTTCGACGGTAAAGAAACCTTGTTGCGCCCGCACTTTGCCCATGCCGGAACACGTGGGGCATGTCTGGGGTTCAGATCCGCCCTCCGCACCCGTGCCTTTGCACGATCCGCATCCAACTGCCGTTGGGACGGTGACCGTTTTTTGCAGGCCAGCGAAGGCCTCTTCTAAGGTAATACGCAAATTGTAGCGCAAGTCATTGCCACGCGACGCGCGTGATTGGCGGCCAGCGCCGCGCGCGCCGCCCACGTTGCCAAATAGGTCGTCAAAAATATCGGAGAACGCAGACCCAAAGTCGCCTTGACCGCCCGCGCCGGGCCGTCCGCCGCCACCGCCCATTCCGCCTTCAAATGCAGCGTGACCATACCTGTCATACGCTGCCTTTTTGTCGGCATTTTTCAGGACTTCGTAGGCCTCGCCAGCTTCTTTGAACTGACCCTCTGCGTCTGGTTTGTCTGTATTTCGGTCAGGGTGAAGTTCTTTCGCCTTTTGGCGATAGCCCTTTTTGATCTCATCGGCGCTTGCGCCCTTTGAGAGACCCAGAATCTCATAGTAATCGCGTTTTGACATGACCAGATTCCCCTTTTGGGAAGGACAGGACCGGCCCTATCGTGGGCCGGTCCTGAAATTTCACCAAAGCTTAGGCGCGCTTGTCGCCGTCGAGGTCTTCGAAGTCTGCATCGACGATATCTTCGTCGGCTGCTGATACGTCGGGCTCAACTTCGCCAGCGTCTTGCTGTGCGGTCTTGTAGATCGCCTCGCCCAGTTTCATCGCCGATTCGGTCACGTTCTGGATGCCGGACTTGATCTTGCCCGCGTCTTCGTTTTCCAGATCGTCCTTCAAAGCCGCGATGGACAGTTCAATCGCCTCAATTGTGGTTGGATCAACTTTGTCCGCATGCTCTTCCATCGATTTTTCGGTCGAATGGATCAGGCTTTCCGCTTGGTTCCTGGCTTCGACAAGTTCCTTGCGATCTTTGTCGGCCTCGGCATTTTCTTCCGCGTCGCGTACCATTTGTTCGATGTCTTCATCGGACAAACCACCAGAAGCTTGGATCGTGATCGTCTGCTCCTTGCCGGTCCCTTTGTCGGATGCGCCTACCGACACAATGCCGTTGGCATCGATGTCGAAGGTTACTTCGATTTGGGGCATGCCGCGCGGTGCGGGTGGGATGCTTTCGAGGTTGAACTGACCAAGCATTTTGTTGTCGGCGGCCATTTCGCGTTCACCTTGGAACACACGGATCGTCACTGCGTTCTGGTTGTCTTCGGCTGTCGAAAAAACCTGGCTCTTTTTCGTTGGGATCGTAGTGTTGCGGTCGATCAAGCGTGTGAAGACACCGCCAAGGGTTTCGATTCCCAAGGACAATGGTGTGACATCCAGCAGAACCACGTCTTTGACGTCGCCCTGAAGAACACCAGCCTGAATAGCGGCACCCATGGCGACAACTTCGTCAGGGTTCACACCTTTATGTGGTTCCTTGCCGAAGAACTTGGTCACTTCTTCGATGACTTTTGGCATGCGTGTCATACCGCCAACGAGGACGACTTCGTCGATGTCTTTGGTCGTAAGGCCCGCGTCTTTCAACGCAGCAGCGCATGGTTTCATCGAAGCTTTGATCAAATCGCCAACAAGGCTTTCCAGCTTTGCACGGGTCAGTTTCATGACCATGTGCAGTGGGGAGCCATCTTTGCCCATCGAGATGAACGGCTGGTTGATTTCTGTCTGACTGGCAGAGGACAATTCGATCTTTGCCTTTTCTGCAGCTTCCTTGAGGCGCTGAAGCGCCATCTTGTCTTTCTTCAGATCAACGCCGTTGGACTTTTTGAATTCGTCGGCAAGGTAGTTAACGATGCGCATGTCGAAGTCTTCACCGCCGAGGAATGTATCGCCGTTGGTGGATTTTACTTCGAAAAGACCGTCGTCGATTTCCAGAATCGTCACGTCGAACGTACCGCCACCAAGGTCATAAACCGCAATGGTTTGGGTCTCTTTTTTGTCGAGACCATAGGCGAGTGCCGCTGCCGTTGGCTCGTTGATGATACGAAGAACTTCGAGGCCCGCAATTTTGCCTGCGTCTTTGGTGGCCTGACGCTGGGCGTCGTTAAAGTAGGCAGGAACCGTGATGACGGCCTGCGTGACTTCTTCGCCGAGATAGCTTTCAGCCGTTTCTTTCATCTTCTGCAGAATGACGGCAGAGATCTGAGCGGGGGAGTATTTCTCACCACGGGCTTCGATCCATGCATCGCCATTGCCGCCGTCGATGACGTTGAACGGCAGGTTCTTTTTGTCTTTCGCAAGATGCTTGTCGTCATTGCGGCGACCAACAAGACGCTTAACACCAAAAATGGTGTTTTCTGGGTTTGTGACGGCTTGACGTTTCGCGGGTTGACCCACGAGGCGTTCGTCGTCTGTGAATGCGACAATAGATGGTGTCGTGCGCGCGCCTTCTGCGTTTTCTATAACGCGGGGCTGCGAGCCGTCCATGATAGCTACACAAGAGTTGGTGGTTCCGAGGTCGATGCCAATTACTTTAGCCATGTTCAAATCCCTTTCGAGGCGATGTGAGGCGGCGCGGACCCGTTCCGGCACCCGTGCCAATGGTTGTGTTGTCGAACGGGGAGCCCCCATTCGGATCGCAGTGTATATAGGTGTGGCAAATAGGGGCTGCAACCTATGTCACAGTAGGTAATGCGCAAAAATGGTGAACAGATGATTATAGGGCGTCCAACAGTGGACTTACGTGGGGTTCAAGTCTGGCAAGGACTGCTTAATCGGCCTGCACAAGAAGCAATGGTCAGTGATATTCGGGGGATTGTTGCCTCAGCGCCACTGTTTTCGCCAATGACACCTTATGGCAAGCCAATGTTGGTGCAAATGACCAGCGCGGGGCGGTTTGGCTGGTTTTCTGACCGATCAGGCTATCGATATTCGGAAGTTCATCCGAATGGTGCGCCATGGCCCGCGATTCCGGCGTCAATTCTGGATGTTTGGGGACATGTGTCCGCATCTGCGCGTGCGCCGGAGTGTTGTTTGGTGAACCTCTATCGCGAGGCGGCAAAGATGGGGATGCATCAGGACCGTGATGAGACTGAGTTTGATGAGCCTGTTGTGTCTGTGTCCTTGGGCGACGACGGGTTGTTTCGTATCGGCAACACAACGCGCGGTGGCAAGACAGAATCAATTTGGTTAAAGTCAGGCGATGTGGTGGTGATGGGTGGCGACGCGCGGCTGGTCTACCATGGAATCGACAAAACGCGGGCAGGGTCATCAACTTTGCTGTCAGGTGGTGGGCGGATCAATCTGACATTACGAGTGGTGACGTAGGCGCCATTTTTTAATTTTTGCTGTCAGCCCAAAGGTGCCGCAATTCTTGAAAACGGCCTTCACTTTGCTGGGTCCAACGTCACTAACCAATGGCTAGCACCGGCAACGGAAAGCCAACCACGCCAAGACAGATGATGGCAATTGAAATCCCTAGCCCCTTAAACATATTACTTTTTCCAGTTGTAAACGTAATTGACGAGAAAAAATTATTTTGTGGAGGCGTCACAATCATCAACGCGACAGCCTGACACAGTCCCCAGCGGCAAGGTCCGGAATTGGTTAGCTGGTGGGGCGAGAGGCTGTTCGAGTCCAAGCCCGTCGGTTATCGATCCCTTCCTATCAGCGTCGCTGTTCCACAGCCGTGTTGCATGGATATGGCGAAGTCCGAGATTGCCCTTACCCATAATTCAGGTCATGCAACAGCCTCGTACTTGGCACGGCCGAGCCCGTTCATTTTGTTGAGAATGTTTGTCCCAATCCTGACTTCAGTTTTTTGGTTTGGAAAGTTCCGAGCTTTCAGTTTGGGGCTGATGACCATCTTCAAGCGGCCTATTTGTGCTTCGCCTCGGCTCCGGTGATTGTAGCCACTGCTAACTTGCCATGCCAGGCGCCCTTTGTCTCGAATCTCCGCGATGTGTTTATCTCGGGGCGTTGGATCACGGGCAGCATCGAGGCTGAGAACGGCCGTGATCGGAGGCGGGATTACAATCTCTATAGCTTCACCAAAACGGTCCACAAGCAGATCGCTGGTAGGATCGCCATCATAGGCGCCATCCGCCAAAAAGCGGCTAACAGGAGCCTCAATCTGGTCTAGAAGTTCGGGCAAAGCAGTTGGATCGCCCACGTCGTCTTTTGTCAAATCGGAGCAAACGATATCTCCAGTTGTGAGATCCAGTCCAAGGTGGAGCTTGCGCCACGACTTACGTTTGGCCTTTGTTTTATGCTTGTTCTGCAACCATTCGCCTTCACCAAATATCTTCAGACCCGTACTATCCACAACTAATTCGATTGGGCCAGCCCTTTGGGCTTTAGATTTTTCTGGCATGCTGAGCCCCGCACCTCTCCGCGAGAGGGTCGAGAAATCCGGAACGGAAACATCCAGTCCCATAAGCCGCGCCAAACTACCGACCAATCCTTGCGTCTGCCGCAAAGGTTGTTTGAAAGCCATACCTAGCGTCAGGCATACTGATATGGCCATATCAGAGTATGTGGGTTGGCCGCCTGGCGTCTGACGTTTATCGGCAAGCCACTTATCTGCAACCTCAGGGCTCAACCAAATTGTCACATCACCGCGCTGACGCAGGCCTTCATTGTACACTCGCCAGTTGGTGACCTTCTGTCGTTTCTTTTCAAACTTGTGGCGGCGGGAAGCGTTGAATTTGTGCGGCATCATGAATATCCAAGTCGTTGGCAAGCTAGGTGTCTAGCAGACCCGCTGGGGTCCCTGCAACAACGCCCCATGGCACCGTCCCCGATGGCCAGTTTGGGCGCATTCATGCCTCGGCTTTTGAGGTTAAGCAGAACCTCGCGCCAGCTCTGCGTGGACTCGCGCACCCCATCCTCAATTGCCAGAAATCGCTTCTTGCCACGGGCAGTTACCCCAATAATAACAAGGGCACAGAGCTTGTCATCCTCGCCCCGAAGGCCGCTGTGAACGCCGTCGGCCCAGATATAGACGATGGGCTCGTCATCTAACTCAGCGCCTTTCCAAGCCTCGTATTCATTGGCCCAATCGCGTTTTAAACGCGAAACCGTATTAGCCGACAAGCCAACGGCATCTGGGCCCAGAAGAACCTTGAGGGCGGGAGCCATCTCGCCGCTGGAGATCCCTTTGAGGTAAAGCCATGGCAAGGCCGCTTCCAGCGTCTTCGTGCGGCGCACATAGGGCGGCACCAGGGCAGACCGGAATGTCACCGGTGTGCCGTCCTTGGACCGAACCTTTGGAATGCGCACGCTCACAGGGCCAATGCCCGTTTGAAACGGGCGGGCCGGATGATGTCCATTACGCACGACTGCCGCGTGACCGGCATCGGTGCGTAAGCCGGTAAATTGCGCCAAATAACTGACAAGCTCAGCCTCAACTGCTGTCGCGATCAATTGTTGTGCTCCCGTTTTCAGCAACTCCGTCAACGCGTCCGTCATCTCGTCTCGACGCGCAAAATCAACAATGTTAGTAGTTCCCATGGTGGTGTATCTCCTTTGGTTGGGCTGCTGTCTTCCAACAACAATTCAACCAGATACGCCGCCAACCTTCAAACCACTCAAACACCAGATTCAGTCATAGCTCCTTCGCGGGGTCTTAAAAATAAGAGGGAAGATTATAGTACATTACGCTAAAGCGGACCGGCTGGAAGCCGGTGGCTTTAATCCCGTTTGTGGAAAGTAAAGTTTCAGCAGATCTCTTGGATCATACCCTGGCCTCCCCGTGGCTTTGGGGAGAGCCCTATCAAAACCCGCAGCTGCAAGATTAAGGCTGTCCACAAAGGCCTCAATAAACCGAACCACGTTATCGGGCCCAACATAATCATCCACTCAGGCAGGCAACAAAAGAGTCTGGGAGCGGGAAGTTCCTTGGATATGTTTCATCCAAAATCATACTATTTTCGCGCCCCAAAAGGAATCCTAATCAGTCAAAAATCGCTATGAGCGACGGGTTTTACGCAGTGAGGTTTTCCACACAGTCTGGGTCGTTTTTGAACGGCCTGTGCTAGCGCAGAGAAGTGCCACTTGAAAGCCACCTCAACTCTCCAGATAGGTGGCTTTAATTAGCTGATCTCGCAGTTGCGCTCTGCTAGATAATGGAACGCCGCTAAGATCAGAGAGCCAAACACCATCGGCTGCCAAACGTATGATTGCTAAATCCAGCCCGTCATCAGTCTTTCGACCTGCTTTCAGCCATAGGCCGATCCACTTCGCCCACATGACTCGGAGCTTTGGATCACTGAGCATCAACACCGATAACGCCGACCACAATCCTCCTCTAGCTCCGGGATCCATATCAAAGATCTCGATCACATACGCACGTGTAAAGGATCCATGCGGAGTTGGATCGGCGCGCATACTTTCGTAGAGGCTATTTTTGAGGTCATCCAGCAAATCTTGAAACACGGCTTCAATGAGTGCCTGCTTACTGGGGAAATGGTGCATGAGGCCCCCCTTGGTGACGCCGGCAGCATCCGCGACTGCTTGAACCGTAACTGCCGCCACGCCCCGTTCAACCGCAAGGCGTGCGGCTTGCTCCAGAAGGGCACGGCGCACGGCTTCGGGCTGCTTCTGTCGATGATAGGGATTGGCCATGTCAGTGCGCCGCATTATTTGAGAGAAGGTTCATAACAAGCACACCGGAAATGATCAGCGCCATACCCAAAATCGCCCATCCATCCAGTGTGAAGCGAAACACGACGACGCTGATAATGCTCGTTAATATTATCCCCAGCCCGGCCCATATCGCATAGGCAATCCCAAGCGGGATCGCCTTAAACGCCATCGAAAGTAAAAATAATGACGCTATGAAGCAAACCGCCATGCCAAGGGTGGGGATCGGCTTGGAAAACTGCTCCGACTTCTGAAGTAGGGCTGTGCCAGTAACCTCGCAGACAATGGCAGCTGCGAGTGAAGCGTAGGCGGCGAAAATGGGGTTCATGATTTCGTCTTTATGGTTAGCGATTCCCGATAGATACCGTATGGTCGGTTTCTTGTAAAGAAGCGGAACGTGCCGTGTATAGGTTCAGGTCTTTTGAGACTCACGCGGCTTCAGCCTGAGTGATTCGAAGGTATTCCATCGGTGTCTTTCCTTTCAAGACGTGATGTGGCCTGAATGTGTTGCATTTATCGACAGCTTTTCGAAGTTCAAACCGCATGGCCCCTATGCTGTCAGCAATGAGATCACGACACGCATAGAATTCTTCGCGGAAGGTACGGTTGCCACGTTCGACACTACCGTTGTATTTCGGCCTTGCTGGGGCAGTACAATAAGCGGAGCTATGACTGAATCTGGTGTTTGAGTGGTTTGAAGGTTGGCGGCGTATCTGGTTGAATTGTTGTTGGAAGACAGCAGCCCAACCAAAGGAGATACACCACCATGGGAACTACTAACATTGTTGATTTTGCGCGTCGAGACGAGATGACGGACGCGTTGACGGAGTTGCTGAAAACGGGAGCACAACAATTGATCGCGACAGCAGTTGAGGCTGAGCTTGTCAGTTATTTGGCGCAATTTACCGGCTTACGCACCGATGCCGGTCACGCGGCAGTCGTGCGTAATGGACATCATCCGGCCCGCCCGTTTCAAACGGGCATTGGCCCTGTGAGCGTGCGCATTCCAAAGGTTCGGTCCAAGGACGGCACACTGGTGACATTCCGGTCTGCCCTGGTGCCGCCCTATGTGCGCCGCACGAAGACGCTGGAAGCGGCCTTGCCATGGCTTTACCTCAAAGGGATCTCCAGCGGCGAGATGGCTCCCGCCCTCAAGGTTCTTCTGGGCCCAGATGCCGTTGGCTTGTCGGCTAATACGGTTTCGCGTTTAAAACGCGATTGGGCCAATGAATACGAGGCTTGGAAAGGCGCTGAGTTAGATGACGAGCCCATCGTCTATATCTGGGCCGACGGCGTTCACAGCGGCCTTCGGGGCGAGGATGACAAGCTCTGTGCCCTTGTTATTATTGGGGTAACTGCCCGTGGCAAGAAGCGATTTCTGGCAATTGAGGATGGGGTGCGCGAGTCCACGCAGAGCTGGCGCGAGGTTCTGCTTAACCTCAAAAGCCGAGGCATGAATGCGCCCAAACTGGCCATCGGGGACGGTGCCATGGGGTTTTGGGCGGCCATGGACGAAGTCTATCCTGAGACCCGCCATCAACGCTGTTGGCAACACAAAACGATGAACGTGCTCAATTGTTTACCCAAGCTGTCTCAGCCAAAAGCCAAGGCCGCGCTGCACGACATCTGGCAGGCCGAGACCAAAGTCGATGCAGAAAAGGCGTTCGATCTGTTCATCAAAACCTACGAACCCAAATATCCCAAGGCCACACTATGCCTGCAAAAAGATCGTGAGGAACTCATGGCATTCTTCGACTTCCCGGCGCAGCATTGGCAAAGCATCCGCACTAGCAATCCAATTGAATCGGCCTTCGCGACGATCCGGCATCGTACCAAGCGTTCAAAGGGCTGCCTGTCACGCGATGGCATGCTGCACATGATGTTCAAACTGAGGCAATGTGCTGAGCAAAATTGGAGGAAGCTACGCGGCTTTGACTACCTCGCAAAAGTCATCACAGGCGTCACGTTCAAAGACGGAATCGAAACCACAAACCCCGACCAGATCACCGCATGACCAACAATACTCAAACACCAGATTTGACAATAACTCCAATAAGCGGGTTGCTCATCTGCTCACACGCCGTCTCAAAATCAGCCATAAACTCAGACCCGCCATCCACTTGAATTGAGAGTATCTTATAGGGGGCTATTTCAACGAGCTCTTGCAAAAATCGTTTCGCAGAGCGTGCAGTGGCATTCGAATAAACTTGCGCGTGGATATGCTTGCTACACCTCTCCCAGGCTTGAAAGTGTTTGCACGTGACGCCGTTCTTCGTGGCAGTCATATGATCGATCTGCACACGCTCTCCAACCTCTATATCTTTGTAATCCTTATATTTCCATCCCTTGGCATGCCCCTTGGAAAAATTGCGCTTGCGCTTTTGGGGCGCAGACCTTGATCGTGTGATCAGACCTTTTTTCCTTAGAAAGCTCAAAATGCGCCCCACGGTGCTATCGCTCATGGTTTATTTTTTGTCGCGACGCAAGATTGCCCCTATCTTCTCCTTACCGTAGGTTTCATTGTCGCGGCGGGCCTCAAGCACCAATTTCTTTTCTGCCTCGCCCCACTGTGATTTGTTGCAGCGTTTTGGGGCCTTTGACGGCGGTATGATTGCCTGCGCCAGATCCTTCAAAATACGCTTGTGACGGTAGTATGTCGCGCGGGAGATGCCGACAAATTCAGCGCATTTAGTTAGGAAAACGCCTTCTGCGCGTAAGGCGTTCCAATGCCGAACCCTGTCTTCGTATTTGATACGATATGCATCCAAACATTCTTGTGTTCGCGCCCATGCATAAAGTTTATAAACGTTCTTGTGCTGTCTTAGGATTTGCATATTGGCCTCGTGAGTTGGTTTTTTACAATACTCAGTCTCCGAGGCCGCCTAAATCTTGGCAACAAAAATCGGTCTCACATCTATCTGAACTTATTCAGACCCGGTCACGAAAGAGGATTCGTCGCTGGCTAGATAGAGTATCATGTAGGCGATATCGTCCGGTTTGCCGAGGCGGCCGATGGGATGTTTGCTCAGGGTCTTTGCCCGTTCCTCTTCAAGACGCCCAAGACCGGCTAAATAATTTTCGGTCTGCGGCGTCCAGATATAGCCGGGATGGACCGAGTTGCAGCGAATATTGTACCCCTGTTCACCGCAATGCACGGCCACTGCTTTGGACATCGTGCGAACCGCCCCTTTGGCTGCTCAGTAGGCCAAAAGCTCGGATTCTCCGATGATGCCATCGATAGAAGACAGGTTGACAATTGATCCGCCGCCATGACGTTTCATCAACGCCACACCATGTTTGCACCCCAGAAAAACACCGTCAGCGTTGACAGCCATGCAAGCGCGCCACTGGTCGAGATTGGCGCTTTCGATGGTGCCAATGGGGGCGATGCCCGCGTTGTTGACCAGCACATCAAGCCGTCCTTCAGTATCACGGACCGAGGCCGCGATGGCATCCCAATCCTCCGGACGACTTACATCATGGTGCAGAGCTCGCGCGTTACCGCCAGCCTCTGTGATTAGGCGCACCGTTTCTTCGACATCGGAGATACTAATATTGGAACAGATGATCGCCCCCCTTCGCGGGCAAAAAGCTGAGATGTTGCGCGCCCCAACCCCATACCAGCGCCGGTGATAAGTGCAATTTTCCCATTCAATCTCTCCATCTTGGTACCTTCTCATTTTTGGTTAGAGCATATTGCTCGGAACGTTTCGTTGATGTCACCTCACCAGAGGCTTCCTCCGGACACTTGGATATTCTCCATTGTCAGTCCGCGAGCAGCATCGCTGCATAGAAATGTCACAAGGGCTGCAATCTCGTCGGGCTGGATGATGCGGCCCTGTGGGTTTTCGGCAGTGATGTCGGCCATCGCCTGTTCGATGCTGCGTCCTTTTCCCTCTCGGGCTACGATCTCTTTCACGTCATTACGCATCAGATCGGTTTCCACCCACGTCGGGCTGACCATGACACAGGTGACGCCACTCGCTGCCCCTTCCAGCGCAACGCACCGTGTCAGCCCCAGCAGGCCAGCTTTTGAGGCGCAATAGGCGGGATTGTCGGCCCAACCCACGCTGGCCGCAGTTGAGCCGATGTTGATCACACGACCAAAGCCATTGGCGATCATTTCTGGCAAAACCGCGCGGGTCATACGAAAGGCGCCCGTCAAATTGGTCTCAATGATAGAGTTCCAAAGCGTATCGCTATGGCCGCAAACCGGCTGCTCGTGGGTCATGCCTGCTGCGTTTACCACTATATCAATGTCGCCAATGGTTCGCTTGATCGTCGAAATGAAGCCGTCGATGCTGGCATGATCCGTCACATCCAATCGGCAGGCGTGCACGGCTTGGCCCGACGCCCTGATCTGCTTTAACGCATCTTGATGGGCCGGATCATCGTTTCCCGTTACAGAGCGCGACCCGACCCCAACCGACGCTCCGGCCTGTGCAAGCGCGGTGGCTATGGCCAAGCCCATTCCTGAGAGACCGCCGGTTACAATTGCTGTTTTTCCCGAAAGATCATGCATGTTTTGTTCCTTTGTATTTTGTTCAAGGCTTTGCTGTCGCGGCACTGACCCAAAATGTGATCCTCGTTAGCCGAGTAATTCTTTCAGATTAATCTCAATATTTCTGACCTTTTCAGGGTCGGGGGATATCCCTCCCTCGATGAGACGTTTGCCAACCATATATGCGCGCGGGTCATTCATTGCGTCGACCGCAATCAACTGGCCCTGTCGGTAATACCAAAAGGAAACCGCAGTCGGGCTGGTTTTACGCGTCACCACAATGTCGTGCCCGTTTGACAGGCCAGCGATCTGCAATTTCGTGTCATATTGATCAGACCAAAACCACGGTTTGGGCTGATAGGTCATGTCCTGCCCCATGATAACCTTTGCAATCAGCTGACCCTGATCGATGGCGTTGCCGACGCTTTCAAGGCGCATCTGTCCGTCAGGATGGGGAAATGACGCGCAGTCACCCGCGGCAAATATGTTTGGATCAGACGTACGACATTGCGCATCGACCTTAATCCCGTTTTCAATCTCTAGCCCTGCATCCTCTGCAAGCTTTTGATTGGGGCGCACCCCGATGCCGACAATGACGATATCAACACTGAGCTTCGTGCCATCCGACAGCTCAGCGCCCGTAATATGCTCTTGAGTTGCAATCAGTTTTTGCAACATCACGTCTTCGCGGATGTCGACTCCATGAACCTGATGCAGTTTTCGGAAAAAGTCAGATGTTTGAACAGAAGCCACGCGCTGCAGGATGCGTGCGGCGGCTTCGACCACCACGACAAGCATCCCAATGCCAGCCAGCACAGCCGCCGTTTCGAGTCCGATATAACCGCCACCGACGACAAGCGCTTTGGCATCAGCCCTCACAGCTTTTGCAATCCTGTCAGCATCGGCCAGATCGCGCATGTAATGGACGTCGTCCAAATCTCCGCCGGACGTCTCACCTAGCCGTATGGATCGCGCGCCAGTCGCCAGTATTAACTGGTCATATTCAAGCGTAGAACCATCCCCAAGGCGCACCTGTTTGGTCGAACGATCTATCGCCAAACAGTCTGTCCCAAGATGCAGATCAATGTTGTGATCGTCATAAAACGCAGCAGGCCGGAAAAACAGTCGCTCAAGGTCCATTTCACCAAGCAAGTAGGCCTTGGACAATGGCGGGCGTTGATAGGGCAACTGCGTTTCGCCGCTGATCAATGCAATCGGCCCCGACATCTCCAGCGCGCGCAACTGGGCGCAGACCTCAAAACCGGCCTGACCTGCACCGACCACAACCACGCGGTTGGTCATCTGATCAATCGTAGCCATGTGTTTCCTGATACGGCTTTGACCTCAAGAAAGTCTTCCAACCCCCAGACTGATCCTTCACGACCGCTGCCCGATTGCTTAAACCCTCCGAACGGCATGTCAGCGCCAAGGTAGTCACCATTGATCGTCACCATGCCCGACCGCAGCCTGCGTGCGACGCGATCCGCGCGAGCGCTGTCTTGGGTCTGGATGTAATTGCCGAGGCCGTAAGGCGTATCATTGGCGATGGCGATGGCCTCTTCTTCTGTATCGAAGGGGATCATCACCAGAACCGGACCGAACACCTCCTGGCGTGCAATCTCCATCTGGTTGTTCACATCTGCAAACACTGTGGGTTTGGCGAAATATCCTTTGGCCAAGCCGTCGGGCCGTCCCAAGCCACCGGCGACAAGCCGTGCGCCCTCGCCGATGCCCGTTTCAATCAAACCCTGAACTTTCACCCAATGGTCTTTGCTGATCAGCGGCCCCATGTGATCGCCAGCCTCATGGCCTGAGCCAACTTTTTGATCCTGCGCCACTTGCGCCGCCGTTTTCACAGCTTGATCATAGATCGACCGCTGCACCAACATCCGCGTGGGCGCGTCGCAAGACTGGCCCGCATTGCCGAAACAACCCAAAACCCCATCGGAGATGGCGTCAGCGGACGCATCTTCAAAAACGATATTTGCGCCTTTTCCGCCCAGTTCCAACGACACCCGTTTGATCGTTTCTGCAGCGGCTTTCGAAATCAGAATGCCCGCCCGTGTCGAGCCAGTGAAACTGACCATGTCGACGTCATTGTGCGCAGACAAATGTGCGCCCACCCCTGCCCCATCGCCATTGACGAGGTTGAAAACTCCCGCCGGAAAGCCCGCCTCATCAATCAATTCAGCCAGCAACATGGACGACAGTGGCGCAAGTTCGGACGGTTTCAACACAACCGTACATCCCGCGGCAAGGGCCGGTGCGACCTTGAGAATGACTTGGTTCATCGGCCAGTTCCACGGTGTGATGAGTGCTGCAACACCGATGGCCTGATAGAGCAAGCGGTCTTTGCCGCGCTTTTGCTCGAACGCAAAGTCTTTGGCTGCGCGAATGGTTTCTTCCAGATGGCACGCACCCGCCTCGAATTGATCCGCTGCAGCAAAATCGACTGGTGCGCCCATCTCTTGCGACATGGCGCGAGCAAAGTCCGCACGGTGTGACAGATAGAATTCGTGAAGCTTTTCGAGCGGCGCTAATCGCGCCTCGACGGCCGCCTGTGACCACTCATCAAACGCGGTACGCGCTGCTGCCACTGCGCGGTCTGCGTCCTCGGTCGACCCGATTGAAATCGTTGCACTGACCTCTTCCGTTGATGGGTCAATCACGCCGAAATCATTTACGATAGATGCATCGATCCATGCACCGTTGATGTAGAACTGTCTCTGATCCATATCGTCTTTCTCGCCAGCCACTTAGATGCGCGGGCTTTTAGCGCTTAGGTTTTATAGTCGGGTTCCCGAGCATCGAGGATCGCACGGACCTCGTTCATGTGGTCAATCGAAAGCTGACCATAATTTGCCCATTGCTGGCTCGTTTCCTGCGCGATGCTATCAGAGACAATGCGCAAGGGGCGACCCGACGCAAAAGCAAGCATCACTGTCTCGCAGGACCGCTCGTAGTAGTACATGTCGTCCATCGCCTGCGCCACCGAGGGCGCGGCGATCAAGACGCCATGGTTGCCCATCATTAGGACAGACTTGTCACCCAATTGCGCGGCAAGACGGTCACCTTCATCTTCTGACAGACCCATGCCCTCGAACCCGTCATCAATGGCGACGCGGCCAAAAAACCGCATAGTGTTTTGATCAATCGGCGGCATAGAGCTGTCTTCAAGCGCCGCAAGCGCCGTCGCATAGCGCGGATGCAGGTGCATGATGCAGCGCGCGTGCGGCAACAACCGATGGATGCGGCTATGAATGAACCATGCTGTCGGATCGGGCGCATTTTCGCGCTGCATCGTTTCAGGATCATCGGCATCGATCAGTTGCAAATCCGAAGCGCAAATCCGAGAAAAATGTTTCCCCCGCGGATTTATGAGAAACTGCCGACCATCGGGCGAGACAGCAACGCTAAAGTGGTTTGCCACAGACTCGTGCATCCCAAGCCTTGCGAAATAGCGAAACGATGCGGCGAGGTCATAGCGCATCTCTTGCACGGTCTCAGCGTCTGGGAAATTTGGCACTGCCACAATCTTGTTCATAATACTTGCCTTTCCTTCATACGACATGGGGTTGCGCGGCGCTGTTGCGTCCACGAATGATATCGGCTGCTTTCTCGGCGATCATAATTGCCGTGGCGTTTGTGTTTGCACTGACGATTTCGGGCATGATCGAGGCATCGATCACGCGCAGTCCGTCAATTCCACGCACTTTGCATTCAGGATCGACCACCACGTCAGCCGCATCGGCATTGCCCATTTTGCAGGTTCCGACGGGGTGATAGCAGGTCTCAAGCGTTTCGATGATCCACGCGTCAATCGCGTCATCTTCCTGCACCTCTGGCCCGGGGAAAATCTCTTTTCCCGTGAACTTGGACAGAGTTGGTTGCGCCAGAACCTCGCGCAAAATTTTGAAGCCCGCGCGCAGATCCGCAAGATCAGTCGGATCGGCCAGATAGTTAAAGGTTATCGCTGGTGCCTCGGCAGGATCCGCGCTGCGCACGCGCACATGTCCACGGCTGCGGGGCCGCATCAGATCGATATGCGCCTGAAAACTGTGTTCATTGCGGATGTCCACTGTGCCTGGAATGACCGATAGGGGCATAAAGGTGAACTGAATGTCGGGGTGTTCGACCTCTGGGCGAGAGCGCACAAAACCGCCTGCTTCAAAGTGGTTTGTCGCCGCAGGGCCAGTGCCGCGCAGCATCCATTCAATCCCTGCAAGAATGTTTCTTGGCGCACGGGTGACGGGAAAAATGCTGACGGGTTCAAGACATTCATGCTGGATTACCAGATCGGGGTGATCGTTGAGGTTTTCACCAACACCAGACAGCTCGTGACGCTGTTTGATACCTGCGGCTTCTAGAACCGCAGCGGGGCCAATGCCCGACAATTGCAGCAAATGAGGAGAACCGATGGAGCCTGCGGAAAGGATGACCTCACGCGCGGCCATAGCATGAACCGAATTGCCAGCTTTCAGATAGCGCACGCCGCGCGCCTGTTTGCCGTCAAGGATGATTTCTTGCGCCAAAGCGCCTGTGATCACGGTCAGATTTGTGCGGTCGCGGACTGGGTTCAGATAAGCCCGTGACGTGCTCCAACGTTTACCGCCAAAGGTGCTACGCTCGACGGGGCCAAAGCCCTCTTGCTCTGATGCGTTGAAATCAGACAGCAAGGGATATCCGGCCTCGCCACCAGCAGACACGAACGCTGCGGCCAAGGATGATGTCTCCAGTTTGGGACGTGTGACGCAAATCGGGCCGTCGTCACCGCGGAGGTCGTCGCTGGTGTCGGGCGCGGTTTCAGCCTTGCGAAAGTAGGGCAGAACGTCGTCATAGCTCCACCCTGTAGCACCGCGTTGCGCCCAGCCATCATAGTCGCGCGGATGACCGCGTAACCAGACCATCCCGTTGATCGAGGACGACCCGCCAAGGACTTTACCGCGCGGATGGCCCAATTGGCGTCCGTTCAAATACGGTTCCGGCTCGGACGTAAACGCCCAGCTGTATTGCGTGCCCCAAACGACCCGCGGCATCCCCGCAGGCATCTTGAGCCAGATTGAGCGATCCTCTGGCCCTGCTTCTAAAAGCAGGACCGAGGTGTCCGCGTCTTCGCTTAGGCGACTGGCAAGCACACAGCCCGCAGAGCCGCCGCCGACGATGACGTAGTCCCAGATTTTATCGCTCATTCGCGGATCGCTTGGTAGCAAAGTTTGTGGAAGTTGAACACGAGGTGTTCGCTTTGGTTGGGTATGCTGTCGTCAATCAGGTAGCGCCCCGAGCCGAAGCCGATTGAATGCAGACCCTTCTGGTTGGTTTCATTCAGCACGATATCTTCTGGACCAAGATCTTTGTTCATCCATTCGATCGCGGCCTTGGTGACTTCAGGCATTTCGCGGCCTTTTGGCGCGTAATAGCTAAAGCGTAGCAGAGATTTTTCTGGCGTCAGCGGGATCATGATGAAGACGCCAACCATATCGGTATAGGGGAACGAATAGAACGACGTGTTCGGCCAAAGCCCGATGTTGAAGAACGAATCTGTCTGCCACGTCGCACCTTCCAACGGCAAACCGTAGGCATGGGTGACTTCCTTGTTGGGCGGGCCGATATAGGTCCAGTACTTGTCATAGGCCGTCAGCGTGTAGCCTTTGAAATCGATCAACGCGGCGAGGTCCTTGTGAACTGGCCCGCTGAGATCAAAGTGATAGCCTTCGACGGCATTTTCCTGAATGACTTTCCAGTTGGCGTAGACGATCACGTCAGTCTCTTCGACCAATTCAACGTCATCCATGTCAGGCATATATTTGCGCATGATCTCTTCTGCACCAGCCGCCATTTCGGCCACGGGTTGCGCATCTTCATCGAGCGTGATGAACACCCAGCCTGCAAAAATCTCCATCCGTACTTTACGCAGGCTGTAATCTTCCTTGCTGAAGTTATCCAGATGCTCTGTGCGCGGTGCGGCGCGCAGGCCACCGTCAAGGTTGTAGCACCAAGAATGGTAAGGACAGCGCAATACGCCGCCGACTTTGCCGCGCCGCTCATTCATCAGGCGGTTACCACGGTGGCGACAAACATTGTGCCACGCATGAATGTTGCCGTCTTTTTCGTTCGTGACGACGACGCTTTGTTCAAAAATATCCTGAACGATAAAGCTGCCCGGTTCCTTGAATTCATTTACGTGGCCAACAAGATGCCAGCACTCCATAAAGATGCGCTCTTTTTCCTGTTCAAAGATGTCCGCATCATAGAAAAACGGGGCAGGAATGGTTTGCCCGTTCACCGGATCGCTATAGTCCCACGTCAGGTCTTTATGGCTCTTAGGACTGTAATTCTTGCCCATGTTGGTTCCCCTTAGCTACATCATCACATGTTGATTTCCATTGACTGTAGGTCCCGGTGCGGCACACCGTTTGACCAAAAACGCCAAACCGAAAAATTCGAGGATGTACTGATTGGTAGTTTTATACTTGTTTTTTAGACATCCTCAAAAAGATTAGCTCCAACATCTAGATTGCATTGAGGATTTTGACTATAAGTACCAAAACTTGGCGCAATAGATCAAACTAAGGAATCGGCATGATAGATCAGCCCCCTCTGCATCGTTACGGGGTACTGCTCGTACCTGGGTTCTCCAACCTTGCTGTTTCTCTGGTCACAGAGCCGCTCTTTATTGCCAACTGGCTGGCAGGAAAAACACTGTTTGGATGGACAACACTTTCTGCCGACGGGTTTGCCGTTTCCTCTAGCAGCGGAAATCTGTTCGCAGTCGATGCGCCGCTCTCAGGAAAGACGCGGGAGACTTTTGACACCGTGTTTGTTGTGGCCAGTTTTGAAGCACGCAATTCCGAGATGAATGCGCGGATCGTAGACTGGTTGCGCAAGGCCGCTCGTAATGGCGTCCGACTTGGCGGAATCGAGACAGGCAGCGAAATTTTGATGGATGCAGGATTACTGCTCAGTGAAAGCATCCCCGCCCATTGGTACAATGCCAAAGGCAGCAATGAACGCCATCCCGATCTCAAGATCACCGAAACCTTGTTTGATGTTGCCGGTGGTCAGCCCCTTTCCGCAGGCGGGATGGCCACGGCAGACATGATGCTTGAGTTGATCGCGCAAACTGCCGGAGACTCGCTGGCGTCCGAGGTCGGAAGACATCTGCTGCTTGACGCCCGCCGCCCCGGATCGCGTCCGCAACCTTCGGTTAAGGTCAGTATGCCTCCCGATGGAAACAGCCCACATCATGAAGATCCGGTGGCGCGCGCGCATACAATTATGGAACAAAGGATTGAAGATCCGCTCTCTTGCGTGGAGCTTGCCGATATGGTGGGCGTGTCGTTGCGGCATTTGCAGCGGCTCTTTCGGGCTCGGCTGGGCCGGGGAATGGAGGCGACATATCGCGAGTTGCGACTTGCCACAGCCCACCAACTTGTTCAGCAGACCAATATTTCTCTCACAGAAATCGCCTTTGCGAGCGGTTTTTCGTCGCTGGAGGTTCTGTCACGTACATATCGCAGCCGGTTTGGCGTTCCTCCGAGCCGCGATCGTCAGCAGACGCTCGACGCCACAGTCTGTCACAGCTTTAAATAGCCTCGCTTTGCCATCCTTCAGCTGGCTAGTTGACCAATTGCGCCGTTATTTGGCGCTGATCGTCAACCGTGTTCATCTCGGTTCGCTAAAATCTCCGCTAAGTGCAAAGCATCGCCGTTGATGGCTATCTGGGTTATTGGAGCTGCTCTGACGAGCAGTCTATACAGTTTGGAAATCTGTCTCAGAAAGGCGTCAAAAGATCCGTGTAAACGTTATAGCGTCGATGTGGCACTGAAATAGAAACGACCAAATAATCAACAATTCAGGGGATATCATGTTATATATCAGAAAAATCAAAACGGCTTTGAGCCTTGGAACGGCCGTCATTGCGATGGCGGGTGCTGCGACAGCTGTTGAACTCGGCGCGACGGACGAGCCGATCAAGCTAGCCATCAATGAATGGACCGGCCAGCATATCTCGACACATATCGGAGGCGAGCTGCTGCGCGCCGCAGGATATGACGTCGAGTATATTACCGCCGGCAACTATCCACAGCACACAGCGCTTGCAGATGGTGATATTCACGCGACGCTGGAAGTCTGGATGAATAATGTCGGTGATATCTATCCCCAGATGAAAGAAGCAGGCCAGATCGTTGACATCGGCCCGCTGGGTCTGACCACGCGCGAAGGCTGGATGTACCCCAAACACATGGAAGAAACCTGCCCGGGCCTACCCAGTTGGGAGGCCTTGGTCGCCTGTCAGGCTGAAATGATAACGGCGGAAACTTTCCCGAAGGGCCGTATTCTGGGATATCCAGCCGATTGGGGCACCCGCTCGGCAGATATCATTGAAAGCTTGGCGCTTGAATATAAGGCTGTGCCTGCGGGTTCTGAGGGAGCATTGGTTGCAGAGCTGCGCTCTTCAATTGCACAAAAAACGCCACTGGTGATGATGTTTTGGGCACCGCATTGGATATTTTCAGAAGTCGACGCGGGATGGGTAGATCTGCCCGCCTATGATCCGGCCTGTGATACAGATCCCACTTGGGGACCGAACCCTAATGCGACAGGCGACTGCGGCGTCGAGGCACCGGTGACCATGAAGGTCGCATGGTCCGGCTTCGAAGAGAAATGGCCTGCGGCATGGGAGATACTCTCGGCACTGCAGATTGATACGGCGCAACAGGAAGCGATGATGAAAGCGATTGATCAGGACGGCGAAGCGATTGAGGATGTCGTTGCCGCTTGGATCGATGAGAACAAGGACACCTGGACACCTTGGGTCGAAACGGCAACTCAATAATACGACCTCAGGACGCGGGCCGCAAATGGCCCGCGTCCACTACAGGAGCTCAATATGACAGTACCAACGACGCCAAAGCTTTCGGTGCGGAACCTCTGGAAAATTTACGGTCCAAACCCAAGGCGGATGGTCTCAGGTGAATTTCAAGCTATGACGCATAGCGAACGCCTGAAATTTCTACGAGACAAAGAACATTTTGTCGCCGCTGCAGATGTCAGTTTCGACGTCTATGAAGGCGAGACTTTCGTTATCATGGGGTTGTCCGGTTCCGGCAAATCCACGGTAATGCGCGCGATTGCGCGGCTCGACGAGCCGACAAGCGGGGAAATCTTCCTTGACGATATTGATCTAATGAAAGCGTCAAAAAAAGAATTGACTGAGATCCGCCGCCGCAAAATGGGGATGGTGTTCCAGAACTTCGGCCTGATGCCACATCTTGATGTTGTGCAAAACGTAGCTTTCCCTCTCAAAGCACAAGGCCAGCCCCGAGAAAGGCGCACGGCCCATGCCCGTAAGATGACCGAGCTGGTTGGTTTGGCGGGCAAAGAAAAGTCCTATCCTCATCAGCTTTCGGGGGGGCAGCAGCAAAGGGTCGGGATCGCGAGATCTTTAGCTGCTGAGCCGGAGCTGTGGTTTCTGGACGAGCCGTTTTCGGCGCTCGATCCGCTGATCCGCGCGCAGATGCAGGATGAGTTCCTACGCCTGCAAAAACAACTGCTCAAGACGATTGTCTTTGTCACCCATGACTTTCTCGAAGCGCTCAAGCTTGCCGATAACATCTGCATCATGAAGGACGGCGAAATTGTCCAGATAGGAACGCCCGCCGAGATCGTGTTGCACCCGGCCAATGATTATGTGCGCGAATTCATCGGGGACGTGCCGCTCGCCAACGTGCTCTATACTGGCGACTTGATGAGCCCTGCATGGAAGGACGATGAGGTCCACCCAACAGTGGCCAGCGATGTTATTCTGACTGACGCGATCAAGCTTTTTGACGAGACCACCGAAACGGTCGATGTCATCGATAAGGACGGCAATATTCTGGGCTCATTGCACCCGCTGAATATCATCCGGTCCCTTTACCACGACGAGGTATTACCCACTCCATGACCCGTGTGTCCCAAAGTTTCTTCTCGTCTTGCGCCAAAGCTTGGCCTTGGCTCCTCATCCTAGGCCTCAGCGCATTTTTGATCACGCAAAGGGCAGCGTTTCCGCAGATCATAGCTTACCCCGACGCTTGGACCCTGCCGATTGCCGATGTTATCAATATCGGCATGGACGCAATCGTGCTGCACCTAAGAGACGCGATGCGCGTCGTAAGCAGTGGGCTGAACGTGTTGTTCTCCTCCGTTCAAACCCTGTTGATTGGGGCACCTTGGCTGGTATCCATCAGCTTTTTTACGCTAATAGCCTGGCAAGGCGGCGGCCGCCGGCTGGCGGTGACCACTGCTGCATTATCGCTCTATATTCTGGCCTCCGGCTATTGGGTGCCCGCGATGAACACGCTTTCGCTTGTGCTCGTCGCCCTACCGCTTGCAGTTATGATAGGATTCGGTATCGGCTACACGGGTTTTCGGTCAAAGCGCGCGTGCCAGTTCATCCTGCCGATGCTTGATCTTATGCAAACGATTCCGGCTTTCGCCTATCTCATTCCCATCCTGTTGCTGTTCGGGTTTGGACCGGTTGTGGGTCTGATCGCAAGCGTGGTCTTTGCTGTGCCGCCGATGGTACGCAATACTATGCTAGGCTTTGAACAAATCCCGCCTGCGATATCAGAAAGCGCGCTCATGTCTGGTTGCTCGCGCTTTCAGCAGTTCAGATGGGCCGAATTTCCCTCGGCCCTGCCGCAGATGCTGATCGGCGTAAACCAGACGACGATGGCAACGCTTTCCATGGTGATCATTGCCGCAATCATTGGCGGATTCGAGGATATTGGATGGGAGGTTCTTTCGGCAATGCGCAAAGCGCAGTTCGGACAAAGCCTGCTTTCGGGGGCTGTCATTGTGGTGATGGCAATCTTGCTTGACCGGGTCACGGCGGCCTATGCCGCACGACAGCTTCCCAATGCCAGCCACGTCGGACTACCTTTCGGCAGATTTATTCTCGTGATGATCAGCGCGATAATCCTCCCCTTGCTTGCGGCGCAGGCGATACCCGTTCTTAACAATTGGCCCGCGGGATTGGTCCATTCGCCGGCACAGGCGATCAACGACGCAACCGACCGCTTTGTGCAGGCTTATGGCGGTATCATGGTGACGGTGAAGAACACGATGCAGTATTTCCTTTTACTGCCGGTAAAGCTCGGGTTCGAGCGGGCGATCGTGCCTTTTACTTGGGGCATCACCTTTACCACGGGCATGAAGACAGCCTACTGGATCGTCATCTGTTTGGGTAGTGTTCTGGCTTTCGGGAAAGGCATGTGGAAAAGTGGCGTAGCGATTCTGGTTTCGGCTGGTTTTTTATTCTTTGGTGCCACCGGCTTGCCTTGGGTGACCGTCTTTTTGCTGACGACGTTGCTGGCCTATCAGGTTGGTGGCCCTAGGCTCGCGCTGCTTCCCGCTGGTGCTATCGGGTTCTTGCTGATCACTGGCCTCTGGGAAATATCGATGATCTCGGTCTATCTCTGCACTGTTGCCGTGTTTCTCTGTATTTTGCTGGGCGGGTTAATCGGAATTTGGGCAGCGACGTCGGACACTGTTTCGCGCATCATTCGGCCCATCAACGACATCTTGCAAACTCTGCCGCAATTCGTGCTGTTGATTCCGGCTTTGATGCTGTTTCAAGTCGGTGATTTCACGGCGCTTCTGGCCATCATCGCCTATGCAATCGTGCCGATGATCCGCTACACTGAACAGGGGCTGCGGGCAGTTCCAAGCACTTTGGTTGACGCAGGGAAAGCGTGTGGATGCTCGGCTTGGCAATTGTTTTGGGACGTCCGTCTGCCGATATCCCTTCCGCAAATCCTGATCGGCATCAACCAAACGATCCTATACGTCTTAGGAATGTTGGTGATTGCGGCGTTGGTAGGCACAACGGGACTGGGGCAAGCGATCTATGTAGCCTTGAGCCAAGCGGACGCTGGTGCCGGCATTGTCGCGGGGTTTGGCATGGCCCTTATTGCTATGACCGCAGATAGAATTCTGCAGGGAGTAATTAATTTGCGCAACTGAACCGAAGGATAGAAATCTACTTGGTCGAGAGGGCGCACCCGTTGCCATGGCGTATTATGTAAGACTGGCACAACGGATTTCATGACGCCTCGTCAACATCGTTTAAGCCGAATACGGCGCTGTTACATAAGCGCCGATGTGGATGCCCCTGGGCTGAGTTGAGTATCGGTCGGTCTTGGAACGGCATCGTCAAGTTGTCGGCGATCTTCGCAACGATAGCCGGGGCGCTAGATCTCAGGCAGCCTTAAGCTCGCGCGTGATGTCGTCCCAAATCCAATGAGCATCGGCTCTCGTCTGGCGATAGGCAGCTGCTGAAAGGGTGTGACGGCGCGGGCGGAAGACGGTTTTGACCTGATCATGAACGGAAAGAAATCGCTGGGCTTGTCTCGGCGATTTGAACCTCCCCATGATCTTTTCTCGCCGTCGGGTCGGCCTGTGTGACCCTTCGGATCGATTGTTGAAACCCTTATGGCTGCGATGCTCTATTCCCGGAGCAAGCTCCTTCAAGGCGGCGCCATAGCTTCGGAGTTTATCGGTGACGATCACCCGTGGCTCACCAAATGCCTTGAATAGTTTGCGGAAGAACCGAATGGCGGCCCGTTTATTGCGCCGAGACTGCACGAGGATGTCCAGCACATCGCCTTTGCTGTCGACAGCGCGCCACAGCCAATACTTCTTACCATTTATCGGAAGGACGACTTCGTCCAGGTGCCATTTGTCCGACACTTTAGGTCTATCTCGGCGGATCACCTTGGCATATTGTAAACCGAATTTCGCAACCCAAGCGCGGATGGTCTCGTAGCTGACCACAACACCGCGTGCGGCTAACAGATCCTCAGCATCACGCAAACTCATGGGAAATCGATGATAGGCCCAGGTGGGAAACGGTGGCCTGAAAAGGCACCAGATTGCTTGGGTTTGGTCATGCGCCCACGTACCGGCTTTCGAGATATCCCGCAACTTGACGATGTCGTTGGCGTTCATAGGAGAACGCAAGTTGAGCCCCAACAAGCCGTTCGTCTTGGAGCGCGAACACATCTCGCAATCGATCGGGCTCGATGTTCATCGGCCGATGCAAGTTGTCGGCACGGCGCGGGACCTTTGCGAACTTGGCGTTATAGCTCTCGGTGAAGCTGGGCAGAAACGCATTAGCGGCGTCCATATCCGAGATGCCTGCAAGCCTGAGCTCTTTGACCAAACGGTCCTGTAATGTGCGATTGGCGCGCTCGACGCGGCCTTTGGCCTGAGAGCTGTTTGCACAGAGAATCTCGACGTTTAGCGCGTTTAAAGCCCGACCGAATTGCGTCATCCCGTGCCCGGATTTGGCGGACTGGTTGGCGACGCGGAACACCGTGTGCTTGTCAGAATAGAACGCAACCGGCCGGCCATGTGCTGCCAGATACAAATCGAGCGCCTCAAAGTAACTGAACGTGCTCTCAGACGTCACAAACCTCAGCTGCATCAAAGTGCTGGTCGCATCATCGATGAAGACGAGCAGGGTGCATCGCGGACCACGATCCTCAAACCAATGGTGATCAGATCCATCGATCTGGATCAGTTCGCCGAAGCATTCCCGACGCAAACGAGGCTGATGGAACGTGCGGCGCTGTTTGCGGCTCAACCAGATCCCAGCGTCCTGCATCCACTTGCGCAGCGTCTCACGCGAAACCTTCAGGCCATGATCTTCTGCCAGCTTCTCAGCCGCAAACGTCGGGCCAAAGTCGATGTAGTTCTCGCGGACCAGTGTCACCGCAAACTCACTCACCGCAGGGTCGATCCGGTTGTTCGATCTTCGGCCGCGCGCTTTGTGGCGGATCGCAGCGGGACCATCGGTCTGGAAATCCTTCAGCAATCGATGCACGTGTCGTCGGCTCAGTCCCAGCACGTTCGCCGCGGTCACCCCTCCGTGCCAATAAGCGTGAGACAATTGACTGGCTAAAGTTTACACTTGAGGGCGTAGGAGAACGAACCCATGGTTATGCCTTCACAATCACCACTTTCGCCAGATGCTGGATCTGGAGCCGTTTTGGCCCCGACGTCGCCTCCCCGCGTTGTTAATGCGCCGTTGGCTCCCACAGCGGAACTGACGAGCATCCCGAAGCGACGCAACTTCACAGCCAAATACAAACTGCGCATTCTGGATGAGACGGACCAAGTGGCAGACACTGGCGGGGTTTCCGCCATTCTACGGCGGGAGGGGCTTTATTCCTCTGCACTGACCGATTGGCGCCGTGCGCGGGCGGCCGGCACATTGGGTGCATTGCAGTCAATGCGCCGTGGCCCACAAAAGGCACCTGCCAATCCATTGCAAGCTGAGCGGTTCTGTCGCAAATTTTGTTGGAGTTTGAGTGTGAGCATAGCCTGGACATAATTATGCTGCAAGCTCCGCAAACTGCTGAAACGCGGTGAGGCCGTTGGCATGGATCTGCCCCTTTCGGATCATGTGCGCGGTCTCGATCCCAGCCAAGGTCGCCTCGGCAGAATGGAAGGCCTTGAAGCCAAGCATCGGGGCCCTGATCCGCTTTACGAAGCGATGGTCCTGTTCAATGATGTTGTTGAGGTATTTGACCTGCAGGATCTTGATGGTGTTGCCTGAGCCCGTGAACTTCAGGATCACATTGATGCTTTGCAGACCCGCCAGATTGGCGCCGCTCTTGTCGATGACGACACGGTCAGGCACGCCATTCGTGCCAATCGCGCGCTTGAAAAACCGACGGGCCGCAGCCTTGTCGCGACGCTCAGACAGCATGAAATCAAGGGTTTTTCCTGTGTTGTCGACCGCCCAGTAATAGTAGGTCCATTTGCCTTTAACCTTGATGTAGGTTTCGTCCATGCGCCAAGATTTGGCGGTTGGCTTCTTGCGGGACTGCGCTTGTACCGCCATCAGCGGCCCAAACTTAACCACCCAACGGTTCAAGGTTGCATGGTCAACTTCAGCCAACAAATGAAAGATCGCAAAAGTTTGCGACAGAACCCTTTACCCCAGTCCGTGAAAGGGGCACCAAATGGGACAACATCGACGCAATTATACAGACGATTATAAGGCAGCTGCAGTTGAGCGGTTATATGAGCCTGGTGCGACGCAAGGCAGCGTTGCCAAGGAGCTTGGGATCACTGGGACGCAGCTGAAGACGTGGCGCTTGGAAATTGAGGCGTTTGGCTCAGTTGAAGCCAAACGGCGTCAGCAGGCGGATGCGGCTGAATTGCTCCGCCTTCGCAAAGACAACAAGCGGCTTGCTGAGGAAGTGGAGATTTTGCACAAAGCATCCGCTTTTTTCGCGGCGCGGCTGGTGAAACCATGACGAACAAGCGTGCTTTCGTCACCGCCCATAAAGCTCAATACGCGGTTTCAATATTATGCCGTCTTCTAGAGATATCCCGGGGCTGGTTCTACGGGTTCCCAGCCAGTCAGCCTGCACGTGATCAGCGTCGGGTTCATCTGCATAAAGGTACCAAACCCACCATAGGATTTAGCTATGTGTGAGGCGCGTCTGAGTGGTCATATCGCAGCTGCTTGATGCGATCTGTGGGGAAATATTTGTAGAATGCAGTCCGGCCAATTTTGAGCTGGTCAATGACATCGCCGATGAATGGGTAGTTTTCGATATCCTTAAGCATGGCTTCAGCGTGTTTGATGTTTTGCTCGTTCATAGCTTTTGGCCTGCCACCTCGGCGTCCGCGTTTTGCGGCGGCTTTGAGACCGGCGCGGGTGTTTTCAACAATCAACTCACGTTGAAACTCGTCGAAGGCTGCTGTCATGTGGAAAAATAACCTCCCCTCTGAAGTGCTGGTGTCGATGTTCTGGGTCAGGACTTTAAGGGCGATGCCGCGCTCAGCGATGTCAGAGGCTGTTTTGATCACTTGCGTGAGAGACCGCGCCAGTCGGGAGAGTTTCCAGACGGCGAGCGTGTCCCCCTCGCGTAGATAATCAAGGGCCGCTTTGAGCTGGGGGCGGTCGCGATGGGAACCGGATGCTTTCTCGACGAAGATCCTCTCGCAGCCGATATTGCGTAGCGCATCCATCTGAAGTGCGGGGTTCTGATCCATGGTGGAGACGCGGGCGTAACCGATAAGCATGTTTTTTGTTCACAAATCCTGTTTCCAGCATCATAAACGAACCTGTGATTCCGAACAAGGTAAACGGCCTGATATTCTTGGGTAATGAGACCCTGTCGGACATTGGCCGCACCTGTTCGTTAAACGACGGTTTTCAGAACACATAATTTATCGGAGTGCCCATGGCCAGAATGCGTATCTTGACTGCAAGCGAACAAGAGGCGTTCGATAAGCCACCGCTGTTTGATCACAACGAACGGAAACGATTTCTTGACCTGCCAAAGGGTTTGATGGATATCGCCGCTGGCTTGCGTACGCCCAACAGTCAGATCGGGTTTTTGCTGATGTGCGGATATTTCAAGGCAACCAAGCGATTTTACCAGCCACAGGATTTTCATGAGCGCGACATCTCTTTTGCAGCACGCCAGCTCAATCTGGCAGAAGAAGCCTTTCAAGCAACACATTACACAGAAACGACCCGGCTACGGCATCAACGCCACGTCCTCGAATTCTACGGCTTTGCGCCCTATGATGAGAGTGCCAAGAGCTCCTTGGCCAATGAGATAGCGACGATGGCGCGCATGCATCTGAAGCCTCGGCTGATCTTTGATCGTTGCATGGATTTTCTTGTTCAGCACCGGATTGCAGTTCCAAGATCCCGCAGCCTGACAGACAGAATTCGCGCTGGTCTGCATGACCGTAAGGTTGAATTGATCGGGCTGATGGATGATCAACTCAGCGATAACAGCCGTCATCTGCTAGATGATTTGTTTGCCGCACCCGAAGATAAAAACCGCTACCGGCTGACCCTTCTCAAAAAGCTGTCACAATCAACCAGACCGACCAAGATCAAGGAAGCGGTTGCGGACTTTGAGATATTGTCAGACCTTCATCATCAGTTGGCCAGTATTCTGGCAAAGCTTGATCTTGGTGTCGCGGGCATTCGGTATTTTGCAGGCAGTGTTTTGAAATCTCGCATGTTCCAGCTTCAACAACGGCGTCAAGCTGACCGTTATATTCATGCCACCGCCTTTGTGACCCATCAGTTTTACCGCAGCCAAGACAATATGATCGACCTCTGGCTCAGCGTCATGGCGAGCTTCAAATCTACGGCGGCTAGGGAATATCAAGAAACGCTGATGCAAGGACGCAAAGAGCAACAACGCCAGATCGAGATTGTTGTCGATGGTTTAGAGGTCTCTGTCTTCGGCGTCATGCGCGGCATCCGTGGTGTCATGGAAGCGGCCAATCTGTCGGACACAGAGAAAGTCGCGGCCATTGGGAAACTCCTGGATCAGAGCAAAACCACGGATTTTGACCAACTCAAGGATGAGCTGACAAAGACAGCCAAAAATGGCAGCTGGTATGGCGTTCTGGAAGCGCGTTCCGTGAAGCTTCAAAATCGCCTCAGTCCTGTGCTGCGGGCACTGAACTTCATGCAGGGCAAGCGTGTTTCTGCGCTTCTAGAAGCGATTGATCATTTCAAGGCAGATGGGGATTTATTCGCTACCCACGCACCGCTGGGCTTTCTCGATTCTGATCAAAAAGCGGATCTTATCCGAGCCGATGGGACGTTCCGGGTGTCACTATACAAGGTTTTTCTATTTCAGGCCGTCACAACGGTCATCAAATCCGGTGATCTGAACGTAGACCAGTCCTACAAATACCGGCCCATGGACGCCTATCTGATCGAGAAGGAACGTTGGAACAAAGATAAAGTCCTTCTCCTGGAGCGGGCGGGTCTTTCAGAATTTGCTGAACCCGAGCCCGTCCTCGCCAAGCTGAATTCCACGCTATCCGCCCAATATCAGGCAACCAACAACCACGCGGCTACCAACCCGCACCTGAAGCTTCGCAAAGACAGAACGTTCCATATTGCTACGCCAGCGCTCGATGCAAGTGAGGCCGATCCGTTGGGAGATTTGTTTCCCCAGCGACACGACGTACCGCTCGCTCAGGTTTTGGAAACCGTCAATAATCATTGCCGCATGCTAGCTGCGTTTGATCATTGGCAGTAGACCCATGTCCGCCAAACTGCGTCCCATCCGGCCTTGCTGGCCGGGATCATGGGGTTGGGCTGCGGGATCGGCGTACGCAAGATGGCGCGGATTTCATCACGCGTCACCGAAAGCGAATTGGATCACACCGTCAACTGGCGCTTCTCTCTGGACAACATTCGGGCCGCCAATGATGCCGTAGTCAAAGCGATGGGAAAGATCGAACTCCCAAATCTTTACCGTCAAACGCAAGACCAGTTGCATACCGCCAGTGATGGCTAAAAGTTTGAGGTGCGGGGAGAAAGTTTGCACGCTGGCCGCTCGTTCAAATACTTTGGACAGGGTCAGGGTGTCAGCGCCTATACCTTTGTCGATGAGCGTAATTTTCTGTGGCATTCACTTATGATCAGCGCCGCTGACCGCGAAAGCGCCTATGTCATCGACGGGCTGATGCACAACGACGTCGTCAAAAGCGATATCCACTCGACTGACACACACGGTTACACCGAAGCTGTTTTTGGCCTGACCCATCTGCTGGGATGTTCTTTTGCCCTACGCATCAAGGGCATCAGCAAACAGACCCTCTATATTTTCAAACCGAAAAACCAGGCAGACGAAGGCTGGGCCGTACGGCCTGACAAAACAATCAATGAAAGTGTGATCCGGGAAAATTGGGACGACCTGTTGCGCCTGGTCGTTACCATCAAGCTTAAGGAAAATACCGCATCCGATATTTTCCGTCGCCTCAATTCCTATTCACGGCAACATGCGCTGTACCAAACGCTGAAAGCTTTCGGCCAGATTATCAAATCTCTATTCATCCTGCGCTACATCGACGACCTCGCCCTGCGCCAAGCCATCGAAAAACAGCTTAACAAGGTCGAATTGGTTAACCGCTTTACCCGCGCCGTGGCCGTTGGCAATCCACGTGAGTTTTCCCAAGCAGAAAAGGAAGAACAGGAGATCGCGGAAGCCTGCAATCGCCTGATCAAAAGCAGCATCATCTGCTGGAACTATCTGTATCTGGCCCACCAAGTCGAAAAAGCGCCAGACACAGAGACCAAACAAAACCTGATCCGCCTAATCGCAGCCCGCTCTCCCATGTCATGGGCCCATATCAACATGCTGGGTGAATATGATTTCTCAGAAGAAAAACTCCGAGACACACTCGGAATACTGCCCCTGAAAAAGGTGGCTTAAAATACCAACCAAAACAGGAGGATCAAATCAATGCAAGAAATTCTGTGGTGGATTTGGTACCTTTATGCTGACGAACCCAAGGTCTTGGACCGGGCGCGCCATGCGCTCACCCGCTCGCAGTCGCAATAACCACAACACATCGCCGGCCTCATCAGTTTCAGCGAAAAACTTCATGGAGTTTTTCATGTCTCAGCCTAATCAGTTGCCACAATACTGTTACGCAGCCGTTACACCCTACGCAATAACTGAAAATTTGCAAGAATTGCGAAAGCGGAACAGATTGCCAGACAGCAATCCGTTGCAGGGCCGTGTCGCACCAATGTCATCATCTTCACCGATAGTGTCGATCAAAAGTCACCACCTATATTAGTAGAGGTTGCCATGCCGACGATCGACTTCGAAGACGCAATAGCTGAACTGCTGCATCAGATATACTCTGCCGCCCACAAGGGCCAAGATTTTGCCACGGCGCGGTCGCGCAGCGCGATCGTCCCAACAAAGCGGCCACCACTCCGGTTAGTTACAGGGGCATTGTCAAGTTGTTGACCATAATGCTGGTTGGTCGTAGCGCATACCGATGATCAGCCAGAGGTCCCAACTGCGCCTCAAAGGCCACCATTTCCCACGTTCTGTTATTTCCTACGCGGTTTGGGGTACTCTCGTAACAAATACCAACATGTGAGCGGTAACAGATGCAGCAAGGATATCCGATTGACTGGGACAAGTTACGAATCTTTCACGCGGTCGCTGACGCAGGGTCGCTGACCGCTGCGGGTGACAAGCTACACTTGTCGCAATCTGCAGTGTCACGCCAAATTCGCGCGCTCGAAGAAGCACTGTCGACGATCCTGTTTCACCGGCACGCCCGTGGTTTGATCCTGACCGAACAGGGCGAACTGCTGTTTGATGCAACCAAATCCATGTCGCGCCGCCTAGATGCCGCCAGTGCACGAATTAAAGATTCCGCCGAAGAAGTCTTTGGCGAACTGAAGGTCACCACCACCACAGGCTTTGGCACCCTCTGGCTCGCGCCGCGTCTGCCTGCACTCTATGAAAAATATCCGGACCTGAACATCGACCTGATGCTGGAAGAACGCGTGCTCGACCTGCCAATGCGCGAAGCCGACGTGGCAATTCGCATGAAAGAACCCTCACAGGCCGATCTGGTTCGCAAAAAGCTGATGACAGTGCGCATGCGGCTTTATGCGTCGCAGGCATACCTCGACAAAGTGGGTGGTTTCGATGAAATCGAGGACATCGGCCGTCATCGGCTCATTTGTCAAAGCCCCAGCGCGTTTCAGGTGGCGGCGGGGGCGACGCTGGTTGGGCATCTGCTCAGCTATGACAAACCGAGTCTTTTGCATGTGAACAATTACTTTGGTGTGCTTCAGGCGGTACTGTCCGACCTCGGTATTGGCGTTTTGCCCGATTATCTGACCGAAGACTTTCCCACACTGGTGCGCGTTCTGCCTGAGGTTGAAAGCGGTGCAGTCCCTGTTTACCTTGCCTACCCCGAAGAACTGCGGCAATCCAAACGGATCATGGCGTTCCGCGATTTTGTTCAGGATGAGATTATTACCCATCGCCGCCGTATTCGTGATGGCGCCGCCGCGATCGCTTAAATGCATCTCATCACATCGCTCAGGGCCGTGACCTATGTGCCAAACGCATGGCGGGGATGCGTCCAAGATAGCCGTTAGTGCTTGTTCACTTCAACTCTGCCTCATAAGTATACAGCATAAAGCGGTTTTGTCGCTTTATATCTCCCTGTTGGACTTCGCCGGGCCTTTGTGCCCGGCATTTCTTTGTCTAACGTCTTGTTCGTGTACGACTTGATGGAGAGCACCCCAAAGCCTTAAATAACGAAGGGCGTGGGTCTTGCCCGCGTCCCGATGACATCAAGCGGGTGCGCCGCGGTCCTCAAGTAGGAGGATATCCTCTTTGATGACCAGCTTACGCTTCTTCATATCTTTGATTTCGAGATCATCGCTGCCGGGGCGCTTTTGCTCGCGGGTGATGCATGCTTTTCTTTCAAAGCGTTCAAGTTGCCTGCCATCTGATATCCTCCTGGTTTCAAGTCTTACTATTAAGAGATATGCATGATGCGAAGTTCAGCAAGGCTCGGGATCAGATTGGACCGTCTTGCGCGTCGCGTGCAAAGTCAGACCCTCGCCCCTGAGCGAAAGGGTGGAAAAATCCGGCACCGCGATCGCAACTCCCAGCAATCCCGCCTCCGATCACGGCCGTACTCAGCCTCGGTGCTGCCCATAATCCAACGCGCCGAGATAAACACATCGCGGAGATTCGAGACAAGGGACGCCTGGCATGGCAAGTTAGCAGCGGCTACAATCACCTGAGCCGAGGCGAAGCACCAATGAGCCGCTGGAAGATGGTCATAGGCCCCAAACTTAAAACTCGGAACTTTCCAAACCAAAAAACTGAAGCCAGGATTGGGACAAACATTCTCAACAAAATGAACGGGCTCGGCCGTGCCAAGTACGAGGCTGTTGCATGACCTGAATTATGGGTAAGGGCAATCTCGGACTTCGCCATATCCATGCAACACGGCTATTAAAGTCCCTTGGCTTGGTAACTCGACGCTACACGCCCGATTGACACCAAATAGGCTGCGGTACGAAGATCGTGTACGTCATCACGGCTGTGCCACATTTCGCGCATCGCCTGATATGCTGTGCGCATCGTATCATCTAGACCAGAGCGAACCAGTTCCAGTTCCCCCGCGCCGCGTAGATACTTGGTTTTGAAGTTCGGCGTCATAGACCATTGGTCGCCCAGATGTTCTGACAATCTCTGAAGTTCATCTACGATCAATTCATGGCGCGATTCTTCTTGGCGGCGTTGCATGCGACCAAAGCGGATATGGCTAAGGTTTTTGACCCATTCAAAATAGGACACAGTCACACCGCCGGCATTGGCAAACATGTCGGGGATGATCACGGTCCCCTTATCGCGCAGAACCTCGTCGGCACCGGCAGTAACCGGACCGTTCGCAGCTTCGATAATAAGCGGCGCTTTGATTTTGGCGGCATTGCCGAGGTTGATGACCCCTTCCAAGGCCGCCGGAATCAAGATGTCGCAATCTTGCTCGAGGATAGACGCGCCGTTTTCGACGTAGGTGCCCGTTGGGTAGCCTTTGACGCCACCGTGCTTGGCGATCCACGCGTGTACGGCTTCAACGTCCAGACCGTTTTCATCGCTGAGCGCACCGTCATGTTCGATAATACCCGTAATAATGCAGCCGTCTTCAGCGCTGAGGAACGATGCCGCGTGATAGCCCACGTTACCAAGACCCTGCACGACAACACGTTTACCATCCAGCTTGCCGGACAGCCCTGCGATTTTGATGTCTTCTGGATGGCGAAAGAATTCCTGCAAGGCATATTGAACGCCGCGTCCCGTCGCCTCAACGCGGCCTTGGATACCGCCAGCGTGGGCAGGTTTACCGGTGACACAGGCCGCCCCGTTGATGTCGGTGGTGTTCATGCGTTTGTATTGGTCCGCGATCCACGCCATCTCACGCTCGCCGGTGCCCATGTCAGGGGCGGGCACGTTTTGGCTCGGATTGATCAGGTCGCGCTTGATCAGCTCGTAGGCGAAACGACGGGTGATGCGTTCCATTTCATCAACGTCCCAAGCCCGCGGATCAATACAAAGCCCACCTTTGGATCCGCCAAACGGCGTTTCAACGAGCGCGCATTTATAAGTCATCAGCGCGGCCAGCGCCTCAACCTCGTTTTGGTTCACGCCGAGCGAGAAGCGAATGCCGCCCTTAACCGGTTCCATGTGTTCGGAATGCACCGAGCGGTAACCCGTGAACGTTTCGATTTTTCCCCGCAGCCGAACGCCGAACCGAACCGTATAGGTCGCGTTACAAACGCGGATTTTCTCCTCAAGGCCGGGCGGAAGATCCATCAAAGCGACAGCGCGGTTGAACATGATGTCCACGCTTTCGCGGAAGGACGGCTCTTGTAAGCCTGTGGTTGTATTGCTCATGGATGGTCCTTTCACAGCTTAACCCTGCTCCGCCTAGCCTGCGCAGCTTACTAGGAAGCTAACCATGATTCGAAGCCCTTGTATCTAATTGATTAATAGTTGGGCAGTTAAAGAACATTCGACCGGCGTTGTTGCATGGAGCATGAAGAGTTCGGAACGCGCCCTACCCGAGACGGAACTCATGCGGTGCGTTGGAAATTGGGGCGGCCAAGTTCGGTCATCCGGTTAAGGATCCGGACGCCAATCTTGGCCTCTGTTTTCTGATTTCCAAAGTTGCGGGCCTGGAGCTTGGGCCCGACGACGACCTTCCAACGGCCGATCTGAGTCTCAATACGGCTGCGCTGATTGTAGCCGGATGACTTCTGCCAAGCCATTCACCCATGGGATATTCACGGTATCGTCAAGTTGACGGGGGGCTTTCTCAATCGTACGAAACCATATGACAAAAGCCAAACAATCCGGGGCCTTTAAGGGCCATCGGTCCCCACCTGAAATTATTTCCTACGCTGTATGGGCATACTTTCGTTTTTTGATGAGCTTTCGCGATGTTGAGGACCTTTTGTACAAGCGCGGTGTGATCGTCAGTTATGAAACAATCAGGTCATGGGTTGGAAAATTTGGCCACCAATATGCCAAAGTCATACGCCGTGACCGGCCTGCACCATCGGATAAGTGGCATCTCGACGAGGTAGTGATCACAATCCGTGGCCAAAAGTATTGGCTTTGGCGCGCTGTTGATAGCAAGGGTGACGTGCTGGATATTCTTGTACAGTCACGCCGCAATACAAAGGCAGCAGACCGTTTTTTTCGCAAATTGTTCAAGCAATACGGTCAACCGCGCGTCCTTGTTACCGACAAACTGGGAAGTTATGGTGCGGCCCTCCGGAAACTGGCGCCTGGTATCGACCATCGTGCCCACAAAGGATTGAATAATCGAGCGGAAGTTTCGCACAGGCCCACCCGGCGACGAGAGAAGATAATGGGGAGGTTCAAATCACCCCGCCAAGCGCAACGATTTCTGTCCGTACATGATCAGGTCCAAACAATCTTTCGCCCTCGCCGCCACAAACTATCCGCCCCTGCCTATCGGCAATCTCGCTCAGATACTCACAGCATATGGGACGACATCACGTGTGAGCTAAAGGCAGGGTAAAACAGACCGGTGACCCCCATTGCGGCTTGGAGGCAATAACTTGACGATACCCTCGCAGATATCCGCCGGGTGAGGCTATTTCGCCATCGCTGAACTTCTCAAAAATAAGCGCCATGGTTGCAGCGGCAGCCTGTGGTCCTAATAGTTCTTGCGCGACAGCCCAAGCGTGTTCCGAAACTCCGACCATGGGCCGAACCAGCCGTGTTGCATGGATATGGCGAAGTCCGAGATTGCCCTTACCCATAATTCAGGTCATGCAACAGCCTCGTACTTGGCACGGCCGAGCCCGTTCATTTTGTTGAGAATGTTTGTCCCAATCCTGACTTCAGTTTTTTGGTTTGGAAAGTTCCGAGCTTTCAGTTTGGGGCTGATGACCATCTTCAAGCGGCCTATTTGTGCTTCGCCTCGGCTCCGGTGATTGTAGCCACTGCTAACTTGCCATGCCAGGCGCCCTTTGTCTCGAATCTCCGCGATGTGTTTATCTCGGGGCGTTGGATCACGGGCAGCATCGAGGCTGAGAACGGCCGTGATCGGAGGCGGGATTACAATCTCTATAGCTTCACCAAAACGGTCCACAAGCAGATCGCTGGTAGGATCGCCATCATAGGCGCCATCCGCCAAAAAGCGGCTAACAGGAGCCTCAATCTGGTCTAGAAGTTCGGGCAAAGCAGTTGGATCGCCCACGTCGTCTTTTGTCAAATCGGAGCAAACGATATCTCCAGTTGTGAGATCCAGTCCAAGGTGGAGCTTGCGCCACGACTTACGTTTGGCCTTTGTTTTATGCTTGTTCTGCAACCATTCGCCTTCACCAAATATCTTCAGACCCGTACTATCCACAACTAATTCGATTGGGCCAGCCCTTTGGGCTTTAGATTTTTCTGGCATGCTGAGCCCCGCACCTCTCCGCGAGAGGGTCGAGAAATCCGGAACGGGAACATCCAGCCCCATAAGCCGCGCCAAACTGCCGACCAATCCTTGCGTCTGCCGCAAAGGTTGTTTGAAAACCATACCCAGCGTCAGGCATACTGATATGGCCATATCAGAATATGTGGGTTGGCCGCCTGGCGTCTGACGTTTATCGGCAAGCCACTTATCTGCAACCTCAGGGCTCAACCAAATTGTCACATCACCACGCTGACGCAGGCCTTCATTGTACACTCGCCAGTTGGTGACCTTCTGTCGCTTCTTTTCAAACTTGTGGCGGCGAGAAGCGTTGAATTTGTGCGGCATCATTAATATCCAAGTCGTTGGCAAGCTGGCTGTCTAGCAGACCCGCTGGGGTCCCCTGCAACAACGCCCACTGCCGCCGTCAGCTGCGTTTGTACATCGGAAAAACTGGGTCGCAGCCCAGAGCGTCCGCTTTCTTCATGCTGCCCAATTTAGTTTGCACTTGCAGCGAAGGTCCGGTTTCCGCCCTTCATGTAGAAATGTGCATGGCGCAGCATCTGTCACTATTGGCCCTTTGAAGAAGCCGCTCCGCGGCACTGGCGCTTTTGGCTGATGGCATGACCAGCCCGTAACGGTGCGCATTTGGCGATCTGTTCAATCAGGAGGTTCCCATGACAGAGGTGAAGATGAGCCGCTTGATCATATGCAGCGTTGATGCTTACGTTTAATCCTAATGCAATCATTGGGGTATGACCGATCCGATCCCTAGCTCAACTATTGGCAGTTGTTGCTAAAACTGAGCATTTCGGTCCAAATGAAGTTGAATGAAACAATCAGCCGAAAATTCAAAGCAGGAAGTTCTCGCCGGTCTGGTTGAGCGCGTAACTTTCCACAGCCTTGAAAGTGGCTTTTGCGTACTGCGCCTGAAGGCTCGTGGACACCGGGACCTGGTCACAACCATAGGGCACGCAGCAATGATTTCGGCTGGGGAATGGGTTACGGCGTCCGGTGATTGGATAAATGACCGCGATCACGGCCTACAGTTCAAGGCCCGGTTCCTCAGGACATCCGCACCATCATCACTGGAGGGGATCGAGAAGTATCTTGGCTCCGGCATGATCCGCGGCATCGGCCCAGTCTACGCCAAGCGCTTGGTCAAGAAATTCGGCAAGGACGTGTTTGATCTGATCGAGGCCGAACCCGAGCGGCTACGGGAGGTCGAGGGTATCGGGCCGAAGCGAGCCGACAAGATTACCTCGGCCTGGGCTGATCAGAAGGTTATCCGCGAGATAATGGTCTTTCTGCATGAGCATAGCGTTGGAACCGCTCGGGCCGTGCGCATCTTTAAAACCTACGGTACAGACGCGGTACAGGTTATGAGTGAGAACCCTTACCAATTGGCGCGTGACATTCGTGGCATCGGGTTCCGGACGGCGGACATGATAGCCGAAAAGCTTGGGATCGAGAAAACTGCCATGATCCGGGTGCGGTCAGGCATTTCCTATGCCCTCGCCGAGGCCATGGGAAACGGGCATTGTGGCTTGCCGCGAAAAGAACTGATCCCATTGGCGATCAAGCTACTCGATGTTCCAGATGGCCTGATCCATACTGCGATTGAATTTGAAATATCCGATGGCACGGTCACGGCTGACACGGTTTCTGATACGCCTTGTGTGTTTTTGAGCGGATTGTATCACGCGGAGAAGGGCATCGCAGGTCGGTTCCGTGCTTTGATGCCAGGTTCTTTGCCTTGGCCAAAAATAGATGCCGATAAGGCGCTGCCTTGGGTAGAAAAGAAAACTGGTCTGACCCTCGCTGACAGTCAGGTTGAGGCCATTCGGCTTGCGCTTTGCTCAAAGGTCATGGTGATCACTGGTGGCCCTGGTGTCGGCAAAACCACCATCGTTAATTCGATCCTGCAAATCCTGGCTGCCAAGTCAGTGACGCTGTTGCTGTGCGCCCCAACCGGGCGGGCGGCGAAACGGATGAAAGAAGCAACCGGGATGGAGGCCAAAACCATCCATCGCCTTTTGGAGATCGACCCCAATTCCTTTGGTTTCAAACGAAACGAAGAAAACCCACTCGAATGCGATCTTCTCGTGATTGACGAAAGCTCAATGGTTGATGTCTCGTTGATGCAGTCCCTGCTCAGGGCTGTTCCAGATCACGCTGCTGTCCTGATCGTCGGTGACATTGATCAGTTGCCCTCAGTCGGTCCGGGGCAAGTGCTGGCTGATATTATTGGATCGAATGCTATTCCAATCGTGCGCCTGACAGAGGTGTTCCGACAAGCCGCCAAAAGCAGGATTATTACCAATGCCCACTTGATCAACAAGGGCAAGACACCGGACCTCAGCACGCCAGACGGCGAAACGGATTTCTACTTCGTACCCGCCGAGGACCCTGAGCAAGCCGTGAGCCGCATCATCACCCTCGTACAGTCGCGCATTCCCCGACGATTTGGCCTTGATCCCATTCGTGACATCCAAGTTCTATGCCCAATGAACCGAGGCGGTGTCGGTGCGCGTTCACTCAACATCGAACTCCAAGCTGCCTTGAACACCCCAGGAGAAAACAAGGTTGAGCGCTTCGGCTCGACCTTCGCGCCAGGTGACAAGGTCATGCAAATCGAGAACGACTATGACAAAGAAGTCTACAATGGGGACATCGGTTATGTTGAAGCCGTTGATATCAACGAAGGCGAACTAACTGCCAGTTTTGATGGCCGAGCGGTGAGTTATCTGTTCGGTGAGCTCGATACACTGGTGCTCGCTTATGCCGCGACGATTCACAAAAGCCAGGGCTCTGAATACCCTGCCGTCGTTATCCCTGTGCTGACTCAGCATTACGTCATGCTGCAACGTAACCTGCTCTACACAGGAATTACTCGCGGTAAACGGCTGGTGGTACTCGTCGGCCAGCGCAAGGCCGTGGCCATCGCCGTAAAGAACGTATCGGGTCGGAAGCGCTGGTCAAAGCTGGACGAATGGCTGGTAGAGGGCGAAGGCACATGACCGGATAATTCCACCTAAAATTAGTGCTTTGTCTATCGTGGCATCATCAACCTGTACAAGATTACCGCCCCGCGTGGAAAACCCTACAGCCATATTCTTGATCGCGGCACGTTACCAAGTTCCGATACGCGTAGAATGAGCGCCGAACTTATTCGAGAACTCCTCAATCGTCCTTCCTTCTTTGAAGCGTCACAACGTGAGGCAGTTAATAAATGTGTTCCGTCTTTGTTCCTGTTGGTGTAAATACCATAAAGAATTTGTGACCGGCACGCGTTTCGCGTCGCCGAATGGGCAAGGCCTCGCGTTTGAGAAAAAGAGTTGTCAAAATGATGAACACTGCAATGCGCTATGCGTCCGGTACTGACGGTGCAGAGTGCAAGTTTAGTAGCTCCGTTTTGGCAGGGGAGGATTGCCTTCACGTGGGTCATCGAAACATGGCGCTGCCCCTCTTGGCCAAAAAATGGGGAGCTCATGTTTTAGGTAGCTTCCTGCTTTTGAGAGCCCCTTCGGGGCAATCCTGAGAAATGGGCGGCTCTCTTATTATTGCAGAAAAACCGTCACAGGCACGCAATCTACGTGAAGCGCTGGGAAACCGCTATGGCAAGGTATTATCTGCAAGTGGACATATATTTAGACTAGCGGAACCTGCTGAGGTCAACGCAGCTTGGAAAAAATGGTCTTATGAGGTGTTACGCCCTGAAGCTGGATTTTACCCACTGCGCCCGGATAACAGCCATGGCAAAGATAAGTTGATTGCAGAAATAAAGGCGGCCTTAAAGGAAGCTGACCGGGTGATTATTGCAACCGACTGTGACCGTGAAGGTCAGGCCATCGGTGAAAACATCCTGCGCTACTTCAAATTCAAGGGTGAGGTCCTGCGGGCGATGTTTTCTGCGGAAGATCCCGTCTCACTGCGACAGTCTTTTGAGGCTTTGAAACCCAATGAACACTATAGGCCACTTTACGCTGCTGCTATGGCGCGCGCGCAAAGTGACCAGATTGCCAACCTGACGGCGACACGGGCGGTTACGATCGCCTTAAAGCCTCATGGGATGAAGGGGGCGATCGGCATCGGCAGAGTCAAAACCCCAACCATGGGGATTGTTTGTGCACGAGAGCGCGAAATTCAAGGTTTTGAGGCAAGACCCTATTTTGATCTTTGGGTTGATGTCAGTGACGGCCAAGATGTCTTGCGGCTCAAGCATTTCCCGGCTCACGAGGCACGGGTTTTTGATGGGGATTTGGCGCAAAAGATCACGGCATCTTTTGATCCTTGGAAAGGCCCGCTGAAGGTTACTTTTGAGAAAAAGAAGCAACCACCACCGCGCCTGATGGATCTACCGCTATTGCAGCAGCGCGCAGCACGCTGGGGTTGGTCTGCACAAAAGACGCTTAATGTGGCTCAGAGCCTATATGAAACCCACAAGATCACGACATATCCCAGAGCAGAGACAAAGTATTTGCCAGAAGTCGAAAAGCAAAATGCGCAAGCGATGCTGGACGGTTTGCGTGATCTTCCCTTTGTCAAAGTTGCCTACGCAACACCAACCTATCGCATGGGAAAACGGGGCTGCTTCTCAGACGAAGGCCTAGCTGGTGCGTCGCACCACGCAATCATACCCAACTTTAAAACCCGCGATAAATGGGCTCGTGTTCTCAGCGCTTTATCCGCTGATGAACGCCGTCTTTTTGAACTGATTGCACTGAGCTATACCGCTGCCATTGGGCCGGATCGACTTTATGATCGCACTGAAATCTCCTCAATGGCTGGGCAGCGCAAGTTCGCCGCGAGTGGTATCGTCGAGCAGCAGCCCGGCTGGCGAGAAGCTCTCGGTGCTGATCCGGATGCAAGTAAGAAAAGCAGTGCCGAAATAGCAGCTGTCCTCCCACCATGGAAGGATCGCCAGGTGGTCGATGCCGTAAAATCTGGCGTTGACAAAAAGACAACCAAACCGCCAGCTCGTTTCAATGAAGGCACCTTGATAAAAGCAATGCAGGAAGCTTGGAAATATGCCCATGACCCCAAGACAGCAGAGCGCCTTAAAGGTGCCGCCGGGATCGGGACGCCAGCGACGCGCGCCTCGATTCTAGAGGGGTTAAAAACCCAGAACCTGTTTGAGGTCATTGATAAGCATCTCGCTCCAAGCACCCCTGCAATGGCAATTTATGACGTTCTCCTCAAAGAAGCGCCGGAAATTCTTGATCCAGCAGCGACGGCTGAAATGGAGCTGGCCCTTGATGGTATTCTGAAGGGCGAGCAGAATCCGCGCACCGTGGTTGATACCATTGTTGCCCGCGCCGCCGCGTTGGCGGCGAAGATGGAACAGCGCGGCCAGTCAGGCACTAAGCTCGATATTGATTTTACCGCCAAACCCAGCCCCAAGATGCTTCAAGCCGCGCGCTCCAAAGCGAAGCGAACGGGGGTGCGTCTGCCAAAACGTGCTACCACTGATCGAACCGTTTGTTCTGAGTTCTTAGGCCCACAATTGGAAGGAAACAGTCCAAGTGCCGCCCAACTTTCTTTTGCGCGCAAAATTGCTAGTGACGCAAATATCGATCTGCCAGAAGCCATCCTTGGGGATCGCGCAGCACTTTCTGCCTTTATCAAAAAGAACAAAAGCAAGCCGTCAAAGGGGGGGAGTGAAAAATGATGGTCGGGCCAGTTGAGCATCCGCGGCACCGGACAGTGACTGCACTAAGATCAAGTCAGCCTTCTTTGTCATTTTCGGCCCAAAGCCGCTGCTCGCCGGACATGACGTATGCTGCGATGCGGCCAGTCGAACCGGTCATTGGTGAGGAGCGCAGCAATTCACTCGTTGCAATGACATCAGTGGGGGCAAACCTGCCTCAGGAAACTCGCTCGACTATACTATCTGCGACATTGGAGGCGCGAAAGAGAAGTGCCACAAACAGACGCTCGTCTAAATCAAGAACTTGTTCAACGATCATGATGTGTTCTCCGAGTTGTAGGGGTTGCCATGTTCAGGATAGGCATTGTGGTTGCTGAACAACAGCACTTCCATCTGGTCGATTTTCCACCAAATATCGGTTGGTGTTTTGTGGTGTTGAAGCTCCAGGTAATCGCGTAACCCGTTAACGACACCCGCAACATCGCGATGCAACCAATAATGCTCACTCATTGCAGCTGAATAGTCAAATACAGCTTGCCAAAATCTATTGAATTTGGTGACTGAAAAATGGGGCTTGCCTAAGCAGTCATCGAGTTCGCCATAGGCATCCATGACACGATCAACCAAAGCCTTGAGCTTTGCTTCTTCCAGTTCATCTTCTCGAGGCATTGATGTTCCCTTTTCTCTTGCTGTAAACAACAATTTCGAGGAGCATACTGTTTTAGTGATCAAGTATCTATTGGTGCACAAAATAGGGCGGAACACCATGGCATTACCTGTGAAGCTACGTGCAGTTGTTGATCAAATCGAAATGACCGGCGACGAAATGACTGCCTATATCAATCGCAAGACCGGCGATCTCATTACTCTTACTGATGAAGACCTCTCCTATGCTGAAGATGGTGACAACGACCGCCTTATTCCGGATTGGCAGAGGGAAACAGTCGATCAGGTTAAGCAAGTGCTGGCAAACGACGAATATATTGCGTTGCCAGACAGCTTCGAGATCCATGAATACAAGATCATGGAACACTTTTGCTACACGATTGAGGATGAGCGAGTACAGAACATCCTGCTACAGGCGATCAGCGGCAAGGGCGCGTTCCGCCATTTCAAGAATAAGGTATATGAGGAAGGGATTAACAAGAACTGGCGTCGGTTCCGGGATAGTGCTTTTAAGCAGATCGCAGTGGGTTTTTTGGAAAACCAAGGAATAGCTTTCACAGACTAATAATAGCAAAGCTGGGTGGGGATGATGGCCAATATTAAATTCGGCAATACATGGTGGGGAAGCATGTGGCTGGATGCGCTGATTGATACCGACTACTCCAACCGGTTACCGCGTGGCAAGCGTTACGCCCGCAATGGTTCTGTCAAAAGTGTTAAGATATCTGGCGTGACGGTTTCGGCGGATGTCCAGGGCTCGCGATCACGACCTTACAAGGTGAGGATTTCGCTACCAAAATTCACCATGAAGGACAAAAAAGCCATTGTCGATGCGGTGATTGACAATCCGCTTATCCTCTCACAACTATTAGCACGCCGGCTGTCACCTGCCTTGTATGAGGTATTTGAAGACAAAAATATTCCACTGTTTCCCGATAAATGGGACGATATTTCCGCCAATTGCTCATGCCCAGACTGGGCTTCGTGCTGCAAGCATATCGCAGCGGTGATCTATCTGATCGCCAATGAGGTCGACAAAAACCCGTTCCTTTTGTTCGAATTGCATGATTTTGGAATTTTTACGGAACTAGCCCAAAGGGGTTTTTCTATCGAGGAGCATTCGAGCGTTACCATTGCTTCATCCAAGCAACTGATGTTGAAAAGGATACCACCAAAAACACAACCTCTGAGCCGGAAGAAACGCGATGAACTGCTTGATAATGTCGATTTTTCAACAATTCCGTTAGTGCGCGATGAACTGTTATTGCTGCTTGGGGACCAGCCACTTTTCTATCCTTACAAGCCCTTTAAACCCATTTTGGAAAAGGCGCTAAGGAGCTTTTCCCTACAAGCAAAAAGAGAAATGCGTGATTTCAGGGCGGGGCTGGGTGATGAGAATGCAACCGGGGTTTTCACCGGTGCGGAGATATTGATTTCAAACGATCTTAATTTGACCGGTCTTGAGGTCATCGGTACTGAGGAAAGCTACTCTGTCGGTAATGGTTGTGATAATTTCGATCTACTTGAAATGCTATTCACCATCCCCCGCAAGCAAATTCATTCACACCACCACCGCGTCATCTCACTCTCGCTGCTGGTTCATTTCGCCCTCAAACTGCTTGAACAAGGGGCCGTACTGCCAGAGATTTTGAGTGTTCCCAAAGGCCATCGCATACGTTGGGTGCCAGCGCTTATCAGCCCACAGGTGGCGCTGATTTTTGATTGTATATGCGCTTTGTCACCCGATGATTTGGTGACAAAGCCAAATTTTGACAAAGTGGAGCAGGTCAAAACCGTGCTTTCTGAAATATTGAGCAACTATGTAAAGAAGTTTGCGCTCTCACTTTCAGGCGTTCCCAGCGATGAGATAACCACAGTGTTCTTTGATGGCCATGTGATGACAAAACCGCAAAAATTCGAGCAACAAGAAGTAGCAGAAAATATCGCCTTGTGGTTATCGAGCTTTCATATTGCAGGCAAAAACTATGTGCCAAGGCTTATCCCTTTTAGTCCGGTTGCCCCACATGTTGACGCGGCGCAGAATCTTGCCCTTGTGGCTTTAGAGGCGGATCGGATCAGTTTGTAACGTCTGGTGGGTTTATAGGGCGTGGCTTTTGCCGTGAACGAGGCCCTTCAGGCGCGCTGTTCAACAAAATCACGATATGTCGCTGGCCCGAGACCAACACCGATCCCCAGCAGCGTGTCGAAGGCGCTTCGCATGTGTCGCCGTCGGTTCCAGCGGAACACGAATTCGTCGAGATAGCGTTGTAGATGGCACTTTCTGAGGCCGTGGAAGACGCCTTTTGCCCACGTTTTTAGGTTGGAGAACACGCGGTGGACCCAGTGGAGTATGTCGTGTGCCTTCTTGCCGCTGACGACCTTTGCCTCATGCGTGTTTGCAGGAGGATTTTCGTAACCGAGCCAGCCATCCGTGATGATGTGAGCGCCAGGCTCTACAGCCTGACCAATGAACCCGTGCAGCGTCTTTGACGCGCCGTCGGGAATGTGTTTCATCCTGATACGGCGCGGATGTCCGTCACTTGATAACTCGACGGCACAGACGACAAACATCTTTCCGACGGGGCTGCGCCCACCCTTTGGCCGGTTCTCGGGATCATGCCGGGACCGGAACGGCATCTCTGTTTCATCGATTTCGACAAGGTCTTTCAGGGGGTTGCGGTCAGGGTTGACCATCGACCGCCGCAGCTTTTGCAAGAGGAGGTCGCCGAGAAGCGCCATCGGTCCGAGCGACGATGGCGACCCGTCTTGTAGCTGCCAAGGCCAAGTTGCGCCTGAAGTTGCAGCGCTGACATGCCGTTGGAATGGCTGGTGATGATGTGCGCGGCAAGAAACCAAATTCGCAACGGCAAATGGCTGCTGTGCATTACCGTGCCAGCCGTCACGGATGTCTGCCGTGCGCAACCGGCACATTCCCAAGTCGCGCGATTTCGCTTTAACGGCCAGCCCTTGCAGGTGCCACAGGAAGGACAGACGAAGCCCTCAGGCCAACGATGTTCCACCAGATAATGCGAACACGCTTCCTCATCAGAAAACCTGGCGTCGAACGCGGGGCGGGACATGGGTTTGTCGTTTTTCCATCTGGCTGGCATGGGAAGAACAATACCAGAACATTCTAGATTGGCAAGCCGCTTCGCACTACATCAGGTGCCGCCGGAGCAAAGGGGATAAGCCTTCTATGTGCCTTTGGTCAAGGTCGATGAAATCGAAAGCGGTTTTTCCATGGAGATTATGGTCGAAAACCGTGCGGAAGACCTCAAAGCACCGGTACGGTTAAAAAATGTCCTCACCCTAAAAAAGTACGCCGCCGCCAAATATGACATACTAAAAGATGTCACTTTGCTGGCCGACTATTTCCCCGAAATCTCCGATTTTCTCGCTTCCGGCGGTGAGAAAAACCCCAAATTTACACCTGCAGGTTTTGAAGAGGTGTTGTTTCGCCATCTACCAACCTTAAAACTGCTCAATATTCCCATCCTGCTACCCAAAGGGCTCAACTATCTGGTTCGTCCGCATATGAGCGCCAGAGTGAGCAAATCAGCCAGTGAGAGCACAAAAACCTATCTGTCACTTGACGATATGCTGTCGTTTCAATGGCACATAGCACTGGGCGATAAGATGATGTCACGAGAGGAATTTGAAAAACTGGTGCACGGGCTATCGGGTATCGTCAAAATCAAGGACCAGTACGTCTATATCGACCAGAGGGAGATCGCCAAAATCCTCAAAAATCTTGAGAGCGAGCCGAGCCTTTCTTCAAACGAAGCGTTCAAGGCGGTGCTGTCCGGGGAATACAAAGGCAAGACACTGGAGCTTGATGATGAGATCAAGGCAATGATCAAGCAGATGATGAATGCTGACATGCTGCCCGTGCCCGATGGCTTGCAGGCCACCTTGCGCGACTATCAACATCGCGGCTTTGAATGGCTGTCGCGTAATGCCCGGCTTGGTTTTGGCTCGCTGATCGCCGACGACATGGGACTTGGCAAGACCATCCAGATCATCGCGCTGTTGTTGCAGATGCTTGAAGAAGGCCGCCTAGACAAAATACCTGCGCTGGTTGTTGTGCCGACCGCATTGCTTACCAACTGGCGGCGTGAGGTCGATAAATTTGCTCCCAACTTGCAAGTTCACACCTATCACGGTATGGACCGCAAGTTTGAACTCAAGGGCGTGCATGTTTTTTTAACCACCTATGGTCTCTTGCGACGCGACAGCGAGAAATTTGCCAAATTCAAATGGGCAGCGGCGATAATCGACGAGGCGCAGGCGATAAAAAACCACGGCACCGCCCAGACCAAGGCGGTGAAGGAGATCAATTCCAACCTTCGCATCGCCATGACCGGCACCCCGGTCGAAAACAGACTGACCGAATATTGGAGCATTTTCGATTTTTTGAATAAGGGCTACCTGAAAGGTGTTAAGGCGTTCAAAGATGAGTTCGCCATGCCTATTGAGGTCGACCGCAACCAGCAGCAATTGGCATTGTTTCGCAAGATTACTGCCCCCTTTATTCTGCGGCGCATGAAAACCGACAAGTCTATCATCCAGGATCTGCCTGACAAAATCGAGATCGACCAATATTGCCAGCTTGAGCGGGAGCAGGCAGCACTTTACCAGACCACCATGAACCAGATCATGGAAAAGATCGAAGAGGCTGATAATATAGAGCGCCGTGGGCTAGTATTGAAATTGATCACGGCTCTAAAGCAAATCTGCAATCACCCCTCGCATTTCCTCAAGCACAAGACATTGGATGCTGAAAAATCCGGCAAAACGGCGATGCTTATGGAGCTGATTGACAATATAGCCGCCAATGAAGAAAAGCTACTGATTTTTACCCAATACACCCAGATGGGAAATTTGCTTCAAAAACTGATAACGGAGAAATTTGGACTTGAGCCCTTGTTTTTGCATGGTGGGTTGACGCGACAAAGCCGCGATGAGATCGTCGATGACTTCCAGACCAAACCTTATGTAAAAACCTTGATATTGTCACTCAAAGCAGGCGGCACTGGGCTCAATTTGACGGCGGCGCAAAATGTCGTGCATTTTGATCTGTGGTGGAACCCGGCTGTCGAGGCGCAGGCCACTGACCGCGCTTACCGCATTGGTCAGACCAGCAATGTCATGGTCCACCGCCTGATCACCCGAGGTACATTTGAGGAGAAAATCAACACTATGCTCAAAGACAAGCGTGAATTGGCCGACATGGCAATATCAAAGGGCGAAAAATGGATCGGCGAGTACACCAACAAAGACTTGCGCGAAATTTTTTCTTTAGAGTGAAATATGTGGATTACTGCATAAATTGGCTTGATATCTGAAAGTCAGCAATATGATATTGCCGCTTTAGATCAAAAATCTCCGTGCATTTTGCCCGTCGCCATCCCAATAATGGCCAGCCTGCGTGAGGCAGCAACGGGCTCGAATCTGGCTTGCGAAAATGCAGAGAATTACCCCGTTTCGAGGTCGGCTTCCAACGTCACGGACCGGCTGTCTCGCACTTGCAGCGAATGTCAGCAATCCGCCCTTGGTGTCGAATGACACAAACGGCCCATAGCTACTGGCGCAGGTGGAACAAACGCGTATTGACGCAATTATCGTTTCTCACCGCTACAGCGCAATAAATCGTGCATATGCTTCATCGCCAAGTAAGGTTTTTAACTGGCGATTTTCCACGTTTTACTTTCCACAAACGGGATTAAAGCCACCGGCTTCCAGCCGGTCCGCTTTAGCGTAATGTACTATAATCTTCCCTCTCATTTTTAAGACCCCGCAAAGCAGTAAGGGTCTTAAAAATGAGAGGGAAGATTATGATCTATTCCACAGGAAGCCATACCAAATTTTATCACCGATTTCACGTCGTCTGGACAACAAAATACCGATACAAAGTTATGCGCGGTGAGATGCGTGAGCGTATCCGTGAAATCATTATCCAAACATGCCAAGAACTTGGCGTGCATATTGAGAAGGGCGTATTGTCGACCGATCACGTCCACATGTTCATATCGGTCCCGCCTCAGATAGCATTGTCAAAGGTGATGATGCGGATCAAGGGACGCTCGTCTTATAAGATACAGCGCGAGTTTCCCGAACTGCGCAAACGGTACTGGGGCCAGCGGTTTTGGGCTCGCGGATTTTTCTCAACAACCAGCGGCAATGTCACTGACGCTGTCATACTTCAGTATCTTGAATTACATTCAAAAAGGGAACCTACCGGCGTCAGCCGGTAGTCGTTCAGTTTCCACAAACGGGATTAAAGCCACCGGCTTCCAGCCGGTCCGCTTTAGCGTAATTTACTTTCCACAAACGGGATTAAAGCCACCGGCTTCCAGCCGGTCCGCTTTAGCGTAATGTACTATAATCTTCCCTCTCATTTTTAAGACCCCGCGAAGCAGTAAGGGTCTTAAAAATGAGAGGGAAGATTATGATCTATTCCACAGGAAGCCATACCAAATTTTATCACCGGTTTCACGTCGTCTGGACAACAAAATACCGATACAAAGTTATGCGCGGTGAGATGCGTGAGCGTATCCGTGAAATCATTATCCAAACATGCCAAGAACTTGGCGTGCATATTGAGAAGGGCGTATTGTCGACCGATCACGTCCACATCTTAGGCTCAAGTTTCAAATGCAACACTCAGAGCCCTTTGGGCATAGGATGTTGTGATGGACATACGAAGCAAGCACCTCAGCAGCGAGGACCGTGGCGTGATATTAGCCGAGCATAATAGGGGCAGCAGTCAGCGGTTGATCGGCCAGCTTTTGCATCGCCCGGCGAGCACGATCTGCCGTGAGCTGGCGCGAGGTCGGCAGGAAGACGGCAGCTATTGCCCGCAAGCGGCGCGGCAGGCCTATGATGCCCGGCGTGCGCGCTGCCGCCGCGAGCGCAAGCTTGTGGAGGGGAGCGATCTTTATCGTTTCGTTCATGGCAAGCTCGTACATCTGCACTGGTCGCCTGAGCAGATTGCGCAGAGACTGCGTCTCATGAAGCCTGATGATCCATCCGCCCATGTGAGCCATGAGACCATCTATGCCGCGATTTACGCGCAGCCACGTGGTGGGCTGAAGGCGGCGATGATCGAGGCGTTGCGTCAAGCGAAGCCTAAGCGTGGGCTCAAGCGCAGGACAGCGGCGGGCAGTGCTATGGTCCCGGAATCATTGCGCATTATCAACCGCCCTGAAGAGATCGAAGCGCGACTGGTACCAGGCCATTGGGAGGGCGACCTCATCAAGGGCGCATTCAATCGCTCGTCAGTGGGGACCTTGGTCGAGCGCAAGACACGCTTTGTCATTCTTTGCAAAATGGACGGCAATGGGGCCGAGGCCGCGCTCGACAGCTTCACCCGCCAGATGAGACGACTACCCGCTGCTTTGCGCAAGAGCATGACCTACGACCGCGGCTCCGAAATGGCCTGCCACCCCGAACTCGCCAGACGGTTGAAGATCGATATCTGGTTCTGCGATCCGCATGCGCCTTGGCAGCGTGGCAGCAACGAGAACACCAACGGACTGCTGCGTCAGTACATGCCCAAAGGAACTGACCTGAACGGTGCAAGCCAAACATGGCTCAACGACGTTGCAAACCTGATGAACAACCGTCCGAGAAAAACTCTCGGTTGGAGAACACCCGCTGAAGCCATGGCCGACGAAATCGCGGCCTTCAAATCAACCGTTGCACTTGATGTTTGAATCCAAGCATGTTCATATCGGTCCCGCCTCAGATAGCATTGTCAAAGGTGATGATGCGGATCAAGGGACGCTCGTCTTATAAGATACAGCGCGAGTTTCCCGAACTGCGCAAACGGTACTGGGGCCAGCGGTTTTGGGCTCGCGGATTTTTCTCAACAACTAGCGGCAATGTCACTGACGCTGTCATACTTCAGTATCTTGAATTACATTCAAAAAGGGAACCTACCGGCGTCAGCCGGTAGTCGTTCAGTATAATCTTCCCTCTCATTTTTAAGACCCCGCGAAGCGGTAAGGGTCTTAAAAATGAGAGGGAAGATTATGATCTATTCCACAGGAAGCCATACCAAATTTTATCACCGATTTCACGTCGTCTGGACAACAAAATACCGATACAAAGTTATGCGCGGTGAAATGCGTGAGCGTATCTGTGAAATAATTATCCAATTATGCCAAGAACTTGGCGTGCATATTGAGACGGGCGTATTGTCGACCGATCACGTCCACATGTTCATATCGGTCCCGCCTCAGATAGCTTTGTCAAAGGTGATGATGCGGATCAAGGGACGCTCGTCTTATAAGATACAGCGCGAGTTTCCCGAACTGCGCAAACGGTACTGGGGCCAGCGGTTTTGGGCTCGCGGATTTTTCTCAACAACTAGCGGCAATGTCACTGACGCTGTCATACTTCAGTATCTTGAATTACATTCAAAAAGGGAACCTACCGGCGTCAGCCGGTAGTCGTTCAGTTACGTCTAAGCCTGTCTAACGCACTGTTCAGTTTTAAAATGCGCTTTTCATCAGCTGTCATGCGGCTTGCCATCAATTACTCCGAGTTTTTAATACTGTAGCCGGTTTTGGAAATGCACCCGAGTACAAAAGTAACTGTTAACATACACAATGTGGGTCCGCGAAGCGACCGTGCTTCAGGTCACTTCCGGCCCCTTGCTGCCGTTCACCCGACTCCGGTCATGCTGCGGTGCTGACCGTCAGAGCGGCCATTCACTGTGAGCGCAAGATCAATCACTGGCGGATACACGAAATTCTGACTACGCAGCCTTGAGTTGTACGACCGCCAAGCAAGGCTTCGCGGTAACCAAGGCCTTGTACTGTTAAAGGCTGCAGAGAGAGTTATTGTCAAATCTGGTGTTTGAGTATTGTTGGTCATGCGGTGATCTGGTCGGGGTTTGTGGTTTCGATTCCGTCTTTGAACGTGACGCCTGTGATGACTTTTGCGAGGTAGTCAAAGCCGCGTAGCTTCCTCCAATTTTGCTCAGCACATTGCCCCAGTTTGAACATCATGTGCAGCATGCCATCGCGTGACAGGCAGCCCTTTGAACGCTTGGTACGATGCCGGATCGTCGCGAAGGCCGATTCAATTGGATTGCTAGTGCGGATGCTTTGCCAATGCTGCGCCGGGAAGTCGAAGAATGCCATGAGTTCCTCACGATCTTTTTGCAGGCATAGTGTGGCCTTGGGGTATTTGGGTTCGTAGGTTTTGATGAACAGATCGAACGCCTTTTCTGCATCGACTTTGGTCTCGGCCTGCCAGATGTCGTGCAGCGCGGCCTTGGCTTTTGGCTGAGACAGCTTGGGTAAACAATTGAGCACGTTCATCGTTTTGTGTTGCCAACAGCGTTGATGGCGGGTCTCAGGATAGACTTCGTCCATGGCCGCCCAAAACCCCATGGCACCGTCCCCGATGGTCAGTTTGGGCGCATTCATGCCTCAGCTTTTGAGGTTAAGCAGAACCTCGCGCCAGCTCTGCGTGGACTCGCGCACCCCATCCTCAATTGCCAGAAATCGCTTCTTGCCACGGGCAGTTACCCCAATAATAACAAGGGCACAGAGCTTGTCATCCTCGCCCCGAAGGCCGCTGTGAACGCCGTCGGCCCAGATATAGACGATGGGCTCGTCATCTAACTCAGCGCCTTTCCAAGCCTCGTATTCATTGGCCCAATCGCGTTTTAAACGCGAAACCGTATTAGCCGACAAGCCAACGGCATCTGGGCCCAGAAGAACCTTGAGGGCGGGAGCCATCTCGCCGCTGGAGATCCCTTTGAGGTAAAGCCATGGCAAGGCCGCTTCCAGCGTCTTCGTGCGGCGCACATAGGGCGGCACCAGGGCAGACCGGAATGTCACCGGTGTGCCGTCCTTGGACCGAACCTTTGGAATGCGCACGCTCACAGGGCCAATGCCCGTTTGAAACGGGCGGGCCGGATGATGTCCATTACGCACGACTGCCGCGTGACCGGCATCGGTGCGTAAGCCGGTAAATTGCGCCAAATAACTGACAAGCTCAGCCTCAACTGCTGTCGCGATCAATTGTTGTGCTCCCGTTTTCAGCAACTCCGTCAACGCGTCCGTCATCTCGTCTCGACGCGCAAAATCAACAATGTTAGTAGTTCCCATGGTGGTGTATCTCCTTTGGTTGGGCTGCTGTCTTCCAACAACAATTCAACCAGATACGCCGCCAACCTTCAAACCACTCAAACACCAGATTCAGTCATAGCTCCTGCAGAGAAAGTAAACTCTCTTCGTAATTGCCGACATCTCGAACTAACCCATAGTTGCCCTTGCGGGTCCTCCCAGTTAATTGTTCCCGTAAACCAATATAGGGGGCTCAGCTTATGCAAAGCAGGCTGCTTGGACGCGACGGACCAATGATCCACCCGATTGGATTCGGTGCTATGTCATTCTCTGATTTTTATGGGGTGACTGACGAGCTCGAAAGCCACGTGATTTTGGACATGGCATTGGAAGCCGGCGTCACCCATATCGACACTTCCAACGTCTACGGAATGGGCCAATCTGAAACTGTCATCGGCAGCTATCTGAAGGCCAACCCGCAAGCGCGCGACCACTTTTCCATCGCGACCAAGGGCGGAATCACTCGGAACCCAAACGGTCCAGGCAATATCTTCAACAATTCTCCTGAACATTTGCAAACCGAGCTCAACAATAGCTTGAAACGTTTGGGTGTTGAGGCTGTTGATCTTTATTACCTGCATCGCCGCGACGCAAATGTTCCTATCGAAGAGGTAACCGAGACGCTTGCCGCACTCGTCAAATCCGGCAAAGCCAAAGCGATCGGTTTCTCCGAGATCGCACCTACCACGCTGCGCCGCGCCCATGCAGTACATCCAGTGGCTGCTGTGCAGTCCGAATACTCGCTTTCCACCCGGTCCCCCGAATTGGGTCTGTTGCAAACCTGCGCCGAACTTGGCGTTGCCGTGGTCGCTTTCTCGCCCGTAGGTCGCTCAATGCTGACCGATGCTCCAATTAGCATCGAGGCCGTGCAAGACCTCCCCTTCCTCAAAAACAATCCTCGCTTCATGACGCCCAATTACGACGCCAACCTCGCCGCCACAGCCTCGTTCCGGGCGCTGGCGGCTGACATGGGGCTATCGGCTGCTGGGTTGGCTATCGCATGGGTCCTTGCGCAGGGTGATCACGTCATCCCCATTCCGGGCACGCGTTCTGTTGCGCATTTCGCCGAACTATTACAAGCCGCCAATTGCGTTTTGACGCCTGACGACCTTCAAGCGATTGAAGCCACTCTACCGATCGGCTGGGCTCATGGTGACCGCTATTCTGTTTCCCAATGGATAGGGCCAGAGAAATATTGCTGAGTTCAAGTAACGGATCGCAGCATTTGCGTTCAGACTGCTGGTATTGAGCTAACTGCCGATTTTAGATGCGCCGACGCATCAGCCCAAGTGAAAGTCCAGACGTCGACACTCACGGCCCTTAGCTGAAATTCACGTCACCACTTCATGCTGCGGCGCAATTGCCTTAAAACGGCCATTGGCTTCCCATCAGTAGCCGAATTTGTTCAAATAGAAGCGTTGCGGTCAAGTTCATTGAATCGGCCTGAATGTCGCATTTGAGAGTTCAGATCTCCAGCCAGGACGTTAAGATGCTTTGATCGACTCCTTTGATTGGCCCGAAATGACATCTATAGCACCCTCCACTGGTTCTGTCGCAAACTTTTGGGATCTTTCGTTTGTTGGCTGATTTTGCGACATGGTTCTCAAACAAGCAAGCAACAGGGTGTATCGGATGTCGGTTGATTTCAAGGGAGCCCATTATCCTGAGAGTGTAATCCTGTACGCGGTTTATTTCTATGTGCGATATGGAGTTTCCTATCGCGACCTGGAAGAAATCATGGAGGAGCGTGGGGCTGAAGTTGACCATGCAACCTTGAACCGTTGGGTGGTTAAGTTTGGGCCGCTGATGGCGGTACAAGCGCAGTCCCGCAAGAAGCCAACCGCCAAATCTTGGCGCATGGACGAAACCTACATCAAGGTTAAAGGCAAATGGACCTACTATTACCGGGCGGTCGACAACACAGGAAAAACCCTTGATTTCATGCTGTCTGAGCGTCGCGACAAGGCTGCGGCCCGTCGGTTTTTCAAGCGCGCGATTGGCACGAATGGCGTGCCTGACCGTGTCGTCATCGACAAGAGCGGCGCCAATCTGGCGGGTCTGCAAAGCATCAATGTGATCCTGAAGTTCACGGGCTCAGGCAACACCATCAAGATCCTGCAGGTCAAATACCTCAACAACATCATTGAACAGGACCATCGCTTCGTAAAGCGGATCACGGCCCCGATGCTTGGCTTCAAGGCCTTCCATTCTGCCGAGGCGACCTTGGCTGGGATCGAGACCGCGCACATGATCCGAAAAGGGCAGCTCCATGCCAACGGCCTCACCGCGTTTCAGCAGTTTGCGGAGCTCGCAGCATAATTATGTCCAGCCGATGTCAGCACTCAAACTCCAACAAAATTTGCGACAGAACCCGTATAAGGCCCCTCTTTTGTAATTCTTTCCGTGCCATTTATATGAGACGCCGTTTGTGCTTATTTCCGAGTGATCCCTGTCGCTCGCAAACCCGTCCGGTGAACGATCCTCTTACGGACGCCCAATCTCAAAAACGTTCACCAACCACCTGGATTTTGAACGGGGTTTGTGGCAGCGGAAAATGGGGCTGGGCGGGCGTTCTCCACAAGCGAGCGTTTTTGGAACAACTTTTCGGACCCACTAACGCCACTTATGTCGAGCGACACGACCGGCCCTAACCGGACCTTGATGCTTGGCGCAGCGAACGGCGGCTTCGAGCCCAGTGTGGAAGTACCGAATCCGTGCTGCGTGCGCACGCAGCACGGAAATCTACGACGCCGCTGCAAAACCATCGCTGCATAGCAGAGGGAAATGCGGCCATTCAAGCGGCCTGCAGTAAATCTAATATAATGCTCGCAACTGCAGAATCGAAAAATAGGCAGTCGAGAAATTTTTCCAAGCCCCGCCTTTCGATTGTGTCAGAGCGGGTTGAATTCAGACAATCCGTTCGCAGCCGTCGGCTTCAACAATCGAGACGCGGAATTATTCAGCCGCGTTCAGCTTTGAGACGGTGGCTGTATCAACGGGGCGACCCGGCTGCTTTGGCGGCGCAGGATGATCCGCGAAGGCCGCGATAACTGTCACAAGACCTGTGCTGATGTAGAACTGCGCCATGAACACCGCCGGGACCGTCAGCACGATGATGACTGTTCCAAACAACACACCGTAGCCAATCGAAACTGCGAGAGGGATCAAAAACTGCGCCTGCAATGAAGTTTCCATTATCAGCGGATAAACCCCGAGGAACGTTGTCAGCGAGGTTAGCAGAATGGGGCGAAAACGCTCCTTAGTGCCCTGCACCACTGCTTCTCGCACTTTCATACCGTCGGCAATATGCTCGTTATAGACATCAACCATCACAAGCGAGTTGTTGATCACAACACCCGCCAAACCGATGATCCCAAAGATCGACAGGATCGTAAGTGGAATGCCCATGATGTAGTGCCCAGAAACCGCGCCAATCAGGCCAAGCGGAATCGCAACCATCACAACAATCGGCTGCACATAGGATCGGAACACCAATGCCAAAAGCGCGTAGATAATAAACAAGGCAATCCCGAGCGCCTGCCCCAACGCCGATTGCGCATCGGATTGCTCGCGCTGCTCTCCGCCTGAACTGATCAGCAAGTCGCTATATTTCTCTTGCAGTGGCGGAATTAGCTCAGCCTCGATGATCGCATTTACTTCGGAACTAGTGGCCACATTGATATCCAGATCAGAAATGACTGTCGTTACCTGACGGCCATTACGACGGAAAATTTGCGTAGGCGATAGGCCTTCCTCGATATAGGCAACAACGCTGAGCGGAATTTGATCGCCCAACGGAGTTGTGATCCATGTTGACAAAAGGTCCGACAAACTATCGCGCTGGTCCGCAGGATACCGCACCATCACCGCGATGTTGTCTGCACCGCGCTGCACGGTGGTCGCCTCAACGCCGAAGAACCCCGCGCGAGTCTGGTTGGCAAGATCGGAGAGCGTCACATCGTAAAGTCGCGCCTCTTCACGCAAGGCCAAGCGATATTCAATCCGCCCAGCCGAGTTGTCGTCTTGTATAGCAAAGACTCCAGGAATTTCGCGCAAGCCCAGACGCAGCTCAGTCACAATCGGTGTGATATCTTGGCCATCGGGCAAAGACAGCTCAATTGAAATCGGGTCACCTGCACCGATGAGTTCCGCCGAGACACTGAGTTTGTTGACCGACGCAATTGCGCCGATCTCTCGTCGCCAAGCGATCTCGTACGTTCCTGCGTCCCAGTCGCGCAGCGTCGGGTCGGTAAGCTGCACGACCACATTCGCCAACGTGGCGCCGCCCGCAGCGGATCCACCCTCAGGACCACCCTCGGCGACGCCTTGGCCGACAACGACATTCACACCGACAATTACATCAGGCGCATCGTTGGGAAGGTCCGCTTGGATATCAGCGCCCACTTTGATAGCTGACAAACGGACATGCTCTGCGACATTTTGGGTCATCTGGAAAGTCGTGCCGTCGTTCATTTCGATGCTAGCGGTGACAAAATCACTATCGATTGACGGGAAAAAGTTGAATTTCACATAGCCGAAAGACAAAAGCCCAACAGTCATGATCATCATTGCGACCGACAGTGCGATTGGGATCAGAACAGCAAAGCCCTTGGTCGTGAACCGCAAAACAGCATCAAGTGGAACGCGAATGAACCATTGTAACACCGCATCAACGCCTGACCGGATGACATTCAACAAACGAAACACGATGTTCGGACGATAGCTTGGCGAGACGTCCAAGCGCGATAGGTTGCGTGGCAGGATTAGCAGTGCCTGCAAAAGAGATAGGCTAAGAACAACAATCACGACGATTGGGATATCGGTCAGGAACTTGCCCAAGGTGCTGGGTAGTTGTGTCAGCGGCCAGAAAGCGACGATTGTCGTGAGCGCCGAGAAGATCACAGGCACCGCAATTCGCTGCGTACCTTTCACAGCAGCTTGCATAGCAGGCAGCCCGCGTTCGCCGTTCTTATAAATATTTTCGCTGACCACGATTGCATTATCAACCACAATACCAATCGCAAGAATAAAACCGAAAAGCGAGATCATATTGATCGACATGCCTAACGCACCCATGAAGATAAAGGTCGCAGCAAAGGAAACACCAATCCCCATCGCCGACCAAAATGCCAATCGAATATCAAGGAAAAGCGCGAGGCAAAGCACGACCAGCGCAAGACCGATGGCCGCGTTGTTCACCAACAGGTCGATTCGGTCCTGCAAATCCTTTGAGTCGTCCTTCCAGACCGTCGCGTTGATCCCATCCTCAAGTGACGGCCGATAGGTTGAGGCAAGATAGGCGCGTGCTTCTTCGACGATGCTTAGGACTTGTTCATCGCCAACCCTAAACACGTTGACTGAAACAGACTCTTCGCCGTTGAAGTTAGCAGCAAGATCCGCATCCTCAAACCCGTCGATTACCTTTGCGATGTCACGCAAGTAGACGCGTCCGCCCTGGTCTCCAGTCCGTACGATAATATTCTCGAAATCGCTTTGGGTATAATTTCGACCCGTCGTGCGAATCGGAATTGCAACCGTGTCGGTGTCAATCGACCCACCCGGCAACTCAAGCGAGTTTTGGGCAATTACATTTGCCACCTCGGCCATAGTGATGCCGTAAGCCCGCAAATTATCCCGGTCGACCTCGATAGAGATTTCATATGCACGGATATTGCCAACTTCTACAAACGAAATGCTGCTGAGACCAACAAGTGCATCTTTCAGTCGTTCAGCCTCTTCTTTCAAAACCCGCTCGGACGCATCGCCGTGGATCGCGATTTCCAGCACGCGAGTGCTGTTGCTGGCCTGCATAACGATGGGGTCATCCGCATCTTCAGGAAGCACTGTAATGCGATCAATCTCGGTCTTAATTTCGTCGAGCTTTTCTTGGATGTCTTCGCCGCGCAGAAACGACACAGTAACCCCACCACGCCCTTCGCTGATCGAAGCAGTAATGCTATCAATCCCGTCGATCCCCGACAGTTGATCCTCGATCGGACGGACGATGCTATCTTGAATTTCTAGCGGTGATGATCCGGGATAACTGACAGATACGCTGACAGTATCAAGCGTGAATTCTGGGAACGTCTTTTGAGGCATCTGGAGCGCCGTCAGCATACCTACCACAACGACAAAAACCATCGTCAGGTTCGCGGCCACCGGATGCTCTGCCATCCATTTGATTACTCCATTCACGGCTGATCATCCTCCGCGACTACTGCGGTCTCGATACCACCCGCGACATCGCGCAGTTGCATTCCTGCCTGCGGCGTTGAAAGTGCTGTCGTGATCAACCGCCCGCCTGCGGGCAGAACATCGGCTTGGACATATGAAGTCTCGCCATCAACATGGATCAATGTGGCCTCAACGATACCCAGCGTTCCACCTGTCGCGTCAGACGGCTCCAGGAACCACAACCGTTCTCCACCGCGTAGGGCTGTTGATGGAATAGCGTAGGTCGCCTCTGGCATTGGGCCTTCAATAACCACTTTGGCAAATGAGTTTATAAGTGCAGGCGGCGCGCCAGACGCCATAATACTGGTACCTGTGGCGCGTGCATCTGCAATGTCGGTCAATTCGACAGTGACAGTCAGCGTGCGCGTGCGCGCGTTCAACGTCGGAGAGACACGGCTCACTTGTGCATCCCACTCAAACGTCTGTCCGGCAAAACGCACTGACACTGTCGCACTCGGCGATCCACCTTCAAATAAGCCCGGGATCAAGGCCGCGTCAGCTCCGCGGATGGGCACATCAATTTCCATCCGGTCTTGGGTGAATATCTCTGCGATGGTTTGGCCGCCGTTGATGACAGTCCCGATTTCCACCTGCATCGACAGAACCGCTCCGTCGAATGGTGCGATGACCAATTTGCGGTCAAGGCCGACCTCGGCCACGCTTTGTGTGGCAATCAAACTGTTCAGGTTAGCCGACAGCTCTTCTTGTGTACTTTTCACCTGATCAAGCGCCGATTGGCTGGCAGACCCTCTAGCGAGCAATGTCTCGGTTCGTTCAAGTAAAATTCTATTTAGGTCCAACCGTGCAAGGGTGGCATTAATGTTCGCCTGCGTTTGCGTCAGTGTGGCGCGTTCGGCGCTGTCATCTAACCGTACCAGAATGTCGCCTTGCTGGAACGAACCACGGTTCGTGATCGCGGGATGCAACTCAATTACCTGTCCGCCCACTTGGCTGGCTAAATTAGCGATGCGAAAAGGTTGCATGAATCCTTGGCCACGAATAGGCAACGGCGTATTGAGAAGGGTCAAGTCAATGGTTTTAACAAGTGTGATTGGACGTTCGATTATTGCTGGTTCAACAACTTCACGATTTTCACCAAGATACCGGAACCCGCTGATCCCACCAAAAATCACGGTCATAGCAACTGCTATCCAGAAGATTTCCCGTAGCCCAGTGCCTAGGTAGCCAAAAATTCTTTTCATTCTGTCCCTCTAGTCGCCGCATTCAATTTCGTAAACATCATTTCCGTCACGAAAGCTATACGGCTGCGCGACGCAATGGCACATGTGCCATTTGACCGCCTTACGTGGTTGACACCGATAAGTGCAGCGAGACTGACTGGATCACCGCTCGGATTACTCCCCCCACAATTCGAATTTGCTAGCCAAACACAGAAGCGACTAGGTGTTCGAAATTCCAAGCACATTAAATGGCCGGTCTGGGGAAATCGCTGGGTTGTCGGAATCCACGTGCTGCACATGCACGCAATTTCTGCACTTGCATCCGCTGCGGCAGCAAAAGGCCGCTTTGTCCGCATTGAAGACCTTGGAGCATGGCGCAGCGAAGGTCCGGTTTCCTGAAGGTTTTTCGATGTGGGCCGCTGCGCGACGTTTGTTGCTGGATCGGTGTCGGCCCACGTTGACAAACCTCGGAAGGAGGAAGCTGCGGGGGCTTGGTTGGAGCTATGGGGAAAGCACTGATCGGCGGCTGACCGAACCTAATTTTCGTAGATACAGCAGAGGCCAGTGATGGCGCTCAAAACCATGCGCCGCGGTGATATCGGGGTCGTTGACGAGCTGCCTCGGCAGACTTTCTGTGTTTTGCCGTGCTTGGCACGAGACGACGCTTTCCCGGAATGCTGCGCAGATCGGAGCCGATGTTGACCAATTTGACGGGCACTTCATCTTGCTGCCTACTCCTTTGGTGGGGCACGACATTGGGGTTTCTGACCACGGCGGAAGGTCTCAATAATGCGCATTGCTCCACCGCAGTCTGGACAAGGTTCTCGTAACGTTAACGGGATGATATCGGCGCTTGGCGGATCGTCGGGCTTTGCGATTTCTGCCCCGAGCAAGGTGCGGATCTTAGCGAGATTGACCTTGCGGGTTGCGCTGACCAGCAGGCCATAATGCCGGATGCGGTGGAAGCCGTCAGGCAGTGTATGGATCAGGAAACGGCGGATGAACTCGTCTGTGGCTAGGCGCATTGTAGTCTGTTGTTCGCCGGTCTTGATCCGGTAATTCTTCCAGCGGAAAGCGACCGTCTCAGCATCCGCGCTGATCAGGCGGCTGTTAGAAATCGCCACGCGGTGCGTATATCGGCTGAGATAGGCGAGCACCGCCTCGGGTCCTCCGAAGGGCGGTTTGGCATAGACCACCCATTCTGATTTGCGTAACGGAGCCAGCCATGTGGTGAAGGTGTCGGGGTTCGCCAGATTGGTGTGGTCACCAAAGAAGGTAAGTTTGCCCGCGCGATGTAAGGCCAGAAGCCCCTCAGTAAACAAGCGTCGGAACAGTCGAGACAGTACACGCACGTGCAGAAAGAACCCCGGCTTGCACGCGACCCACCTCTTGCCGTCTTTTGACAATCCGCCACCGGGAATGACCATGTGGATGTGTGGGTGATGTGTCAGCGCCGAGCCCCAAGTATGTAGAACGCTGGTTAGACCGATGCGTGCGCCAAGTCGCTTGGGATCGGCGGCGATGGTCGTGACGGTCTGCGCAGATGCTTTGAATAAAAGTCCATAAATAGCTTTCTTATTCCAATATGCGATGCGGGCGATCTCAGCAGGCAGGGTGAAGACGACGTGGAAGTATTCCACTGGCAGCAGATCGTCGGCGCGTGCGGCCATCCAGTCGCACGCGGCAGGCCCCTGACATTTGGGACAGTGCCGGTTTTTGCAGGAGTTGTAGGCGATGTGCTGATGATTGCATTCGCTACATGCCGCCACATGCCCGCCGAGCGCCTCGGTTCGGCAAGCCTCAATCGCTGACATAACCTTGAGCTGAGCCAGGCTAACATGCCCCGCATTGGCCCACCGCCACGTGGGGCCATAGGAGCGGAAAATGTCAGCGATCTCCAGCTTGTGCCCGGTCTCCAACCTCGGGTGCTACTCGAGCCCCCGTCGTAGCGTGCGATCTTGCAATTGCTTGAGCCCCTCGAACGGGCTGACCGTATTGCGGATCGTTTTGGCGGCAACGTGGGTGTAGCGGGCTGTCGTGCTCAGTTTTGAATGCCCAAGCAAAACCTGGATTACGCGTACGTCCGTTCCAGCCTCCAGAAGGTGGGTCGCGAAGCTGTGCCGCAGAGTATGCAGCGTCGCAGGTTTGTTGATCCCAGCCATATGTTTGGCGGATGTGAAGGCGCGGTTCAATTGGCGCGGGGACAACGGGTTGATCTTTGGTTTGCCGGGAAACAGCCACCCCTCAGGACGTGCCTCAAGCCAGTACTCACGCAGCAGGTCAAGCAGCCCCGGCGACAGCATGGCCTTGCGATCTTTACCATTCTTACCCTCATCTACATGGATCAGCATCCGGCCACTGTCGATGTCCACCACTTTGAGATGGCAGACTTCTGAAGCCCGTAGTCCTGCGCCATAGGAGATACCGAGTGCCGCACGATATGTGAGACCTGGTCCAGGCACCGCCGCCAGCAGATCACCAATTTCCTCGACGCTCAGAACAACAGGCAGCCTCCTCGGTTTGCGTCGGAACTGCATGTATCGTTTCATCTCTTCGCGCCCGCAGGTCACACCGAAGAATAACCGCAGCGACACAATCCGGGTATTGAAGGTCGACGTCGTCACCTCGGTGTCCGTCATGTGAAGCTGATAAGCCCTGAGTTCGTCAGGTGTCGCCGTATCCGGCGAGCGACCAAGAAATGTCGCAAAATGTTTGATCGCACGGATGTGACCCTTCTGGGTTGTCTCACCAATCGCGCGGATACGCATATCTTCAATCATCCGCTGGCGCAGCGCCGTTGTCTTCTCTTCCTTCATGGCAACCTCCTGTTTGTGGATTGAGAAAGCCCCAATCGTCAAACAGATTTGCCAAATCACAAAACCAAAAGTTCAGGTCAGCATGCAACCACAGCAACAAGCGCAATTGCCGCGAGAGCGGCTTAGTCCTCCCGCCCTTCGTGACTAAATTTGCGTGGTGCAGCATTGGCACAAATAGGCTCGACCCATCAGTTTGCTGCGCTTTGCATGAATGACTGTTGTTGGTATTGGGGGGTTGCTCCGTCGCTCAGGCGATGCACGTCCAAAGTGTCTTTTGAAATATCCATGCCGATGGAATTTTCGTCAACTTATCCGTGTCCTATGCTTGTCATGCGAGGCCACAGCCTCGCGTATCCGTTCAGGCCTCAGGGAAAAGACGGCGATGATTTTACTACCGAACGGTCTCCAACGACCCAATCGCCACCATTATCTGGCCGTGTTCTCAAGGCCAGGCAACGGAGCTACTTTCGCATGGGACCTGTGAAAAGAATAAGATAAGTCCTTCACTTGCGCGTGGCGATCAAAACACCTGCCCCGGCAATTGCCATTCCGATCCAGGCGATCAACGGCATTGCCTCGTCCAGAACCAACCAAGCGGCCAGCGCGGCACCGGGTGGGACAAGGAACAGTAAGGTTGAAACGCGCGCGACCTCGCCTGCGCGGATCATCGCCAACAATAAACCCACAGCGATCACCGAATTACCAATGACTAGATAGACCATCACGGCAAAAAACTCCCAATCCCAAAGGATCGGTTGTGCGTCTTCCAGATACAGGAATGGCAACAGGCAGATCAGCCCAGCCGCATAACCAATTAGGTTTGCGGTGATCGGATGATGCGACAGGCCAAAGCGTTTTTCCCAAAGCGTAGCGCCGGTAATTCCTGCTAACCCAAGCAGGACAAACACGAACCCCAGCACCGGAGGCGGCCCGATGTCTAGCCGCGAGGCTATAACTGCCGTTGTCCCCGCCAAAGCAATCAGCAACCCGCCCCATTGCCGCCAACCGATCCTCTCACCGCTCCATTTTGGCGCGATCAGCGCCACAAGGATCGGCTGCAAGATCATCATCAACGCAGCGGTTCCCGCAGCCACACCGTTCACAAACGCCAGATATGTTAGTCCGAAATAGACAGTTTGGATCAGGATGCCGACGATGGCCAAATGCAGCCAGTCGATGTGCTTGGTGGGCAAAGGCGGGCGGAAAATCACAAAAAGCACGGTCATAATGACGATTACGCAGGCATAGCGGATCGCCAATATCGCCATAGGCGCAGCATGCAGCAGCCCGACTTTGGCGACGACATAACCACCCGACCACAGGATCAGGAACAGGACGGGTGCAAGGAGAAGCCAAGCTGGACGTGACATTGAAAGGGCTAACTTTTATGAGGTTTTTCCACACACGTGGACGCATCAATCACGCCCTAACAGACTTTCCACAAGTAAAATGGGATCAATTGACCGCAGCGGCTTTTTTTCGCTCAAATCAAGCCATCCTGACGGGAGGTGCGTTTGTTTTGATACTTCCCCTACACCCGCCTTCTAACCGCTGACGCAGGCACACCGGAGGCATGCCCAAAATCACATCAAGAACTGGCAGCTCATCTACGATGGGTCATACAAAAGCGGTATTTGGCTGCAGCAAACTCAGCCCACGCAACTTGAGGGAGATCAAACGGGTTCTGTCGCAAATTTTATTGAGGTTTATGTGCGGGGATCGGCTGGACACAATTACGCTGCGAGCGCCGCAAATTGCTGAAACGCGGTAAGGCCGTTGGCATGGAGCTGCCCCTTTCGGATCATGTGCGCGGTCTCGATCCCAGCCAGTGTCGCCTCGGCAGAATGGAAGGCCTTGAAGCCAAGCATCGGCCCCGTAATCCGTTTTACGAAGCGATGATCCTGTTCGATGATGTTGTTGAGGGGCATTGTTGCAGGGACCCCAGCGGGTCTGCTAGACAGCCAGCTTGCCAACGACTTGGATATTAATGATGCCGCACAAATTCAACGCTTCTCGCCGCCACAAGTTTGAAAAGAAGCGACAGAAGGTCACCAACTGGCGAGTGTACAATGAAGGCCTGCGTCAGCGTGGTGATGTGACAATTTGGTTGAGCCCTGAGGTTGCAGATAAGTGGCTTGCCGATAAACGTCAGACGCCAGGCGGCCAACCCACATATTCTGATATGGCCATATCAGTATGCCTGACGCTGGGTATGGTTTTCAAACAACCTTTGCGGCAGACGCAAGGATTGGTCGGCAGTTTGGCGCGGCTTATGGGGCTGGATGTTCCCGTTCCGGATTTCTCGACCCTCTCGCGGAGAGGTGCGGGGCTCAGCATGCCAGAAAAATCTAAAGCCCAAAGGGCTGGCCCAATCGAATTAGTTGTGGATAGTACGGGTCTGAAGATATTTGGTGAAGGCGAATGGTTGCAGAACAAGCATAAAACAAAGGCCAAACGTAAGTCGTGGCGCAAGCTCCACCTTGGACTGGATCTCACAACTGGAGATATCGTTTGCTCCGATTTGACAAAAGACGACGTGGGCGATCCAACTGCTTTGCCCGAACTTCTAGACCAGATTGAGGCTCCTGTTAGCCGCTTTTTGGCGGATGGCGCCTATGATGGCGATCGCTACCAGCGATCTGCTTTTGGACCGTTTTGGTGAAGCTATAGAGATTGTAATCCCGCCTCCGATCACGGCCGTTCTCAGCCTCGATGCTGCCCGTAATCCAACGCCCCGAGATAAACACATCGCGGAGGTTCGAGACAAAGGGCGCCTGGCATGGCAAGTTAGCAGCGGCTACAATCACCGGAGCCGAGGCGAAGCACAAATAGGCCGCTGGAAGATGGTCATCGGCCCCAAACTGAAAGCTCGGAACTTTCCGAACCAAAAAACTGAAGTCAGGATTGGGACAAACATTCTCAACAAAATGAACGGGCTTGGTCGTGCCAAGTACGAGGCTGTTGCATGACCTAAATCATGGGAAAGGGCACTTGCGACTACAGATGCCTCCCTGCAACAACGCCGGTCAAACGCCTTGAAACGTATCGTTTGGTTGACCTCCCGACCATCATTCAAAGCCGCAATCACTTGAGAAATGCAGAAGATCAGGATGTCACGGTCGTAGACTGTTGCTAGCCCCTTAACTGAAGGAACAACTTCGACAAAAATGTTCCCATTCTCATATCTACGGATATTTTTGTCCGGTTTTGTTGAGATAGAAAACACTGGATGCTCCATTGAAGCCATGTCGCCCTTGGGCGCAGCATCAAATATATCGCAGACGAAGAAGTCGCCTTGCTGCATTCGGTCAGGAAGAAGAGGAGACCGTGCTTTCGTGTTATTACCCACCATACACCCAAAAATTCGTGTTATTATACACCGAGTCAAGTTCTTTCGTGCTACTACACACCGGGAAGCAGAAACGTGCTACTACACACTAATTTTCGTGTTAGTACACACCTTTTAACGTGTTAACACACACCCATCAATATACTAGTGCATTGTTTAATATAACAAATAGCGCCCTAAAAAAGTGCGTAACCCAAATATTAAATCATATTTAACACAAGAAGATGACTAGAAATGGATACACAAACAGCTGCACATAAACAGACCCTAAAAAACAAAGCATCATTCCGATTCTGCACACAAACCTCAAAACCCGTTGTTATCGTAGTCCAAACACCGCCAAGGACAGCGCAGCCGGACAGGAAATCTACTGTGAAGCAAGGCAGCAGTACCATCATCGCCAAAACAAAGACGACAACACCTCGACCAAACCACAGCAGACGCAAATTGAGGCGATCTGCCTTTTGTTCCCGTTCCCAAATAGCACGGACAGCATGGGATCTGTTCCAGATCAGTGCATAATACCCCTCTAAGGAGTTTTTATCTGTTTAAAAGCAATTACTTAATCACCTCACAAAATAGCAAAATTTCTGAATTAAGCTGACCAAAAAAGCCATTACTTATCAGTGAGTTATTTTTGCTAACGTGCTATTCTGCACTGATCCGCAACAGCCCCCAAAACAGCGCATTACGTGCCTCAAACCCTCTCCCGCAGGGTGACCCCAGGGGCAAAGTAGCCCCAAGCGCTCTGAGGGGCCTCAAAATCGATCTGAGAGGGGTATTGGTGCGCAATGTCATGGTCGATACCCAGCTTTGGGAGATATTGCAGCAAAGCTGGATGCGCGAGCGGCTTGCAGTCCACCAAGTCCAAGGCAACACGTTTTGCTTTTTCACCCGCACAAAAGCCTGGGTTTTTGGGCTTATTTAGATGAGCTGCAGGCTTGGCTTGGAGGGCGGCTTTTTAGCCGTTGTAGTGGACCGCCGTATCAACTTATTGACGACCGTTTGAACCGTTCGGAGATCAATCGTCTTCGAAGTGGGGTCACAGTGCCTAGCCAAGACATCAAGCAATCCTGCGTTGTCACATAACACATTAGCCGCCTGCAGCTTTCTTTGCGCGAGTGGCAGCACGTCCGCAGGTAGTTGTTGCTGCATTTGAAGCTTTGTGTTGAAGCGGCTCAGCAATGCGTCAGAAAATGCTTTTGCGCTAGCCGTCCTATCCCGCAAACTATCCCGCAAATCCACATTGGTTGTCGCAAGCACCATGCTGCGCCGATCATCTAAACTGCTAGAGTTAATGAATGCTGTAAGTGCGCGTTGTTGTGCGTCCGTAAGCTCATCAAGTTCATCGAGTATCAAAATTGGACAATTAGAATTAAGTCTCGCCCAACTGTACCAACCCCTCAGATACTTGCTATTTAGTTGCTTTGCTTGCTCCTGGTCCTTGCAGTCGAGCACAACCACATTTTCATCCTGTAAGTCAGTTGTTCCGTATCGCTCATATGCAATAGCTTTTACAACCGCACTCTTGCCAGTGCCGGGTAGTCCCCAAAGCAACAGATTGTCAGTGCATGCAGGACTTAAAAAGTCCCACACATCCTCTTCAACGTAGGCATCCGCAAAAATGCATTCATTGATCATTACGTGCTCATCGCGCAGTCAAAGCTTCGTCATTACGCAGCCTCCATCTGTGGAGTTTTGACAGTGGCTACAAGCTTACGTGTCGCATCACTTGCCGCTTGTTCGTGCTCGCGTGCCTGATCAGCAGCTTTCACCGCGTCGTGCTCAGCCGCCAGTCCTTTGCCAGCACGCACAAGTGCCTGCTTGGGAGTTATTGTCAAATCTGGTGTTTGAGTATTGTTGGTCATGCGGTGATCTGGTCGGGGTTTGTGGTTTCGATTCCGTCTTTGAACGTGACGCCTGTGATGACTTTTGCGAGGTAGTCAAAGCCGCGTAGCTTCCTCCAATTTTGCTCAGCACATTGCCCCAGTTTGAACATCATGTGCAGCATGCCATCGCGTGACAGGCAGCCCTTTGAACGCTTGGTACGATGCCGGATCGTCGCGAAGGCCGATTCAATTGGATTGCTAGTGCGGATGCTTTGCCAATGCTGCGCCGGAAAGTCGAAGAATGCCATGAGTTCCTCACGATCTTTTTGCAGGCATAGTGTGGCCTTGGGGTATTTGGGTTCGTAGGTTTTGATGAACAGATCGAACGCCTTTTCTGCATCGACTTTGGTCTCGGCCTGCCAGATGTCGTGCAGCGCGGCCTTGGCTTTTGGCTGAGACAGCTTGGGTAAACAATTGAGCACGTTCATCGTTTTGTGTTGCCAATAGCGTTGATGGCGGGTCTCAGGATAGACTTCGTCCATGGCCGCCCAAAACCCCATGGCACCGTCCCCGATGGCCAGTTTGGGCGCATTCATGCCTCGGCTTTTGAGGTTAAGCAGAACCTCGCGCCAGCTCTGCGTGGACTCGCGCACCCCATCCTCAATTGCCAGAAATCGCTTCTTGCCACGGGCAGTTACCCCAATAATAACAAGGGCACAGAGCTTGTCATCCTCGCCCCGAAGGCCGCTGTGAACGCCGTCGGCCCAGATATAGACGATGGGCTCGTCATCTAACTCAGCGCCTTTCCAAGCCTCGTATTCATTGGCCCAATCGCGTTTTAAACGCGAAACCGTATTAGCCGACAAGCCAACGGCATCTGGGCCCAGAAGAACCTTGAGGGCGGGAGCCATCTCGCCGCTGGAGATCCCTTTGAGGTAAAGCCATGGCAAGGCCGCTTCCAGCGTCTTCGTGCGGCGCACATAGGGCGGCACCAGGGCAGACCGGAATGTCACCAGTGTGCCGTCCTTGGACCGAACCTTTGGAATGCGCACGCTCACAGGGCCAATGCCCGTTTGAAACGGGCGGGCCGGATGATGTCCATTACGCACGACTGCCGCGTGACCGGCATCGGTGCGTAAGCCGGTAAATTGCGCCAAATAACTGACAAGCTCAGCCTCAACTGCTGTCGCGATCAGTTGTTGTGCTCCCGTTTTCAGCAACTCCGTCAACGCGTCCGTCATCTCGTCTCGACGCGCAAAATCAACAATGTTAGTAGTTCCCATGGTGGTGTATCTCCTTTGGTTGGGCTGCTGTCTTCCAACAACAATTCAACCAGATACGCCGCCAACCTTCAAACCACTCAAACACCAGATTCAGTCATAGCTCCCTGCTTGGTCAATGCTGCGTTATCGACAGTAGCGACCATGCCAAACGTGCCATCAGAATTTTTACGCACAACAGCGATGCAAAACTCCTCATCACCAGTTTCATTATCACCAGCATGTTTGATGTGCGCGGCTGCTACAGACGCAAGGGGCGTCACGGACTTTAGCGCGTTGCGTGCGATTTCGGCGAAGTCTTTTGGCACTTCGCCATTTCCACTGCGGCGCACTTGGGTTCCTTAGCATAAAGGTACGAAACCCGACATAGCGTTTGCGCTATGACATTGGATTGACTGGGTTTTTCTTGTTTTTACTTTCCACAAACGGGATTAAAGCCACCGGCTTCCAGCCGGTCCGCTTTAGCGTAATGTACTATAATCTTCCCTCTCATTTTTAAGACCCCGCGAAGCGGTAAGGGTCTTAAAAATGAGAGGGAAGATTATGATCTATTCCACAGGAAGCCATACCAAATTTTATCACCGGTTTCACGTCGTCTGGACAACAAAATACCGATACAAAGTTATGCGCGGTGAGATGCGTGAGCGTATCCGTGAAATCATTATCCAAACATGCCAAGAACTTGGCGTGCATATTGAGAAGGGCGTATTGTCGACCGATCACGTCCACATGTTCATATCGGTCCCGCCTCAGATAGCATTGTCAAAGGTGATGATGCGGATCAAGGGACGCTCGTCTTATAAGATACAGCGCGAGTTTCCCGAACTGCGCAAACGGTACTGGGGCCAGCGGTTTTGGGCTCGCGGATTTTTCTCAACAACCAGCGGCAATGTCACTGACGCTGTCATACTTCAGTATCTTGAATTACATTCAAAAAGGGAACCTACCGGCGTCAGCCGGTAGTCGTTCAGATCCCCCATTTTTGCACTGATTTTATGCTGCCTTTTTCGGGGGCAGTATTCCGAGGGTATCTTTGAGCTTTTCTTCAGAGAAATCATATTCCCCGAGCATGTTAACCCGCATTCCCCAAGTAACTCGACGTTTTCGCGCCTCTGATTGCCAGTAATGTGTTTTATTTCAGCATGTTAATTGAGCCGGAGGTTGCGGATTATGGATCACCCAGAGGGTGCAGGCAAAACGGGTGATGGGCGGCTTGGTTTTGACCGCCGGGTGCGGCTGAAATTTCGTGGCACGCAGCTCAGTTCCGATGGCGGTTTGCTGGTGATGCGCGAGTTGGATGACGTGCTCGGATTGTCTAATCTTGCGTCGGGTGCGCTCAATAACAACCGCCGGGGCAAGAAAACCGTTCACCGGCTCGGGGGGATTTTTCGACAATCGGTCTATGGTCTGCTTGCGGGCTACGAGGACGTCAACGACGCAGACCGACTGGCCCTTGATCCGGTCATGCGCCAGGTTGTCGGTGGCCGTGCAGTCGAGGTGCAGGCAGCATCGGCCTCGCAGATGAGACGGTTCGAGACCGAGACATAATCCTATGTCGCATTACGTACCTTTATGCTGATAGACCCGACATGGGGCGATATCCTTTTTAGATTATTGATCTTGCGGGACAAACAGCCCGTTGGATAGTGCAGACATGATTTCGCTTCTTATGTTGCTCACATAAGTCTGCGCTCTGTCGTCATGAACTGTACAGCGTCATCACCATTGCGCCGTCCCCGACAGCCAGTTTGGGGGCATTCATCCCCCGGCTTTTGAGCGTAAAAAGTACAGCAATAATGAGCCACAGAAACGGCTGCGGCATAGCGCAGTTGTAGTGGAGTAAAATTCCGCCAGTTTGTGTCTTTCGTTTATTCGGAGGGCGGGAGATGTATTCTGTGGATATTTATAATCGTGTGCACCGCGCATGTTTGAAGGACGGCATGTCAGCCTGAGAAGTGGCTCGGTATTTTAACAAGGACCGTAAGACGATCGCGAAGATGCTGCGTCATGCACTGCCACCTGGTTACCGCCGTTCAGAAGCGCCACGTCGCCCAACGCTTGATGATTATGTCGGTGTTATTAATGAGATTCTGCGCACAGATAAGGCCCTGATCAAAAAGCAGCGGTATACAGCGAAGCGCATTTTTGAACGCCTGCGTGACGAACATTGGTACGCTGGCAGCCTGACTACGGTGACTTACTACGTTCGGGAGCAAAAGCGGCGCACCAAAGAGGTGTTTGTGAAGGGATATCCAGCTGAGACAATCGAGGCGTTTTGCGATGGCCATGTGTCCGCCTTTGCTTTCTTTGGCGGCATTCCGCAATCCATTTTCTACGACAATGCCAAGATCGCCGTGGCTCGGATACTCGGGGATAAGACGCGCATCTCTAGCTTTGATACCTCTTAGGCTCAAGTTTCAAATGCAACACTCAGAGCCCTTTGGGCATAGGATGTTGTGATGGACATATGAAGCAAGCACCTCAGCAGCGAGGACCGTGGCGTGATATTAGCCGAGCATAATAGGGGCAGCAGTCAGCGGTTGATCGGCCAGCTTTTGCATCGCCCGGCGAGCACGATCTGCCGTGAGCTGGCGCGAGGTCGGCAGGAAGACGGCAGCTATTGCCCGCAAGCGGCGCGGCAGGCCTATGATGCCCGGCGTGCGCGCTGCCGCCGCGAGCGCAAGCTTGTGGAGGGGAGCGATCTTTATCGTTTTGTTCATGGCAAGCTCGTACATCTGCACTGGTCGCCTGAGCAGATTGCGCAGAGACTGCGTCTCATGAAGCCTGATGATCCATCCGCCCATGTGAGCCATGAGACCATCTATGCCGCGATTTACGCGCAGCCACGTGGTGGGCTGAAGGCGGCGATGATCGAGGCGTTGCGTCAAGCGAAGCCTAAGCGTGGGCTCAAGCGCAGGACAGCGGCGGGCAGTGCTATGGTCCCGGAATCATTGCGCATTATCAATCGCCCTGAAGAGATCGAAGCGCGACTGGTACCAGGCCATTGGGAGGGCGACCTCATCAAGGGCGCATTCAATCGCTCGTCAGTGGGGACCTTGGTCGAGCGCAAGACACGCTTTGTCATTCTTTGCAAAATGGACGGCAATGGGGCCGAGGCCGCGCTCGACAGCTTCACCCGCCAGATGAGACGACTACCCGCTGCTTTGCGCAAGAGCATGACCTACGACCGCGGCTCCGAAATGGCCTGCCACCCCGAACTCGCCAGACGGTTGAAGATCGATATCTGGTTCTGCGATCCGCATGCGCCTTGGCAGCGTGGCAGCAACGAGAACACCAACGGACTGCTGCGTCAGTACATGCCCAAAGGAACTGACCTGAACGGTGCAAGCCAAACATGGCTGAACGACGTTGCAAACCTGATGAACAACCGTCCGAGAAAAACTCTCGGTTGGAGAACACCCGCTGAAGCCATGGCCGACGAAATCGCGGCCTTCAAATCAACCGTTGCACTTGATGTTTGAATCCAAGCCTTGCGCGGGCTTTCAAAATTCGGTGCGAGCATGTAACTTATACGATATTGGCAAAGCAACATTAAGTCTTGGGACGCATCTTTGGAAAAATCAGTTGCAATCATTCCTGCTAGGGGCGGCTCCAAGCGCATTCCAAGAAAGAATATTAAGCCGTTTTGTGGTAAGCCAGCGCTTAGTTGGCCGATCTCTGTGGCTCAAGAGAGTGGACTGTTTGACCAGATTATTGTCAGCACCGACGACCCTGAGATTGCCCAGATTGCACAAAATATTGGCGCGACCGTTTTAATGCGCACGCCAGAGCTTTCTGATGATTTTACCAGCTCCACGGATGTCATTCGTGACACCGTTGCACGGATGGACTTGCAGCCTGATACTTCAGTGTGCTGCATCTACCCCACAGCCTTTTTTTTGGACCAAGCCGACCTTTGCTTGGGGCACAAAAAACTACTGGCTGGTGCAAAATGGGTGTTAACCGTCGGGCAATACCCAACGCCGATTGACAGGGCCTATAAACGCGTCGGTCAGTCCCTGGTACCGCGTGCACTTGCAATGATGAGTAAGCGGTCACAAGACCTCGCGCCTGCATTTTTTGACGCAGGGCAGTTTTATTGGGCTACGGCGAAAACGTGGTTGGATGCGGAATCGCATGTCTGGGATGGGGCTGACGGAGTCGAACTGCCGCTTGATCGTGCAGTAGATATAGACACGCCTGCTGACTGGCATAGCGCTGAAAAATTGTTCAAGTTGTTAATGTATACACCATGAGGATAGTTATCCGCGTTGACGGCGGCGCCCTAATCGGTGGAGGACATATCGTGCGCTGTCTTACGTTAGCGGAGGGTGCACGCGGACGTGGTCACGATGTCGTTTTTGTTTGTATGAAGGATGCGATGACGTCCTATCTGACCCGTAAATCGTTTGAGGTCGTTGAAATTATGCCGCAAGATTTTGTCCCTGAAACGTCACCAACACATGTGGCGTGGCTGCGGCTACCATGGGACATTGATGCCGCTCGCACTGCTGAAATCGTGCTGGGATGCCGAGCAGATTGGTTGATTTGGGACCATTACGGCTTGGATGCGCGTTGGGTTGGCGCGATTCAGAAACACACCGCAGTCAAAACACTCGCAATTGATGATCTGGATGATCGCGCATTGGGTGCAGACCTAGTCCTGGATCAAACACGGTTGAACGGCAGTCGCACATATGCTGGCAGTCCGGCAATGATAGGTCCATCTTTTGCACTTTTGCGTCCAGAGTTTGCACAAACACGGGAAGCCGCACTTGCACGCATGAACGGGCCTGTCCGGCGTATCATCGTCACCCCCGGTTTGATGGACGCGGCAGGTCTCGCGCTTCTCGCGCTTGATGCATTGGAAGATTGGGACGGCGAGGTTGAGGTCGTCATGGGGCATGCAAGTCAATCGCGTGCCGCTGTTGAGCAACGGGTTGCGGGGCGCACTGGTTGGTATCTGACCCTTGACACGCCTGACATGCCGGAACGGTTGGCTGTGGCTGACCTATGTATCGGAGCTGCGGGCATGTCGACTTGGGAAAGATGCTGCCTTGGGCTTCCGACTGTTGTGGTTGGTGTGGCTGCTAATCAAATGCCACTCTGTCAGGCAATTGATGAAAGGGGTGCTGCAATTTGCCTGCCCTTGGACGATGCGCGCAGTGTGCAGCGGTTGAAAGCCGCCGTTGACGCTGCAATTGACCAAACCGAAGACATGGCGCGTGCGGCAGCACAGCTTTGTGATGGCAAAGGAACTGAACGTGTGCTTGATTGTCTTGAGGCGAACCTGCGCCCGCTTACGCGAGACGATACGCGCCACATATTCGATTGGCGATCATCACCGCATGTTCAAAACGCCAGCCTGACCCAAACCCACTTCAGTTTCGACAGCCACCTCGTGTGGATGAATCAGGTGCTAAACCGGACAGATGGTCTGTGGCGCATTTATGAAGAAGGGCTACCCATAGGGTTTGTGTCTGCCGTAGATCATGGCAGCGGCGTGTGGCTTTGGAATTTCTATCTTGGAGCTCGTGAAACACATAAAGGCGCAGGTGGGCGCATGCTTGCGTGGTTTCTGCAAGAAATCTGGCGCGATACGGCTTGTGAACGCATAAAAGCCGTAGTTTTGACGGGCAACGCGGCTTCGCAGGCGCTACACCTCAAGTTAGGGTTCAGGCAGATCGACAATGCAGACAAAGGCCAGCTTTTATATGTGCTTGATAGGCCAGACAATAATTGACCAGAATGGAGACTCGTATGTCACAGCAGTTTCGAATTGGCGACAGGGTTATTGCAACCGACCAGTCGCCCTACATCATTGCAGAACTGTCGGGGAACCATAACGGTGAACTAGGCCGTGCCTTGGCATTGGTGGACGCTGCCGCCCAAACTGGCGCAGATGCTGTCAAGCTGCAGACTTATACCGCCGATACAATTACAATCGTCAGTGATCGCCCGGAATTCCGCATTGAAGATGGGCTTTGGGCAGGGCGCACGTTGCATGATCTGTACGCTGAGGCATCGACGCCTTGGGACTGGCATGAAGAGTTGTTTGCGCGCGCGCGTGGTCATGGCTTGCATGTGTTTTCATCGCCATTTGATCACACTGCGGTCGATTTCCTCGAAACGCTGGACGCGCCGGCCTACAAAATCGCTTCGTTCGAACTGGTTGACACCCCGTTAATCACCAAGGCGGCCCGCACCGGCAAACCGCTGATCATGTCCACGGGCATCGCCAGTTACGGCGAGATCGATGATGCTTGCCGCGCGGCCCGCGAGGGCGGTGCAGATGGCTTTGCCCTGCTGCATTGCATTTCCGCCTATCCAGCCGCACCCGAGACAATGCGTCTTCAAACCATCAAGACATTGGCAGCCACCTATGGTGTACCGGTTGGCCTGTCGGATCATTCTTTAGGTAGTGCGGTTGCTGTTGCGTCTATCGCGTTGGGTGCATGTATCATTGAAAAGCACATGACTCTGGCGCGGGCGGATGGTGGGCCGGATGCAGAGTTCTCGCTCGAACCGGACGAGTTCAAACAACTTGTCGCCGATTGCCGCATGGCGCATTCCGCTTTGGGTGAACCGCTGTATGACCGCAAAGGTATCGGCGGGGCCAATGCACAATTTCGCAGGTCGCTTTATGTCACACAAGATGTCAAAGCAGGCGAAGTGTTCAATGAAACGAATGTCCGATCCATTCGCCCGGGGCTTGGCCTTGTGCCAAAGCACCTGCCCGACATTATCGGGACGACTGCCGCAGATGATATCGCACGCGGGACCCCGCTGGCATGGGGCCTGATAGCTGATCGTTAACGGCGCTTTAGCAAACAGACCTCTGATCTATAGGTGCCTGTTTCGTTTTCTTCGCCATAGACAAACGCATCTGCAGCGACGGTGTCAAAGGCATCAAACTGTTGTTGGATAAAGTCTGATTTCACCTGTTCCATTACGCCAATGTCGCCCTTTTTTGCAGCCACCTTTTTACCAACGGCGCTATTGCGAACTAGAACGTGGTATTTCACTAGTGGTTGAACCATTTTTATATAGTTGCGCACAACGTCAGGTTCCATTTCTTGGAAGGACATGAAGTTCGCGAACAAATCGACCTGCCCCTTCACCCTGGGAAGCTGCCATGGGCACAACACGATGGCGCGGTAACGCGACTTTAGCGCGTCCAAATCTATCTCGTCCAGCTCTTCGGCATCGGTGTAGGTAAGAACATTGTCCACACCAAACACTTGTTGCAAATAGTAGGTCGAGATCGCCGCGACTGGCGGGATATCCACGTTGACATAAATTCCACCCGCAACCGCCTTTAGCAAGATTTCACCAAGCGTGCCATACCCCCCGCCGATCTCAAGAATGCTCGCGACCTTGGAGCTGTCAGCATGACGTTTATAAAGGTTCAGAGCACGCATGTAATTCAACATCGAACGGCTGAAAGAACGCCCATCAAATTCAAACCGCTCACCGCTGCCTACGTCGCTTTCAGAAACATCCTCAATCGGCAGTCCACCCTGCAAAGATGTGGCAAGCATCAACCGGTAATCGGCCAACGCGCGATCCAACCGCGTCAACCTGCGCATAAACTTGGCTTTCTTGCGCGCAGGCAATTTGTTTGCAATTGGTAGAACAAACCGGCCATAGCGCCGTAGCGTGTTGGATGCATAAACAGGTACATAGAAAAAGGCGGCAGAAGGGTGATCTCGGAACGTTTCGACGCCAAGTGCTTCAATGTCTTTCATAATGGACGGCAGGCCACTTGACCAAAAATTCGTGGGCTTAAAGGCACTATCGGCTGTTTCCATGCCCTCAAGCATATTTGCGAGATTTACGTCAAAGTCTGTCATGGCTATTCCGCCACAGGTTTATGCACTGGCGAAAGGTGGCGTTCAATGCTTTCGGCGGCGCGATCTAGGTTATCAGTAAACGTGCCAAAGCGTGTGATAAGCTGTGCCTGCTCTGGTCCGGGTCTGTCTATCTGATCCAAGAAACGCTCTAGTCCGTCCGCATCAGCGATTTGCATCAAGCCGGGAAAGATATCGAGCCCTTCATCAAACACTGCCGCCGGTTTGCCTGCGTAGACGCAATCGAGAACTGTCGTCGATGTCGGTGACACCATCGCATCACATAAAGCGAGCGTGTCATGAATCGTCGCTTTTGCCAGCGGTCCTGAGTGATACTTCGAAAACAGAACACTTGGATATTTGTCTTGCAAATATTTGTCATAGTTGCGGTGGTTTTGGCGCACTTTGCCACGGTGAGGCCGGATAATAATGCCTAGATCGGGGTTCCGTTTCACCACGGTTTCAATCAGGTCATAGAAGCTTTGAATATCGTCTTTGTGATAACGCCCTTTGCCCCAACGGAACGATTGGCACACCAGAAGGCGGTGTTTGTAGCGCGCCTTCCATGCTGTAACCTCCGCGGGCCATGTCCGTTCCGGCAGGATGTTTTGCTTAACAAACCCGACGACTTCCACCTTTGAAATGACATCATCAACGAAAATACTTCGGTTGGCACCCAATGCTTCCCAAAACAACAGCTTTTCGCTGTAGTAAGGCATCTTGCCCTCAGTCAGCGAGCCATTGACCCCCAATTGATAAGCGCCGTGCTGTAGAAAGATGAGTTATTGTCAAATCTGGTGTTTGAGTATTGTTGGTCATGCGGTGATCTGGTCGGGGTTTGTGGTTTCGATTCCGTCTTTGAACGTGACGCCTGTGATGACTTTTGCGAGGTAGTCAAAGCCGCGTAGCTTCCTCCAATTTTGCTCAGCACATTGCCCCAGTTTGAACATCATGTGCAGCATGCCATCGCGTGACAGGCAGCCCTTTGAACGCTTGGTACGATGCCGGATCGTCGCGAAGGCCGATTCAATTGGATTGCTAGTGCGGATGCTTTGCCAATGCTGCGCCGGGAAGTCGAAGAATGCCATGAGTTCCTCACGATCTTTTTGCAGGCATAGTGTGGCCTTGGGATATTTGGGTTCGTAGGTTTTGATGAACAGATCGAACGCCTTTTCTGCATCGACTTTGGTCTCAGCCTGCCAGATGTCGTGCAGCGCGGCCTTGGCTTTTGGCTGAGACAGCTTGGGTAAACAATTGAGCACGTTCATCGTTTTGTGTTGCCAACAGCGTTGATGGCGGGTCTCAGGATAGACTTCGTCCATGGCCGCCCAAAACCCCATGGCACCGTCCCCGATGACCAGTTTGGGCGCATTCATGCCTCGGCTTTTGAGGTTAAGCAGAACCTCGCGCCAGCTCTGCGTGGACTCGCGCACCCCATCCTCAATTGCCAGAAATCGCTTCTTGCCACGGGCAGTTACCCCAATAATAACAGGGGCACAGAGCTTGTCATCCTCGCCCCGAAGGCCGCTGTGAACGCCGTCGGCCCAGATATAGACGATGGGCTCGTCATCTAACTCAGCGCCTTTCCAAGCCTCGTATTCATTGGCCCAATCGCGTTTTAAACGCGAAACCGTATTAGCCGACAAGCCAACGGCATCTGGGCCCAGAAGAACCTTGAGGGCGGGAGCCATCTCGCCGCTGGAGATCCCTTTGAGGTAAAGCCATGGCAAGGCCGCTTCCAGCGTCTTCGTGCGGCGCACATAGGGCGGCACCAGGGCAGACCGGAATGTCACCGGTGTGCCGTCCTTGGACCGAACCTTTGGAATGCGCACGCTCACAGGGCCAATGCCCGTTTGAAACGGGCGGGCCGGATGATGTCCATTACGCACGACTGCCGCGTGACCGGCATCGGTGCGTAAGCCGGTAAATTGCGCCAAATAACTGACAAGCTCAGCCTCAACTGCTGTCGCGATCAATTGTTGTGCTCCCGTTTTCAGCAACTCCGTCAACGCGTCCGTCATCTCGTCTCGACGCGCAAAATCAACAATGTTAGTAGTTCCCATGGTGGTGTATCTCCTTTGGTTGGGCTGCTGTCTTCCAACAACAATTCAACCAGATACGCCGCCAACCTTCAAACCACTCAAACACCAGATTCAGTCATAGCTCTAGAAAGATCGATGGCTTGCCAATCTTGCGCATGTAGGTCCCGCGCTGCTTGCGGGTCGTACTGTCCCAAAACGGGTCTGCAATCGTCAGCACGGCGTCTGATTTGCGAATGTTCCCATACTACACGACAGTAGGGTGGTTGAGGGTGTCAGAAGGTGATTTAGGAGCGGACTCTTATCGCTAAAAAAGGTTCCACTGATGATCACGAAAGCCCTGACGACCCTCAAGAAGAGGTTATCCCCCCATTTAGAGTTGAGCAACAGTCGCCTTGAAACGATGTGCCTCTTGATCATGGGAATGGTGAATGCCCGGACGGTAAATTTGAGCCATCTGGCCTGTGAGTTTCCTACCGATAGCAAGGTTGAAAGCACCTACCGTCGCCTACAACGCTTTTTCCAGCATGTTGATCTTGGCTCGGATTGGGCGGCCCCCTTGCTTGTTAAAATGATTGGTTCTGGCCCCACCTGGCATTTATGCTTGGACCGAACAAATTGGAAAATTGGCCAACGCCATGTCAACTTCTTGGTCTTAGCCATTGTCACACGCCGCCACCGTATTCCGTTGATGTGGAGCGTTTTGGGGCGTGCAGGGAACAGCGATACTGCTCAGCGCATTGCCTTGATGAAACGTTATCTGTCGGTGTTTGAGGTCTCCACCATCAAGTTCTTGTTAGCGGACCGGGAATTCATTGGAGCACAATGGTTGGATTTTCTTCATAAAAACAACGTCCCATTTGTCATCCGTATCAAAGCAAACCAACTTGTGACCACACAGGACGGGAAAACGCAAAATCTAAGCACCTTGTTGCGCACCTGTCGCGGTAAGCGCAACTTTGATGCCCGATTTGGAGGCAACAATTTGGGGGAGGCCACGTGGTTTAGCTTTGCTGCAAAGCGCATCAAGGGGGGTGAGCTTTTGATCGTCGTCTCTAACCGGCCCGCACATCGGGCCCTCGCCACCTACAAGAAAAGATGGGCCATTGAGAGCCTCTTTGGCGACACAAAGACACGCGGCTTCAATCTTGAAGACACACGACTGACCATCTCCAAAAAACTTGAGCTTCTTTTAGGTCTCGTTGCGCTCGCGGTTGCATGGGCATCTAAAACCGCCACAAAGCTTATTGGAGGCGGGAAAATGAAGCGGAAAAAACACGGATATTTTGCAAAGTCATTCTTTCGAATTGGCTTCGATCAGCTCCGTAAACTGCTCAGGTCAGACCCAAACGCCGCTGTCTCACCGTGGCTACTAATTCCACCCATAATCACAAGAGACGTGTAGTATGGAATGTCCCTTTGAAAAAGTAACTTCATCCGCAGTTTTGAACTTGCTTGCGGAACAAGCCCGTGCGCCGCAAAAGCGTCCGGCAGACGGGTTTCATTTCGCAAGAGCTTGCTGTACACAATCGCGCGCACATCGACTTTGCCGCGCTTATGCAGCCGTTCCAGCACCGGATAGGTGCTTTCAACGTCCGGCATGCCATTGAGATAGGCAAGAAGTTGCGGGCGCTTAGCCACGGGTCGCATGCCCTAATTTTTCTATGACGGTATCTTGGTCGGCATCGCTTAGTCCCGCGTACAAAGGTATCGAGATCGCATTGTCATAGTAGTTTTCGGCCACCGGAAAATCACCTTTGTGGAACCCCATAGCGGCATAAAACGGTTGCCTGTGGATCGGGATATAATGCACGTTCACGCCGATCCCATTCTCGCGCAGCTCAGCAAATACTCGTGCACGGTCGTCAACTTGGATTGGATAAAGGTGATAGGACGAATAACTATCCGATGCCTGTGCTGGGGTTTTTACGTCAAGGCCCTGCAAAAGCAGATCATAGCGTTGCGCAAGCGCGTTGCGGCGCGCGACGAACTGGTCCAATCGCGACATCTGGCTCAGACCTAAAGCAGCCTGCAATTCGGTCATGCGGTAGTTGTACCCAAAAGCAACCTGTTCATAATACCAGCCGCCCTCGCTTTCATTCTGCATAAGGTCTGCGTCACGGGTCACGCCGTGCGAACGGGAAAGCTCCATCCTATGCGCCAACTCGGCATTTTGTGTGGTGGCCATGCCACCTTCCGCGGTTGTGATGATTTTAACAGGGTGGAAGCTGAACACCGCGATATCAGAATAGGCGCAATTCCCAACCAATGCGCCCAAGTATCGCGCGCCAATCGCATGGGACGCATCCTCGATGACCTTTATACCATATCGCACTGCAAGGCTGCCGATCCGGCGCATGTCGCAACTTTGGCCGGCAAAATGAACAGGCACGATGACTTTTGGCAATTTTCCCTCTGTATTTGCCTTCTTAAGCTTTGCCTCAAGTTTGTCAGGACACATCACGTAGGTGTCTGGGGTGATATCGACAAAATCCACGGTTGCGCCACAGTAGAGTCCAACATTGGCAGAAGCTACAAAACTGTTCGGTACCGTCCATAAGACGTCACCTTTCCCAAGGTTGAGCGCCATACAAGCGATATGCAAGGCGGACGTTGCAGAGTTTACGGCTATGGCATGCTTTGCATTAACATACTGCGCAATCGCCCCTTCGAAAGCAGGAACCTGTGGTCCTTGCGTCAGAAAATCAGAGCGTAGAACCGCTATGACAGCCTGCTCATCCTCTTCGGTGATGTCTTGTCGCCCGTAAGGGATCATCGCTAGAACTTTCCGATCTTATCGCGGTTGTCCGACATCCACTGCGTGAGCTGTTGTGGCGACATCCATTCTGCGTTGTTATCGGAGGAATAGTTGAAGTCTTCAGGAACGGCCTTGCCATTTTTGATTCGGACCGGGTCGCTAGACCAGTTATGGATTGCAGGGATGATTTTGTAGTACTTGTCGTACTCATAGGTATGCGGCGCATCCTCTGGGCCAATCATCTGTTCATGCAGTTTTTCACCGGGTCGAATGCCAACAGTCTTTTGCGCGCGCCCGGGAACGACCGTGTCCGCGATATCCGCAATGTTCATCGACGGAATTTTGCGTACATAGATTTCCCCGCCCACCATATCGTCAAAGGCATGCCAAACAAGATCAACGCCCTCTTCGAGGCTGATCATAAACCGCGTCATACGTGGATCGGTGATGGGAACTTCGGCCTTATCATCTAGCGACATAAAGAACGGAATAACGGAACCACGAGAGCCCATAACATTGCCATAGCGCACCACAGAAAATCGGCATTTGTTCGCGCCGGAATAGCTGTTTCCCGCGACAAAAAGCTTGTCCGACGCTAGCTTCGTAGCGCCATAAAGATTGATTGGACTTGATGCCTTGTCGGTCGACAGAGCAACGCAGCGCTTCACGCCCATATCGAGGCAGGCGTCAATCAGGTTCATTGCGCCATTAATGTTCGTCTTAACGCATTCAAATGGATTGTATTCTGCGGTCGGCACTATCTTTGTTGCCGCCGCATGCACAACATAATCAACGCCATCAAGTGCACGGTACAAACGGTCGCGATCACGCACATCGCCAATGAAAAAGCGGACTCGCGGGTCATCACCATAGGTTTTCGCCATTTCCCACTGCTTCATTTCATCACGTGAATAAATGATTATCCGGCTGGGGTTGTACTTTGCCATCGTCATAGGGACAAAACGGGAGCCAAAAGAACCAGTACCACCAGTGAGAAGAATAGTTGAACCTTGCAACACAGCGGACCTCATTTTTCACAAATTTCCTTAGAGATCAATTATGCAATTGTGGCTGTTTTGCAATAGCGAAGTGATTTGTCCCTTTACAAACACATCTGCAAAGTCTGGGCTTCTGAGCTGGAACAGGGCCCCCAAAACAGCGCATTACGTGCCTCAAACCCTCTCCCGCAGGGTGACCCCAAGGGCAAAGTAGCCCCAAGCGCTCTGAGGGGCCTCAAAATCGATCTGAGAGGGGTATTGGTGCGCAATGTCATGGTCGATACCCAGCTTTGGGAGATATTGCAGCAAAGCTGGATGCGCGAGCGGCTTGCAGTCCACCAAGTCCAAGGCAACACGTTTTGCTTTTTCACCCGCACAAAAGCCTGGGTTTTTGGGCTTATTTAGATGAGCTGCAGGCTTGGCTTGGAGGGCGGCTTTTTAGCCGTTGTAGTGGACCGCCGTATCAACTTATTGACGACCGTTTGAACCGTTCGGAGATCAATCGTCTTCGAAGTGGGGTCACAGTGCCTAGCCAAGACATCAAGCAATCCTGCGTTGTCACATAACACATTAGCCGCCTGCAGCTTTCTTTGCGCGAGTGGCAGCACGTCCGCAGGTAGTTGTTGCTGCATTTGAAGCTTTGTGTTGAAGCGGCTCAGCAATGCGTCAGAAAATGCTTTTGCGCTAGCCGTCCTATCCCGCAAACTATCCCGCAAATCCACATTGGTTGTCGCAAGCACCATGCTGCGCCGATCATCTAAACTGCTAGAGTTAATGAATGCTGTAAGTGCGCGTTGTTGTGCGTCCGTAAGCTCATCAAGTTCATCGAGTATCAAAATTGGACAATTAGAATTAAGTCTCGCCCAACTGTACCAACCCCTCAGATACTTGCTATTTAGTTGCTTTGCTTGCTCCTGGTCCTTGCAGTCGAGCACAACCACATTTTCATCCTGTAAGTCAGTTGTTCCGTATCGCTCATATGCAATAGCTTTTACAACCGCACTCTTGCCAGTGCCGGGTAGTCCCCAAAGCAACAGATTGTCAGTGCATGCAGGACTTAAAAAGTCCCACACATCCTCTTCAACGTAGGCATCCGCAAAAATGCATTCATTGATCATTACGTGCTCATCGCGCAGTCAAAGCTTCGTCATTACGCAGCCTCCATCTGTGGAGTTTTGACAGTGGCTACAAGCTTACGTGTCGCATCACTTGCCGCTTGTTCGTGCTCGCGTGCCTGATCAGCAGCTTTCACCGCGTCGTGCTCAGCCGCCAGTCCTTTGCCAGCACGCACAAGTGCCTGCTTGGTCAATGCTGCGTTATCGACAGTAGCGACCATGCCAAACGTGCCATCAGAATTTTTACGCACAACAGCGATGCAAAACTCCTCATCACCAGTTTCATTATCACCAGCATGTTTGATGTGCGCGGCTGCTACAGACGCAAGGGGCGTCACGGACTTTAGCGCGTTGCGTGCGATTTCGGCGAAGTCTTTTGGCACTTCGCCATTTCCACTGCGGCGCACTTGCTCAACGCCTCCAGCGGCAAGCATCCACTCAACAAAGTTCATGTCCTTATTGTGGATATTTTCAGCGAAAGCGATGCGAAGCACACGGGTATAGGAGTTTTCACGCTTTTGCTTGAGGTCACCGCAGACGAAGCGAATAACTTTCAGTTCAATGCTTGTAGACGCAATGGCGTGCTTTGCTTTGGCATCACGCTTCATGTCTGCAAGTTGCTGCTCAAACACATCGCTTACGCGCTTGGATTCCTCAGCTGTCTTCAGGCTTACAAGCACATCAAATGCGCAGCTCAAAACAGTATAGACAGCTTTGTGTGCACTCATGAGCTGGTTGTCAGCGGACTTGAACTGCTTGCGCAGGTTTTTCAGGTCAGCAACAGCTTGGGTTGCGATTTGGATGTTAAGTTCTGCGGTTTGTGTTGTCTTAGTCATCGTGTGTTCCTTTCTAATAAGAACATTGGGTTAAGGGCTAATCCCCGTTGTTGCGGCGTGATCACCATCAACACCTACATTCTACCTGAAACACATCATGTGTGCCGTACGATAAAAGTGGCGTGATGACACAGTATAGTTTTTGTGATAAGTCGTTGTTTATGAATGATATATCATATCAAAGATTCTATGTTGGAACAAAATTTTTTATCCATGCGCCACCTTTCTTGGGCAGGCGTTATAAGGAAACAGGCGGATACATTTCAAAACGACTCGCTCGCATCCAGCCGCCATTCGTTGATGCAGAGCCATGGCAGCATTCCATCTATTATTTTTGGTGGGAATTTTTGCGCAGGCACGAAGGTTACAAGGACTGCTGCGCACGCGGTGGCGCGGGGCGCTACAAAAAGCTTTATGCTGACTTTGGCGACGTGCATGCATATGAAACCGAGGACTTTTGGTCGTGGTGGACGGAGAAACTGGACAACGGCTGGAAGCGTGGTGAGTTCTTGTTTGCTGAGCCAGCGGCGCGACAAATGGCGGTACAAGGTAAGGTGTTAAACACCCAACCTGACGACATGCTTGTGGTGTCTATTCCGCTTGAAGTTCGCACGCCCCAACTCGTGAAAAAATTGCGCAGTTTGTTGGACGAGCACAAAGTTCAGGTTGCCGCGGCGCGAAACAAGAGCCGTGCACTTTATCCTGTTGCCGCCAGGGTGCGCCTATCCACCCTGCATCAGACGCTAGCGGTTTGGGACATATGGAACGAAGACAAGCACCATAAGTATAAATACGAACAGGCAGAGCTTGCTAAAATTCCCGTGAACAGGGTTGTGAACGGCGAAACAGTGGACGGCTTGAAGCGCGCCGGCTTGCGATACCACGACGTGGAACAAGAAGTACGACGCAGACAGAATATGGCGTTTAGAAGATATCTGACTGCGGCAGAGGACTACATCGATAACGTGGGCAAAGGTCATTTCCCTCTACGCAATAAGTTGTGAATCCAACCCATCTTGCTTGCAAAAATTGTTCTTGGCAGCAGCCAAAACATATCATCCCTTTGTTTCCAAAGCATAAATAACCTTTGAGAACGATATATGATTAACAAAGAGCAATTTTAGGGAGCACCGGCAGCAAGCCCACAAGCTCCCATCAAGCCAGTACAAAGGATGAGTAAAATGAATTACGCAGAGATTGAAAAAGAACACCGCGCGCTGACTGATTGGCTGGTGGAAACGAACTGGCAGGTGTTTGGCACGCTGAAGTTTACTTTCCACAAACGGGATTAAAGCCACCGGCTTCCAGCCGGTCCGCTTTAGCGTAATGTACTATAATCTTCCCTCTCATTTTTAAGACCCCGCGAAGCGGTAAGGGTCTTAAAAATGAGAGGGAAGATTATGATCTATTCCACAGGAAGCCATACCAAATTTTATCACCGGTTTCACGTCGTCTGGACAACAAAATACCGATACAAAGTTATGCGCGGTGAGATGCGTGAGCGTATCCGTGAAATCATTATCCAAACATGCCAAGAACTTGGCGTGCATATTGAGAAGGGCGTATTGTCGACCGATCACGTCCACATGTTCATATCGGTCCCGCCTCAGATAGCATTGTCAAAGGTGATGATGCGGATCAAGGGACGCTCGTCTTATAAGATACAGCGCGAGTTTCCCGAACTGCGCAAACGGTACTGGGGCCAGCGGTTTTGGGCTCGCGGATTTTTCTCAACAACCAGCGGCAATGTCACTGACGCTGTCATACTTCAGTATCTTGAATTACATTCAAAAAGGGAACCTACCGGCGTCAGCCGGTAGTCGTTCAGTGACGGATACGGCATTAGCCTGCGCAGGGCTGAAAATCTTGTCTGCAAGTATTTTAACAAGTTGGACAGGGCATACTACGGAAATGCTGCGACAAACGTGGGAATGAGGCACAATAGGGTTGTGGTTAAGCACATGGGCAAAAGTGGCACAAACTTGCATTATCATTTTCTTGCCAAGCCAGATATGGACCTCGCGCTTTTTGCTGACCTTGCTAGAAAACAATGGGCACACATGAGCTCTTGGACGATGGGCTTTGCTGACACAGATATTGCGGCAGTACGAAGCAACAAAGGGTCATCAATTTACATGCTGCATGAATATGACAAGTTGGGTGCGGACACTGTTTTTTTACAAGCGTCTGCGCTCAACGCGCCCAAATACAGTCCGCTCAAATACCGCAACATTCGCCAGATGCGAAGATTGCTAGCCATCCAAAGCTTGAGCACAAAAGAGATAGAGTACGACGACGAAGACGCCGAAGACGCGTTTTCTATTACATAGCAGACAGAAACTGCAAGAGCTGAAACAAAGCTATGCTTGATGAGGGGTATACGGTGGAAACGCTGGAAGTTGTAAACGAATGTTTACCGCTAGTCCTACGGTATTGTCCAAGTTAAAACTTTAAAACAAAGTCTTCGAGCAGGAGTATAACAGATGAAGTTATTGAACTACACATACATGAAGTTGATTGAGATTGAAGAGATTGAGACAGCTGAAGAGCTAAGCCAGAACTTGTGCAAGAAGAACAGAAATTGGTTTGCTTGGCAAAAACACGCAGAACGGGACTTTAGCATAGACGCTGCGATAAACTGCTTAGCGCGAACGCGGCTAAGATTGGTTGAGCGGCAGGACAAAGCGGGTCAACGCGGGTTGGTTGAAGTGGAGCAGTTGTTGAGTGACTACTTGCTGCACAAACATAAGGTTGCAGAGATTGCTGCTGCGGAGCAAGAAAGTCGTGTCTGCTCCGGCTGAGTGCAAAATGACACCCCAAGCAAATTTATGGGCATTGCTACTGAGGGTCTATCCCCGCAAAGGGGCATTTTCGGACATCTGACGTATTTTTGAGGCAAAAGTGTTCCGAAACTTATAATATTCGGGACACAAAATATCCTGTTTTAATGCGTTGAAATTCACTCGAAAATCCTGCCGTTTTACAGCTTCGTGGGTACTGGGCCAAATATAATGTTAAAATTTCACAAAGGACCCCTATGACACTCCAGATCCTTATTGATAAAGAATGTGCCCGAATGGGGGTGAGTGATCAGGAGTTTGCCCGCCTTATTGGGATTAAGAAATTCCACAAAGTGAAACCCTTTATAGAACAAGTAAAATGCAACCAGATGAAAAAAGTGCTCCCCATGCGGCATCGGATAGTAGACGTTCTAGACGTCACAATCGAGCAAGTGGATGAGGCAATCCAAGCGAGCAAAGACACATACTACGGTGAGAAAGACACATACTACGGTGAGATTGATGCCGCTTGGCGTGCCTCATTCTAGCCGCATGCAGTCTTGGTCACAGCGAATAAAATACCGAGCCCAATTTTCGTAGCAGCTATAACCGGCTCAGCGCTAAAACTGTACATTGTCCCACCAGCCAATCTGTCCCAGTTGGCTTGGCCAAGCTGGATTGCCAAACATGTTCCAGAAAAGGTTTTGGCATTTGGCGAGGTTGAAGGCTTTGTTATCAATTACACACCAGATCACGCAATCCGTTTCGACCTCTTGGGCAATCCGGTTGAGACACTCGGTGCCGCTTATCGCAGAGGTTCCGCCCAGATGAACGACATTTTGGACCTGTCGAAAGTAATCCGGTAAAAGGGCATCTGAGCGACTGCAATTCTGACCGTTCAACAAACGGTCCTTTTTGGAACGCTTATGCAGGCGCAGCATTCAACGATAAGGGCGGAAACCGGACCTTCGCTGCGCTTTGCATAGAGGTCAGCTATGCGGGACAAGCCGACAATTGACCTTGAGCTATCAAACGTCTGCTAAGCCTCACTGCCTCACTGCCTCACTGCCTCACTGCCTTGCGGAGCAACGCCCAAAGTTCACCGTGCTTCGAACAGTGTTTCTAAGATTGGGCAATCAGGCACATCCCCTTGACTGCATTCTGCCGCCATTCCGACAAGAGCCATTTCCAGCTTCCGCAGCCCTTTGATTTTTTCCCGCACAGAATCCAGGTGACCAATGGTCAATCCATGCACTTCTCCACAGGTGAAGTCTTGCCGATCTACCATTTCCAGCAGTGCGCGGATTTCATTAATGCTGAACCCAAGTTCACGCGATGTCTTGATGAATGACAGCCTTTTGAGCTGGTCATGATTGTACTGGCGGTTGCCGCCTGCCGTGCGATCTGGCTGCGGCATGATTTTGATGCGCTCGTAGTATCGGATCGTCTCAATATTCACGCCGGTGCGCTTGGACATTTCACCAATCGGATAGCCTCGCGGGTTTGTGAATTCAGACATTGAAAAACCTCTTGCTTCTGTAGTGGCTACAGACCGCATCTTACACTCAGAAACCTAAATTGCGAGTGCCTGCATGACTGACACAATAGACGTTGACCTAATCCCGAGCGATCCTGATAGCCGCAAGGCACGCATGATAGCAGCGGGTGGTATCCTTGGCGCTCTTGCCGCCTCAACGTGCTGCATTGTTCCGTTGATCCTGTTCAGTCTAGGTATATCTGGCGCATGGATCGGCAATCTCACAGCCTTGGAACCCTACAAGCCGATCTTCATCGTCATTACGTTGGGGTTTCTCGGCTACGGCTATTGGATGGTTTACCGCAAACCCAAGGCCTGCGTAGAGGGCGAAACCTGCGCGCGGCCACTTCCCAACCGATTGGTTAAATCCGCGCTTTGGGCATCAACAATTCTTATCGTGATCGCGTTGTTCTGAACTGGATCGCGCCGGTCGTTGCCCCCATTCTTCTCGGTCTGTGAAAGGACACACAATGAAACTCCACACTTCCGTTTTGGCCCTGATTGGTTATATGGTCGCCGCCCCTGTCTTTGCGGCTGAGCAGACAGTAACATTTTCTGTTCCCGGCATGACCTGTGCAAGCTGCCCCTTTATCGTTGAATCAGCGATGAGCGGGGTCGATGGGGTTGTAACCGTGACCGCTGATGCCGAAACCCGAACGGCGCTGGTTATCTTTGATGACGCCATTGCCAGTGCAGAAGACATCGCGTTCGCCTCGACTTCTGCGGGCTATGAAGCCGTCATTTTCGAACCGAAATCCTGAACATGAACGATAAATCACTTCTCAAGGTTGGCGTCATCGGCACCATTATAGCAGCGCTGTGTTGCTTCACCCCAGTTCTGGTCGTGCTTTTTGGCGTCGTGGGACTATCGGCTGTCGTCGGCTACCTCGACTACGTTCTGTTGCCTGCCCTTGCTGTATTCGTGTTGATCACGATTTACGGTGTCATCCGCCGTGCGCGGAAAACCTAAACCCGAAAGACCAAACATCATGCTTAATTTACTGAACCCAAAAGCTGGCAATACCGATACATTTGATCTTGCAGTTATTGGTGCTGGTTCTGCTGGCTTTTCCGCTGCTATTACTGCTGCTGAAGCCGGTGTGAGGGTTGCTCTCATTGGGTATGGAACCATTGGCGGCACTTGCGTCAATGTCGGGTGCATCCCCTCCAAAGCGATGATCCGTGCTGTGGAAACACTGCACTCGGCCAAAGTGGCTGATCGGTTTGACGGCGTGGAAGCTATGGCAAAAGTGACGGACTGGGCGGCAATGGTGGCCCAAAAGCAAGCCTTGGTCGATGATCTGCGCGCGGCAAAATACGTTGATGTTTTGCCAAACTATGAGGGCGTCACTTACATTGAAGGTCAGGCAAATTTCACCGAAGATGGCTCCTTAGAGGTCGGTAACCGCACCATCCGCGCGCCAAAAGTCATCATTGCAACGGGTTCGTCCCCGCATGTCCCAGATATCCCTGGACTGGACGACATCGATTTTCTGGACAGCACCTCGGCACTTGAACAGGCGCAACTCCCGAAATCACTGATGGTGATGGGTGGCGGATATATTGGCGTCGAGATTGCTCAGATATTCGCCCGAGCTGGCGTCAAAGTGACCATCGTTACGCGTCGTGGTCTGTTGCCGGAGGCAGAACCGGAAGTCAGCGAAGCCCTGACAAAAGCCTTTGCCGATGAGGGCATCAAAGTGCTGGACGGGCTGGCATATGACAGGTTTGAAAAGTCTGGCGAGGGCGTGACCCTGCACGCCGCACATAATGGCGTTGCCGTCAGGATCGAAGCCGAAAAGCTCTTGCTGGCGACGGATCGAACGCCGAATACGAACTCATTGTCGCTCGATATCGTTGGTATCGACACGAATGCAAGGGGCGGAATTATTATCGACCCGCAGATGCGCAGCACGCGGGACGGCGTTTATGCGACAGGCGATGTGACCGGGGCTGATCAGTTCGTTTATATGGCTGCCTATGGCGCGAAGCTCGCGGCCAAGAACGCGATGAATGGAAACGCCTTGAGCTATGACAATAGCGTCATGCCTGCCGTGGTCTTCTCTGACCCGCATGTGGCCAGTGTCGGCCTCACTGAGGCGCAGGCAAAGTCTGCTGGTCATGAGGTGGTGACATCGGTTCTAGGTCTGGAACATGTGCCTCGCGCCTTGGCCGCACGTGATACACGCGGTTTGATCAAGCTGATTGCGGACAAGGACAGCAAGAAACTCTTGGGCGCGCATATTATAGCTCCAGAAGGCGCGGACAGCATCCAGACGGCAGCAATGGCGCTCAAGATGGGGATGACTTACGATGATTTGGGCGCGATGATCTTTCCTTACCTCACAACTGTCGAGGGGTTGAAACTGGCCGCGCAAACATTCGAAAAGGATGTCGCAAAGCTATCCTGCTGCGCGGGATAGCTTATTCACCAACCAAGCATGAAGATATTTGATTTTTCCCGTTAGCAGCCATTAGCTGCGTCGCAGAAAACTTGAGCTACGGGCTCGGAGCTGCCGTTCGCTGCGTGTTGATCGAAGGTCCGGTTTGGTGTAGGTTTCTCGGACGCCACGCGCGAGGTTTGGGTGACGCGGAACATTGCCTGGCGTCGGAGAAGCGCTCAAGCGGGAAATCGCGGGGTTGGTCTGGGTGGATCGATTGTTGCTATGGGGATTTGCGCAATGCGTGTGTTTTCGCCCGGAGCTGACAGGCCAGTTTGGCGGGGCGCATTGAGTTAAGCGCAGCGCCGGTTTTGCCTGCTGTTGGTTGAAACTCACGGTATTTTGTCGGCGTCACCATGTTTTGCCACGCTGATCGCTTGATCAAAGCATGCCGATTGGTTCGCAGGAGATATAGCGAGCGGCCGAGGGTGTCGTTCGTGATGTGCGGTGCGCGCGTCATGCAGCAGCCCTTTGTGTTTTTGGCGGCGCTCTGGGATGTTGGGCTGGTGCGATTGTGTCGACGATTATCAACTGCCCGCCACAACATGGGCAAGGCAGAGCAAGAACACGAGGAGGTTCATCTGCATCGTTGATGGTGTTGCCTTTATCGTGCTCCTTGTGAGGGGTTTTGGCCCCCAGCAGTTGCCGGATCCGCGCGATATTGGCCGTGCGGTTGCTATTCCCATAGAACCCATAATGTCGGATGCGGTGCTGGCCTCTGGGCAGCACGTGGATCAGGAACCCTCCGTGCCAATAAGCGTGAGACAATTGACTGGCTAAAGTTTACACTTGAGGGCGTAGGAGAACGAACCCATGGTTATGCCTTCACAATCACCACTTTCGCCAGATGCTGGATCTGGAGCCGTTTTGGCCCCAACGTCGCCTCCCCGCGTTGTTAATGCGCCGTTGGCTCCCACAGCGGAACTGACGAGCATCCCGAAGCGACGCAACTTCACAGCCAAATACAAACTGCGCATTCTGGATGAGACGGACCAAGTGGCAGACACTGGCGGGGTTTCCGTCATTCTACGGCGGGAGGGGCTTTATTCCTCTGCACTGACCGATTGGTGCCGTGCGCGGGCGGCCGGCACATTGGGTGCATTGCAGCCAATGCGCCGTGGCCCACAAAAGGCACCTGCCAATCCATTGCAAGCTGAGCTGGCCAAGGCCAACCGTGAGGTGACAGCCTTGCGGCGCCGTCTGGATCAGGCGGAAGCCATCATTGCCATCCAAAAAAAAGTGGCGGGACTTCTGGACGAGATGGAGCAGACGCAAGAGCGCAGCGGCAAATCATGATGGCCGTCGCGATTGCATTGCCCACCGGCAGCGGCTTGACCTCGGCTGTCTGCGCCGCGCTATCATTATCGCGCGCGAGCGTTCTTCGACAGCGTGCGGCGCTGACGGCACCACCACGCACACGCCCACCGCGCGCAGCGTCTTCGCGGGCTCTGCCGGAAAGGGAAAGAGACCAGGTATTGCACCACCTGCGCGAACCCCGCTTTGCGGATCAGACGCCCACAGAGGTCTTTGCCACCTTGCTGGATGAAGGCACCTATCTGTGTTCAATCCGCACGATGTATCGGATATTGGCCGCGCAGGGCGAAGTTGGCGAACGCCGCCGACAGCGCACACATCCCGTCTATCAAAAGCCTGAACTTCTAGCTGAAGCCCCCAATCAGGTCTGGTCTTGGGACATCACCAAGCTGAGGGGCCCGGTGAAATGGTCCTACTTCTATCTCTATGTCATCCTCGACATCTTCAGCCGCCACGTTGTTGGCTGGCGCGTCGAGCACGCGGAGAGCGCCAGCCAGTTCAAAGAGCTGTTCATCGACGCGATGGAAAAACACGAGGTTCCACGCGATCAGCTGACATTGCATGCAGATCGCGGTGGGCCCATGAAGGCAAAGACGACAGCCCTGATGCTGGTTGATCTTGGTGTGCTCAAGTCCCACAGTCGGCCCCACACCTCAAACGACAACCCGTTCTCCGAAGCCCACTTCAAAACACTGAAATATCAGCCAGAGTTCCCCAAGAACTTTGAAACCATCGAGCAGGCTCGCGCATTCTGCCGCAGGTTCTTTGCATGGTATAACCAAGACCATCATAACGCCGGGATTGGTCTGATGACGCCCGACCAAATCCATTTTGGGCAGGCCCAAGAAATCTACACCGCGCGACAAGCAACACTAGACGCGGCATTCCTCGCCACGCCCGAACGCTTCGTACACAAACCACCAAAACCGCCTCAAATCCCGACCGCCGTCTGGATCAACCCACCAAAACCAACCGAAGAAACCCAAGCCTAAAGTCCAAAAGCCACTGTCTCAAAGTCGTTGACACGTTCCGAGAGGAGAAGCATAAAGCCACGGCGAAACGCAAAACTTGGCGCAAGCTACACCTTGGTCTCGATCTTGTTAGCGGTGAGATCGTCTGCTCTGATCTAACCACGGATGACATTGGAGATCCGACTGCTCTGCCGGGGTTGTTGGATCAAGTCTACGGCCCAGTTGACCTGTTTCTGGCGGACGGTGCGTATGACGGCGAACCAACTTCTGATTTGCTTGCGGCTCGGTTTGGGGCGATGATCGAGGTCATAATTCCGCCTCCCAAGAACGCAGTATTTAGCCCGAACGCGTCGCAGCATCCGATAGCACGCGACCGCCATATCACTGAGATTGAAAGCAAAGGGCGCATAGCATGGCAGAAGTCATCGGGCTACAATCAGCGGAGCCGAGGCGAAACCCTAATGGGCCGCTGGAAGACCGTTATTGGGCGAAAGCTCAAGGCGCGCACCTTCAAAAATCAGAAAACAGAAGCCAATATTGGCGTCCGCGTGCTCAACCGGATGACCGAACTTGGCCGTCCTAATTTCGAACGCACCGCCTGAAATCCGTCTCGGGTAGGGCACGTTCCGCGCTCAAGGTGATCTGTGCAACACGGCCGTAGTCAATGCGGAGCAAACGATTTGGCCGCTGACAAGATCAAGGCCAAGGTGCAGCTTGCGCCAAGAGCGCTGTTTGCGCTTGGTTTTATGCTTTTTCTCCAGCCACTCCCACGCGCCGAATATTTTCAACCCGGTACTGTCCACGACCAGATGCACCGGGATGGCGCTCTGGGCCCAGTGTGTCAGGGATGTTGTCCGCTGCTCTATTTTTCTCTAATTTTCAGGTGGGCGGATTAGGACAATGACATGGGATATTCACTGGAACGAAAAGCAGCTGTGCTGAAGCGGATGCTTCCGCCGAACAACGTGGCCATTCGGCAGCTTTCGCGGGAGGAAGGCATTTCGGAAGCGACGCTTTTCTCCTGGCGTGCTGAGGCGCGCAACAAGGGGCAGCTTTTGCCTGACGCTGATGCGAGCCCTGAGGGCTGGTCTTCACGTGACAAGTTTGCGGCGGTGTTGGAAACTGCTGCTCTGAACGAGGCTGACCTAGCCGAATACTGCCGCAAACGCGGCCTTTACCCGGCGCAGATTGCCATGTGGCGAGTTGCTTGCGAGCAGGCCAACGACTGGGACCGCACGAGTGCAGCACGTCTTGTGCGTGCGACCAAGGAAGACAAGAAACGGATGAAAGATTTGGAACGCGAGCTTGCTCGCAAGGATCGCGCACTGGCCGAAACTGCAGCACTGCTTGTTCTTCGAAAAAAGGCCTCAGCGATCTGGGGGGACGAAGAGGACGCATGATCAGCACCCCAGATCGCCAAACCGCAGTTGCTCTGATCAATGAGGCCGTCACCGCAGGAGCGAGGCGCGCCAAAGCCTGTTCCGAGTTGGAAATCAGCGAACGCACTCTGCGGCGCTGGACAAAAGACGGTGAGGTTCGCCCTGATCAACGCCCCCTCGTGCCGCGTGCGGAGCCAGCAAACGCATTGAGTGCCGCTGAACGTGCGGCTGTTCTCGATGTCTGTAATTCAAAGGAGTTCTCTAGCCTTCCCCCAAGTCAGATTGTGCCAAAGCTAGCAGATCGGGGGCAGTATCTAGCCTCGGAATCGAGTTTCTACCGCATTTTGCGCGCCAATGGATTGCAGCATCACCGGGGTCGAGCCAAGTCCCCAGTCAAGCGTAAGAAGCCCACGGTGTTTGTCAAAGGTGTTGTCCGCCGATTTCATGCAGCGTCTCTGATTTCAGAGGCGCTGATTTCGTTTTCTGGGTTCAGCCAGACGGGTCCTGCTGGTTGCCAGTTTCGGGTTTTTCCTGACCAGCGTTTCGGTCTTTGCGCCCTTTAGATTGCACAATCCGGATGATCTCTTGTGCGCTATCTATATCACCAACCTTGAGCCGCACGACCTCGCCTGCGCGCATCCCGCAGCCATAAGCCAGCGACAACATCACCCGTGCCTTCAGGCTTGGGGCCATAGCCAGGATACGCTTGATCTCTTTTTTGCTGAGAACCAGCGGTATCTTTACCGGCTCTTTAAGGTGAAAAATCTCAGCCACGAGATCATGACGTCTCAGGGTCACGCGGAACAGAAACTTGACGCCAGTCATCGTCTGGTTTCGCGTGCAAATGCTGACGCCGCTCTCGACCAAATACTGCTGGAAATACTTCACATCGTCTGGCGTGGCAGTCTCCGGAGACCGCCCGAGCCAAGCCGCAAATCGCTTACAGGCGCGCAGGTGACTACTCTGTGATGCAGGGCCGAGATTGCGCCCTGACATATCCGCAATCATGCGCGCACGAAGGGGCGTTGTTGGAGTGGACTGCTGAATGTTCATGGGAAAACCCTCTATCAATCGAGGCAAAATCACCTCGACCAACAGCACACCCAACATCTCAAATCGCAAAACAAATCCCTACTCAACGCTATACCCACAACAAGCGCCCCTATCGCGAAGCGATTTAGTGCGTGGGCCGGTCGTGTCGCTCGACATAAGTGGCGTTAGTGGGTCCGCAAAATTGTCCCAAAAACGCTTGTCTTATGAATATCCCAGCTTTTGTGCGAAACAAGAGCCACCGATCAGCATTTTAAAATGCTGATCGGTGGTGGTGGTTGGATCGTCTAACGCTTGGTCTTTGAGGGCCGTAAAGGAGTAGGATCAACCATCACCTTCGCCAAAGGCCTGAACGGATACAGAGCGGCACGAAGCCCTCTAGGACAAGCATAGGATATGACGAAGATGACGGATGATACCATTGGCATAGACATTTCCAAAGCTACTTTGGATATTCATCGGTTGAGCGACGGGAAGATGATGTCGTTTAGCAATTGCCCTGCAGGATTTAAGGCACTTTCCAGGTTCTGCGCAAAGACGGCAGTGGCACGCGTTGTTTATGAAGCAACAGGGGCTTACCACAGGGGGCTTGAACGCGCTCTGGGCGCACATTTACCATTGGTGAAGGTAAATCCTTTGCAGGCGCGTCGGTTTGCACAAGCCCAAGGCGTGCGCGCAAAAACAGACGCTGTTGATGCTAAAATGTTGGCCCAGATGGGAAATGCATTTGCATTGGAACCCGATGAGCCCGCATCAAAAATACAGCTCGATCTGAAAGAGTTACGCGCATTTCGTTCGGGATTGATCAAAGACCGAACCAGCATCATGAACCGCCTGAAAACCCAAACCCTGTCCATCACGCGCCGCCAAAGTAAAGCTCGCCTGGCCCAGGTAGATAAGCAAATCGCTGAAATTAGTGCGGAGATTGGCCGCTTGATAAGCTCCTGCGACACGCTGGCACATTCGATGAAAATTCTACGCTCAATTCCAGACATCGGTGCGGTCTGTGCTGCCACCATTTTGATTGAGATGCCCGAGATCGGCATGTTGGATCGAAAACAGGTAGCCAGTTTAACTGGTTTGGCCCCGATGGCGCGTCAGTCAGGGCAATGGCGAGGAAAATCATTCATTCAGGGTGGCAGAAAAATAGTGAGGGATGCTCTCTACATGCCAGCATTGGTGGCCATGAGCATACTACACGACTCTTGTGATTATGGGTGGAATTAGTAGCCACGGTGAGACAGCGGCGTTTGGGTCTGACCTGAGCAGTTTACGGAGCTGATCGAAGCCAATTCGAAAGAATGACTTTGCAAAATATCCGTGTTTTTTCCGCTTCATTTTCCCGCCTCCAATAAGCTTTGTGGCGGTTTTAGATGCCCATGCAACCGCGAGCGCAACGAGACCTAAAAGAAGCTCAAGTTTTTTGGAGATGGTCAGTCGTGTGTCTTCAAGATTGAAGCCGCGTGCCTTTGTGTCGCCAAAGAGGCTCTCAATGGCCCATCTTTTCTTGTAGGTGGCGAGGGCCCGATGTGCGGGCCGATTAGAGACGACGATCAAAAGCTCACCCCCCTTGATGCGCTTTGCAGCAAAGCTAAACCACGTGGCCTCCCCCAAATTGTTGCCTCCAAATCGGGCATCAAAGTTGCGCTTACCGCGACAGGTGCGCAACAAGGTGCTTAGATTTTGCGTTTTCCCGTCCTGTGTGGTCACAAGTTGGTTTGCTTTGATACGGATGACAAATGGGACGTTGTTTTTATGAAGAAAATCCAACCATTGTGCTCCAATGAATTCCCGGTCCGCTAACAAGAACTTGATGGTGGAGACCTCAAACACCGACAGATAACGTTTCATCAAGGCAATGCGCTGAGCAGTATCGCTGTTCCCTGCACGCCCCAAAACGCTCCACATCAACGGAATACGGTGGCGGCGTGTGACAAGGGCTAAGACCAAGAAGTTGACATGGCGTTGGCTAATTTTCCAATTTGTTCGGTCCAAGCATAAATGCCAGGTGGGGCCAGAACCAATCATTTCAACAAGCAAGGGGGCCGCCCAATCCGAGCCAAGATCAACATGCTGGAAAAAGCGTTGTAGGCGACGGTAGGTGCTTTCAACCTTGCTATCGGTAGGAAACTCACAGGCCAGATGGCTCAAATTTACCGTCCGGGCATTCACCATTCCCATGATCAAGAGGCACATCGTTTCAAGGCGACTGTTGCTCAACTCTAAATGGGGGGATAACCTCTTCTTGCGGGTCGTCAGGGCTTTCGTGATCATCAGTGGAACCCTTTTTAGCGATAAGAGTCCGCTCCTAAATCACCTTCTGACACCCTCAACCACCCTACTGTCGTGTAGTATGGGCCATGAGACACAATCCCGACCTCAAGGCCAAATATCAAGCTCTGATCAAAGCAGGAAAGCCACCGAAAGTAGCCCTAACGGCGCTCATGCGAAAACTAATCGAACTCGCCAACGCCCTTATCAAAGCAGATCGAAATTGGGTGAAGAGGGGGGCTTGATCAAGACGGATACTCCTTTTTGGAACGCACGCAAACCACTCGGATTGTAGCCGCCAAAAACCCGGTTCAAAACCTTTGGGGTTGTTGAAGGTTTTTGAAAAAATCAGTCGCCCCAAAGCGACCCGCGCCAAGACTTCAATCCGGTTTGGCTCGCGATCGCTCATAACCACTAATCCCACGGTCAGACTCCAATCCTGTTTCAGACAGGGAAGTGTGACACTTCTACTTTGCAGATGGCCTACCTCAAAGCCGGCGACTGGAAGTGCATACTCTTCGAGTAGACGCCTTCCCAACAGGAGTTAATGAACACTGCCGCGGAATTGCAGAATTTGCATCCCGATCGAAATAGCTGGTCCGATGCCCAAGGCGAAGAAAATCGTACCCAAGCCTAGCGTGCCGCCTAAAGCCCAACCAATTGCAACGACCAAAACTTCAAGAAATGTACGCACGAGCGCGATAGGTTGATGCGTGACGGCCTGAAGCCCGGTCATCAGGCCATCTCTGGGTCCCGGTCCTAGATTAGCGATCAGGTATATCGCACCTCCGAATCCAGTCACAAACACACCAGTCAAAGCCAGCAAGGCATTCGCGACAAACGTCTCAAACGTTGGCAAGAAGGGTAGCACGTACTCCAACACCAAAGCTATTATGATCGCGTTGAGGATCGTTCCCATACCGGGAGCTTGCCTGAGTGGAATCCACAAAAGCAAAACTGATGCGCTGATGACAAGGGTCGCAAATCCTAGGCTCCACCCTGTTATATCGGTCACGCCTTCCGCGAACACGGTCCAGGGGCTGACTCCAACACCCGCGGTGACTAGCAATGCTTCTCCCAGACCAAATACGACTAGGCCGATGATGAGAAACGCGACTGACACTATCGGCGGTTTCAGGGTGAAAGCCGTTGGCGAACTCCAAGGGAGTTTTGGGATTGAAGTAATCGAAAGGAAACTCAAAGCTTGATCCACATTAATGAGCTAATTGTACTGGGTTTGTGACAGCTTAAACAGCACCGGGCAAGATCGATACGTTTGAACATCGCTCAGATCAAAACCGCCGTTGATGCAGAGTTTACCCTTACAGACATTCTAACTTTGCGTTTACAAGTAATATGCGCATGATTGACGCGCATTCTTTCGAGTGATATTCTCGCCTCAGGAGACCAGCTCATGAATTCCCAACCACGAAAGCCTACGAACTTGTCGATGGATGCTTCTTTGCTGATAGAAGCCAAAGCGTTGAAGGTGAACCTGTCTCGCGCGGCAGAGGAGGGGGTTCGACATGCAGTTGCGACCGCTAAAGCGGAACACTGGAGGGCTGAGAATGCCTCAGCGCTCCGAAGTTCCAACTCTTACGTCGAAAAGCATGGCCTGCCGCTTGATGAATACCGTCAGTTCTGATGGCAAAGTATGACGTGTTTTCCAATCCCTCTGGAGACGGCTTTCTGTTGGACGTGCAAACCGACCTACTTAGCGATCTGAATACTCGCGTTGTCGTGCCGCTGTTACCAAGATCCCGTGCGCCGAAGCCTGCAACGCGGCTAAACCCGACCTTCGATATTAATGGTGAAGCTGTCGTCATGGTCACGCAATTCATGGCTGTGGTTCCGGCAGGGGTTCTCAAGTCTTCTGTTGGAACGCTGGATGAAGAATTCGACAAAGTCACCATTGCCGTCGACATGCTTATGTAAGGCTTTTGACTCATCAAGGACGCGCATCCGACATATAGTGATTACCACCATCAATCTTACAACACTTGCATATGTTCTCTTTATGTTCTATTTTAGGCTAACATGGCTGAGGAGTAAAACAATGTATAGGTTCAGGTGTTTTGAGACTCACACGACTTTGGCCTGAGTGATTCGAATGTACTCCATTGGTGTCTTGCCTTTCAAGGCATGATGAGGCCTGAATGTGTTGTATTTATTGACGGCTTTTCGAAGTTCAAACCGCATCGCTCCTATGCTGTCGGCAATGAGATCACGACATGCATAGAACTCTTCGCGGAAGGTGCGGTTACCGCGCTCGACACCACCGTTGTATTTTGGCCTTGCTGGCGGCAGCACAATGAGCGGGATCTCCATCTGTTCGCACGCTGTCTCAAAATCGGCCATAAACTCAGACCCGCCATCGACTTGAATTGAGATGATCTTATAGGGAGCTATTTCCACGAGTTCTTGCAAAAACCGTTTGGCAGAGCGTGCCGTGGCATTCGAATAAACTTGCGCGTGGATATGCTTGCTACACCTCTCCCAGGCTTGAAAGTGTTTGCACGTGACGCCGTTCTTCGTGGCAGTCATATGATCGATCTGCACACGCTCGCCAACCACAATATCTTTGTAATCCCTATATTTCCATCCCTTGGCATGCCCCTTGGAAAAATTACGCTTGCGCTTTTGGGGCGCAGATCTTGATCGTGTGATCAGGCCTTTTTTCCTTAGAAAGCTCAAAATGCGCCCCACGGTGCTATCGCTCATGGTTTGCTTTTTGTCGCGACGCAAGATGGCCCCTATTTTCTCCTTACCGTAGGTTTCATTGTCGCGGCGGGCCTCAAGCACCAATTGCTTTTCTGCCTCGCCCCACTGTGACTTGTTGCAGCGTTTGGGAGCCTTTGAAGGCGGTATGATTGCCTGCGCCAAATCCTTCAAAATACGCTTGTGACGGTAATATGTCGCGCGCGAGATGCCGACGAATTCAGCGCACTTTGATAGAGAAACGCCCTCTGTACGTAAGTCGTCCCATTGCCGAACCTGACCTTCGTATTTGATACGGTACACGTCCAAACATTCTTGTGTCCGCGCCCAAGCATAAAGTTTATAAACGTTCTTGTGCAGTCCGATGATTTGCATATTGGCCTCGTGAGCTGGTTTCTTTCAATTCTCAGTCTCCGAGGTCGCCTAAATCTTGGCAACAAAATTTTGTCTCACATCTATCTGAACTTATTCAACAATGCAGCAATCTCACTCTGACGGACTAAATGCCGTATCCAGCAGCAATGACTATCATGTTCTGCCAGCGACTGAGAAGCAGATATTCTTTGATCAGCAGATAGCAAAACGCGCGAACATCGATCTTCCTGCCAACGCATTGGTGGACCGCCAACGGATATCGCGCTGGATCGAAGTGCATATGTCGGCAGTTCCAAAATCGAGGTTCTCGAATTACCCATCGTCCAAGCAAGTCGGCTTTGCCGAAAGGATTGCGCGTATCAAACGGCGCGATATCCCGCGGGAATGCTTTCAGGACCGTGGAATGATGTCCAAGTGGATTGACAGTAACGTGTAGGGGGGAGTTTACCTTATTGATTTAAAACAAAATTTGTAAACGCAAAGCTGAAGAACGTCCTGAACGGCCTGGTTGCATAGATCGGCGGTTGGCTGGTACTGACGTGGTTTGTTCCCATCAGGATGTTGTGAATGCCGCACAAGTTCAACGCCGATCGCGGTGACAAGATCCCAAAGCAAAAGCATCGGGTGACCAACTGGGCTGAATACAACGAGGGTTTGAGGCGGCGCGGTGATCTGACGGTTTGGATCAGCGATGAGGCGCTTGGTATGTGGTCGGCGGCGCGCCGAACGACACGTGGTGGACAGCGGCGATACTCGGACCTGGCGATAGAGCTTTGTCTAACCTTGGGAATGGTTTTCAAGCAACCGCTACGCCAGACCCAAGGCTTTATGCGCAGCATCACGGGAATACTGGGGGTTGAGATCGCCGTGCCGGATTTCTCAACCCTGTCTCGCCGGGGGAACGGCGTGATATTGCAGACGAGTCCAAGGGCGGACAAGCAAGCCGCGATCCACCTCGTCGTTGACAGTACCGGCCTGAAGATATTCGGTGAGGGCGAATGGCTTGAGGAAAAGCATAAAACCAAGCGCAAACGGCGCTCTTGGCGCAAGCTGCACCTCGGTCTCGATCTTGTCAGTGGCGAGATTGCCAGCTCCAATCTGACCACAGATGACGTCGGAGATCCAACGGCCTTTCTTGGCCTGCTTGATCAGGTTGACGGCCCAGTTGCTCTCTTTCTGGCAGACGGCGATTATGATGGAGGACCAACATCTGATTTGCTTGCTGCTCGGTTCGGATCGATGATCGAGGTCACGATCCCACCTCCCAAAACCGCGATCCTGAGCGCCATTGGGGGCCAGAATCCGACGGCGCGAGACTGCCATATCACCGACATCGCAGCCCGCGGGCGGACGGACTGGCGGAAGGCCTCTGGCTACATCAACGCAGCCAAGGCGAAACCCTAATGAGTCGCTGGAAGACCGTGATCGGGCCCAAACTCAAGGCACGCTCGTTCAAAAATCAGAAAACCGAAGCCAAGATTGGCGTCCGCATACTCAATCGGATGACCGAACTTGGCCGTCCCAATTTCGAACGCACCGCCTGAATTCCGTCTCGGGTAGGGCGCGTTCCGCGCCGCACCTGATCCATGCAACACGGCCCTTCAACGATTAGATTTATATGACAGAAGTGCGTATGATTTGTATTCGGATTTCGGTCCGATCCACCCCACGGCACCCATTTTTTCAAAAAGTGCCGTTGAAAAAAACCTGCTTGCGCTTGACCTTAGCCTAAATACTGACCTTTGTCAGATGGCATTCGCGCCCTGTATCCTCCCTTTTTTCGGGCGAAGATGCAGGGCGTTTTTGTTTTGGGAGGAACAAATGAAGCCTACGCGAAAACCGTTAAAACTGGGTATCTTGTATTCCCAAAGCGGCAGTTACGGGCGGCTTTCTCGTGCAAGCAGGCGTGGTGGCTCTGTCGCAAAGTCTTTTCTTAAAGAATTTTATTCTTTGCAGACCTACGTTTAGGCTTCTGGAATGCCAAATTATCCAAAACTTAGGCCACACAAGAGAAAATTTTCGGAAACTTGACGTCCAAATGTGTCGGGCGGAGAACAAAATTCTAGTTTTTTGATGTGTCGCCAAACTTTGCGACAGAACCGGATCAATGGACCCTTCGTCCACGGCCTCGAAAAGACGCGCGACCCAACTGCCGGGACGAACCGTATCGCGTCGGACATCCTCCGCATAAAAGGCGCGCAATTCCATGATCGTCGGAAACGCGCGTTCCGTCCGGGCATTGTCACCGCCAAGGGCATCAAAGGTCGCCGCTGCCCATCTGAGCATGTTCTGGTGGCCGAATTCGGGCAGCCCCAAGAGTTCGGATACAATCGTGAGTGGTAAAATTTAAGCCAAATCAGTCATACCGTCGAAGGCGTCGTGCTGAATCAGAGCGTCAATCAACTGCTGCGCTGTTTCTTCGATGCGGGGTTTGAACTCGGACAGACCGCTTGGCATCACGGGTTGGGCAATGACTTTTCGCAAAGCCCGGTGATCAGGCGCGTCTGTCATCAGAATATTGGACGTGGTGATAGCATTCAGGCGAGGGTTGGCCGCCACGCCTTTGCTTGAGATCAAAATATCATTTGCGGCAAGTGCTGCGACAGAATCGTCAAACCGTCCAATCGCCCAAAGATCGTTTTTCGGAAGCCAGACAGCCGGGGCGGTATCGCGGATCTCTTGGTAAACGGGGTAGGGACCGAGAATAACGTCATCGGCGTAGAGGTCGATGTCGCCTGTCGGGGGGGTGGTCTGGATCGCTTCGGACATTGCTTTATCCTTCTCTTTGCACTTGCATATCTGTCTGAGTGCGACTCCATCCCGAATGCCGCCGAAGATGGACCCGCATCCAGCTTTCGGTCCGATCCGATCAGCGCGCCTCATCTTGGATTGGATTGGAGAGGGTCCCAATGCCGGAAATCTCGACCTCGATCCGGTCACCGTGCTGCATGAACAGCTTGGGCTCTCGGAACAGACCGACACCGCTGGGTGTGCCGGTGGCAATGATGTCGCCGGGCAGCAGTTCGGTGACGATGGAAAGATAGGCAATGAGTTCAGGAATGTTGAAGGCCAGATCGGAAATTGGTGTCGATTGTACAACCTCGCCGTTCAGCCGAGTTTCCATGCTTTGTGCTGCGGGATCGGTCATCCCGTCTGTTGTGACCAGCCATGGCCCCATTGACCCACTGTCGACAAAGTTCTTGCCAGCCCAGAACTGCGAGGTGTGCCGTTGGTAGTCGCGGATGGACCCGTCGTTGAAGCAGCTGTAACCGCCCACATACGCCATCGCGTCCGCTTCCGAGATGTGGCGACCCGCTTTGCCGATGATCACGGCAAGCTCGCCTTCGAAGTCGAACCAGTCCGATGCCGTGGGGCGGATCATGGGGACGTCGTGGCCGACGACGGATGACGGATAGCGCGTGAAGATCGACGGCTTGGCCGGCTTGTCACGGCCTGTTTCGGTGATGTGGGTCATGTAGTTCAGACCGATGCAGATGATCTTGTCGGGGTTCGGCACTGGCGAAAGCAATGTGACATCGGCCATGTCCAGCACGTCACCCGCTTCAGCTGCCGCTTTGACCTGATCCAGTGCTCCGGCCGTCAGGGCTGCGCGCAAGTCAGGAAAGGTACTGCGCAGGGTCTTGCCAGCGTCGTGCAGTTTGCCGTCCTGCACGGTGCCGTAAGATGCGGTTCCGTCCGCGGTGAGGTATGAAGAAAGACGCATGGCTAAAGCTCCGTTGAATAGGTTTGTCCGGGTTCTAGTCTGGGCCAGACCTGCGGGCCGCTGACAATCGAGGTGTGTCCATTAAGTGGACAGGCTCAGGTTTCGACCGTCAGAACGATCTTGCCGATGTGCCGCCCCTGTTCCATTTCACGGTGTGCCCGAGCAGCTTCGGTAAGTGGCAGGACGGCTTCCAGGCTAGGTCGGACCCGATTGCCCAGCAGGGGCCACACATCGCGGCGGATCATGTCTGCCACCTGTGTCTTGCGATCCAGCGCCAGCGGCCGCAGCAACGATCCGGTGATAGATATCCGCTTGGCCATCAGCTTTCTCAGGGGCACGCTAAGCGCGGCACCGCCCCCACCAGACAGATGCGCAATGCGCCCGTCCGGTGCCATCATCTCAAGATCAGCATCCAGATGCGCACCAGCCGAGACATCTAGAAGCGCGCTGATGCCCTGACCACCAGTCGCTGCAGTCACCTTTTGGGCAAGATCGGGGTCGTTGTAGTTGAATGCATCAAGCGCGCCAAAACCCTTGGCGGCAGCGAGTTTGTCCGCGCTGCCGCATGTGGCCAGTACTTTGTAGCCCAATGCCGACATCGCCTGTAGTGCCAGATGCCCGACACCGCTAGTACCGCCGTGTATCAGTGCAAATTCCCCGGCGTGCAGCCGCATCAAAAAAAAGAAATTCCACCATGTGGTGAACAGCGCTTCGGGGACGGCTGCGGCCTCGGTCATGCTTAGCCCCTCGGGGACTGGCATCGTTAAGGCCACGTCGGCAACAGCGTATTGCGCATAGCCGCCGCCCTGCAACAAGGCCATCACCCGTGCGCCGACTTTCAAATCCTTGACCTTCGCGCCAAGGGCGACCACCACGCCTGACGCTTCAAGCCCCGGCACCGAATTACCATCGTGGTGAATCCCTGCCGCCCGCTGCAAGCAATCGTGGCGGTTGATGCCCGCCGCCGTGATCAGGATCAGCACCTGATGTGCGCCGGGTTTGGGCAGAGGCACCTGCGCGGGCTGCAAGACCTCAGGCCCGCCCGCTTCCGAGATAATGATGGACGTCTGGAAATCTGGTAATGTGGTCATGTGGGACTATCCCTCCGTTTCGTGTATATTGGTAAATGTGGCGTTGGGTACCGTCATTCCTGCCGCACGACCGCATCCAGCCACGCGCAATTGGGCACCGGATCGGCAGCGCGCGCTCCGCGCCGTGCAGCATCCATCCGCATCTCGCGCAAGCGGTCGCGGGCGGCATCACCTTCAGGCAGATGCACCCGTTCATGGCCCCAGTAGCTTGGGCCGTCCGATGTTTCGTGGGCTTTCCATGTGTCCGGTTCGATTACCCGTGCGCCCCAGCCGTATTCCACGAAAAAGCCAGACGGCGTTGTGGCGTAAAAGCTCGTCATGTGATCGTTGGAGTGGCGACCCAATGTGTAGGCGACACGTCCCTCTTCAGCTTGCGCAATGTCATAGCCTTGACCGACATCGTCAAGCGATTGCAGTTCGACCATGAAGTGGTGCAGCCCCTTGCGCCCCGATCCGACCATAGCAAAACTGTGGTGTCGTCCGTTCACATGAAAGAAATACAGTGGATAAGGGGCCTGCGCATAATCGGTGACGCTGAACCCTAGCAGATCGCGGTAGAAAGGCAGAAGGGCGGTCGCGTCCTCTACGTGCAGAACGGCATGACCCATGCCCAAAGTTCCCGTCTTGAACCCCGATATGGGGCGCGCGGGAACAAAGGGATCGTCGGCGATCTGCGGATTGCAGAACACTTCGATATGGTTGCCGTCGGGGTCTTTGAAGGAAATCAGCTGACTGACCAGCCGCTGATCGGCAAGGGCCGCAGATTCCACCCGAACTGTCACGCCCGCGTTCTCAAGGCGGTTGGCCAGACGGTCCAGCTCATAAGGGTGGTCGACTTCCCACCCCATGAAATCCAGCCCTTCCTGACCATCATCCGTGACCAACAGACGCTGCTTGCGGTCGTCCATGCGAAACGCCCGCGCGCCGCCACCGCGATCAACCTGCTGCATCCCCAAAAGGGACGTTGCAAAGCTGCTCCAATCCTCGGTCTTGGAGGATCGGATGCCGATATAGCCAAGCGACCTGAGGCTCATTGGAAGGCTCCTTTCGGGGGAATTGCGTGTTTCACTGAACCATAGCCTAGTCAGTGGCTCTTGAATTTGGAATGGGACAGGCTGTCCACAAGGCGGACAATGGGCATCATAGGGTATCGGCATAGTGCCCCCCGTTGACATCCTGAGAGCCGGTGCGATGGTCGCACATGTACCTTGCATTGATGTGGAGACGGCTCATTTCGAATATTGGATCTGTCCGGTCATTGGAACGCGGCTTGCTCATTTTGCAAACTCTGAACCGGTGCAACGGCTTAAAGGCGGCCGAGGTCGCAATAGCGACGTCAATTCCGCGCCCGACTGTCTACCGCCTGCTCGAAACCCTCGAAGGGTTGGGATATGTCAGCCGCGACCATTCGTCAGAAAAATGGCGCCCGACGTTGCAGGCCAAATCGCTTAGCTCGGGGTTTCGCCACGAGGATTGGGTAACGCAAGCCGCCATCCCGGAAATGGTGCGGCTGGGGCGCGAAATCTTGTGGCCGCTCGATCTGGTGACCTTCAACGACCACCGCATGGAAATCCGTGAATCGACCCATAACATTAGCCCCTATTCCATCGACCGCGGCATGGTCGGGGTTCAACTGCCCATGCTGGATACGGCGGGCGGGCGGGCATGGCTGGCCTTTTCGCCAGAGGAGGACCGCGTTCAATCCCTCAACGGTTTGCAGGCCCAATCAGGCTTGCAGCACCCGATTATATTGCAGGACGGGCCGCTCTCTCACGTCCTTGCCACAAGCGTGAAGCTGGGCGTCGGTTACCGCAAGGAAGGCTACAAGCTGGACACCCAGAGCATTTCTGCGCCGATCTTCAGGGGGCCGTGTGTTATCGCCTGCCTGACCGTGATCTGGACGGCCAGCGCGTTGTCCTTCGACAAGGCGTTGGAGCAGTACAAAGACAAGCTGCTAAAATCGGCGCATGGAATTTCGGATGCCCTGAACCGGATTAAGACGACGGATTAAGGGTAAATCAAGGGTAGAAAGTCCGGCGTGGGCAGGTTTACCAACGCCGGGGAGGAGTTCAGTTTGCTGCAGACGCCTTGGCGATGGCGGCTGCGAATGCATCATAAAGCGCCTGACCGTTATCGTGACCGGCAATCCACTCGGTGGTGGACACCGCCAGCGCGTCTTCCCACTCCTTTGTCATTGCGTCGTCAGGTTCGATGACGGTGATGTCGTTGGCCGCCAGCACCCGTTCGCGCGCCTCGGCGACGTTCTGGTCGAACGACTGGCCGAAGGTGTCCGAGAATACCCTGCCCGAATACTGGTCGATGGCTGCCTTCGCCTCGTCGGACAGGCCGTTGTATTTGGTCTGGTTCATGACGATCAGCATCGGTGTCGCGCCCAAAGGCATGTCGAGGTAGTAGCTCATGGTTTCGCCCACGCGAAACGTCTCGATCGCGCCGAACTGGGTGAACGTCCCGGATATCAGACCACGGCTCATCGCTTCGGCCAAGCCGGGGGCGGTGATCCCGCCGACGGGCACCGCACCAAGGGCGTCGATAGCGCCCAGCATGGTCGGGCCGGGTGCGCGCAGGTTCAGACCCTTCATGTCAGCCGGGTTGCGGATTTCCGCAGCGCTGGCCAAGGCATTGGGAGAGGACATCATGACGCCGATCAGCTTGAAATTTTCGTAGTCGCCGCCAAGCAGACCCTGTTCATACATCGACCATATCGCGTCAGACCCCGCAGTCGCACTGGGGACCAAGAACGGCAATTCGCCGATGGTGCCTTGGTCAAAACGACCGGGCGTGTAACCGGGGATGACCCATGCGATATCGGCCACGCCGTCTTCTACCAGCTTGAGCTGCTGCGCGGGATTGCGCCCCAGCGTCCCGCCCGGAAAGATCTGCACATCCAGCTCGCCACCCGATGCGGCGTTCACGTTTTCAGCCCAAGGCGTCAGGATGTTTTTCGTCACATGCGCGACCGGCGGCTCGAAGCTGGAAAACCGCAGGATCTCGGCGGTGGCGGTGGTGCCAAATGCAATGGCCGCAGCACTCGAAATTAGGAAATGTCGTAGTTTCATGGTATCCTCCCTTTTTTAAAATTCACTTTGGTGTAGATGGGCCTTGCGCTCGATTCAGCAAGCGGAATTGTCCGTTAGGTGGACAAGGGCTTAGCCCAGCATCCGAGGCAGCCAGAGCGTGAGAGCGGGAAACAGCACCAGGATCGTGAGGCGTACCAGGTCAGCCACAAGAAACGGAACGATGCCCCGATAGATCGTCGTGATTTTCACGTCTCGGTACATCGAATTCAGCAACATCACGTTGATCCCTATGGGCGGGGTGATCATGCCAATGCCGATCACCACCACGTTAATGATGCCCCACCAGACCAGATCGTAGCCCAGCCCTTGGATCACCGGAATCACGAAGGGTAATGTGATGACCATCGCCGCGACTTCGTCAAAGAACGCGCCCAGAAAGATGTAAAGCAGCAGGATGCCGAAAATCACGATGAGCGGATGAACCGACGCGTCCGAGATTGCGCCGACAATGAAAGACGCGCCGCCCGTTACAGAGATGAAGTAGGAAAAGATCGTCGCCCCGAACACCATGATATAGATCATCGCCGTCGATCCGCTCGCCTCTGCCATCACTTGCAGGAATGTGGCGCGGTTCAGCCGTCGACGCAGCAAGGCGAACAGGAATGCGATCACAACGCCGACGGCGGCTGCCTCGTTCACGGTGAAGATGCCCGAATAGATGCCGCCCAGCACGACCACCGCCAGCAGGATCACCCCCCACGCGCGGCCAATCGCAGCCATGCGGTCTTTGAACGGTAGTTTTTCGGATCGCGGCGCGGCTTCGGGATTTCGCCATGCCGTGACCTGAACGGCGATGGCATAGAACAGTACGGCCAACAGGGCAGGGATGATGGCGGCGGTGAACAGTTGCAGCACAGATTGTTCAGTGAGCACGGAATACAGGATCATCATCGCCGATGGCGGCACGATGATGCCCAGCGTGCCACCCGCTGCGACGGCACCGGACGCGAGCCCCGGATGATAGCCGCGCGCCAGCATTTCCGGCATTGCAACCCGCCCAAACGTGGCGGTCGTGGCGACCCCGGACCCGCAGATCGCACCAAAGCCAGCGCTGGCCACAACAGTAGTCGTTGCCAGCCCGCCCCGGCGGTGGCCGAACAACGCGTTCGTCATGTCATAGACATCCGAGGCCAGCCCGCTTGCAGCGGCCAAACTGCCCATGAGCATGAACAGCGGGATCACGGCCAGATCGAGCGAGCTCATCGCCGACGCGGGTTCACTGGCCAGCAGCGAAATCGCAGGCCCCCAGCCGACGACCTGCGCAAAGCCCGCGACGCCGACCAGCGCCATCGAAATGCCGATCGGAACATGTAGCAGAATAAGCCCCATCATGGCCGCACAGCCGATCAAAGCAATAATAAGAGGATCCATGTACGTTTCCTTTGGGTCTTTGCCCGGTCAGAGCGGGGAAGACGTGTCGTCGTTGGCCCGCGCATCAACGTCCGGTCCACTGAAGAGTGACGCGATGTCGGTGATCAGGACCATCGCTTGCACGAAAGCTGCCAGCCACAGCATCGCGGTTGCAGCGCTCCACCATGGCCAGACCTGCCAGCCCAGCACCCATGTGCGGTCGCCGTTTACCTTGAGAGAGGTGACGTAAGACACGAATTGCCACGCGATGAGTGCGATGAGGATGAAGGTCAGCAAGCTTGAAAATGCTTCCAGTGCCGCCTTCAGGCGAGGGCCAGCGACCGCGCCGAAAACCTCGACACGGATGTTTTGCTTCATCGCCAGATTGGCCGGAATACAGGCCGAAATCACCACCGCCATGACGACCGAAATGACATCGTTGACACCTTGCAGCGGGGCTTGGAACAGCCAGCGCATCAGCACGTCCGAGGTCGTCATCAGCGCAAGGACCAGCAGACCGGTAAACCCGATCAAGGTCAAAGCGCGCGCCAACGCTTGTGACCGATTCCAGATAAGTTGCATCGGGTCTCCTCCTCCCTTGCCGCCTCGCCGTGTGATTCTTTCTTGTCAGGTCGTGACAACCGCCCCCAGATCCTTTGTCGGTAAACTTGCCATCATCCCAGTGTAGCGATCGAGAGCGCGTTCCAGATCGTTCGGAAAGAACGCAGCCGCACAGTAGCGGTCAGGCCGGATCATCATGATCTGATCGCGGTGGGTCAACAGTGGTCTGGCCGTCTGGTGCTGCACGGGACGCAAGGCCGACGGCAGATTGCGGTCCATTGTGTCCAGCGTGATCTTGGTCAGCGGCAGACCCAGCAGTTTGGTTCGCTCCAAAGACGCCAGCGCTGCACTGCCCGCAGCGTTCTGTGCGATCAGGCAGAATCCTGGCCCCATCTTGTCATCCAGCAACTCGGTCACATAAAAGTCCGTAACATCGGGCTGAGGAATCATCTCTCCGACCAGAGATGCCTCGAACACCGGTGTGTCCAAGTCGAGGAACAAGCCCTCTGCGTAGCTCGGCTTGGGCTTGAACCGCATGTGGACCAGCCAGTCTTTCACCGCCGGAAACGGATCAAGCGCCTGCATCATAAGATCGCGGAACATGATCTGATCGCGTCCCGCAGGCATCACGATGCTGCCCATCGCAACTGCCAGTTGGATCATGTCCCAAGCGGGCTTGCGCCGCTCAATCTCGTAGCTTTGCATGATGTCGGCATTCGCGCCGCCCAGCAAGATTGCCGCCAGTTTCCACGCGACGTTGTGTGCGTCCCGCAGTCCGGCGTTCATCCCTTGCCCGGCGAAGGGCGGCGTCAAATGAGCTGCATCCCCCATCAGCAGGGTGCGGCCGGACTGGAACTGTTCAGCCATGCGCGCATGAAAGCGGTAAACGGTCTTGCGTAAAATATCCTTGGTCTGGTAGGGCCGATAGGGTGCTACCAGACCTTCGAGAAAAGCATCTTCCAGCACCTGTTTGCGGGTCTCGCCGGCCAGCAACATGAATTCGTAGCGGCGTCCGCCATGCGGTGCGGGGACGCTCACGGTGGGGCGGAAGCCACTGCAAAAGAACTTGGAATACAGCGTTGTGTCCGGATCGTTTACCGTATCCACAACGATCCAGTCTTCCTCGTAGGTATTGCCGGACATGGCAATGCCCAGATGCTCGCGGACCGGGCTGCGCCCGCCGTCGCAGGCCAGCACCCATTGCGTACGGATCTGATGGCTTTGCCCCTCCGCGTCCCGCACGGTTACAAGCGCATCATCGGCGCTGTTTGAAACATCCGTCACTTGCGCGCCGAAGTGTAGCGTGCCGGGGACCTTTTGGGCTAACACGTCGCGAAGGGCTTCCTCCAACTCGGGCTGGAAAAAGAACTGTCGCTTGGCAAAGCCGAAGGTGCGCGGCCCTTGTCCGGTTTCGGCAAAGCAATTGCCCGCATCGTCGTAATACCGCGACCCGGTGCCTTCCATCGTGTCCTTGAGGTAGGTCTTGTCCAAGCCGAAAACCTGCATCGTGCGCGCGCCTTCATCGTCAAGGACAATGGCGCGTGGAAGGTTCATCGGACCTTCGTTCTGTTCAAGAACGACACAGTCAATCCCGTAGACCGCTAGCAGATTTGCCGCTGTCAGACCCGTCGGGCCAGCGCCAATGATTACAACCGGAATGTCTGTCGGGTAGAGGGGCATCAGATGGACCTTTCCGTGTCGTTCACGCTTCGCAACCTGCCTTGTTGTGGCTTGGGCAAGACTGCGCCGTCCATTGCTTGCGTCCGGCTGTTCACGAGGTGGACAGACCGTTGTGGATCAGGAAGGTTGCTTGCGCACCTGCGCCTTGCGATCCCGGTAGGCGACGGTCAGCTCCAGATCCGTGTCGTTCTCGTCGTAGATGCCCAGCACGACGCCGCGCCGACGCAGCGTTGTGCGCAATGCAACCAACTGCGCCTCGGTCCGCGTGGTACGTTGGGCGATGCGGCGCGTCCACGCATGCAGCTTGTCGTACATCTGCGCGATGACATCGTGGTGGTCGGGGACTTCCGCCAGATCGACCAATTCGTCAGGGTCGTTTTTCAGGTCGAACAGAATGGGACGAAGGCCGCCTTCGCAATGGATCAGTTTCCAGCGTTTGTCAGCGACCATGAACATCACCGCCTCACGCACCGATAGCCCCAGAGCGTCCGCCAGCGGGGTTGAGGCATAGTCGTATTCGCAGATCACCCGGTCGCGGTCCCAAGCGGTTTCGCCATAAAGCAAGGGCAGCAGCGACTGGCCCTCAAGCACATGATCCGCCACATCCCCACCTGCCACCTCGACAAACGTGGGCGCAAGGTCGATCGCTTGCACCAGTTCATCGCAGACGGTCCCGCGCGTGCCGTCCGCCGCTGCGGAGGGATCATAGATAATCAACGGCACCTTGACTGCGGCATCGTGAAAGAACGTCTTTTCCCCCATCCAATGATCGCCCAGAAAATCGCCGTGGTCCGAGGTGACGACGATCATCGTATCCTCCATACGTCCCGTCTGTTCCAGCCATTCAAAAAGCACGCCCATCTGGTCGTCGCATTGCTTGATCAGCCCCATGTAGGCAGGGATCACGGCACTGCGCACGTCGTCGCGGGCGAAAGCTTTGCCGACCGAATTGCGCATCAGCGCCTTTAGCACGGGATGGGCGTTGTCGAACTCGGACTGCGCGCGGTTCGGCGGCGGCGCATCGTGCGGGCCGTATATGTCGTGGTAGGGTGCGGGGACGATATAGGGCCAGTGCGGCTTGATATAGCTCAGGTGGCACAGCCATGGGGCATCGTCGCGACTGTTGATAAAGTCGATCCCGCGGCGTGTGAGATAGGGCGTCTCGCTATCGGCTTCCTCGATATTTGCGGCCTCGCCTGCGTGTTTCATGAACCAACCGGACAGCACATTGCCCTGCGCGTCGACACTGGCATTGGCGTGGTCGTGCCACGGATTCTCCGTGTCATAGCCGCGCGCTTGCAGATAGGCGTCATAGCCGTGACCGCCCGGTTCCGTCAGCGGCCCATCCGGGCCAACGGCACGCATCCCGTCGTCACGTTCGAAAACATCAAATCCGCATTCCGCCACCCGCGCGCCGATAATGCTGTCGGGGTCAAGGCCCAGTCGGGCCATGCCTTCGGCGTCTGCGGCCATGTGAGTCTTGCCCACCAGCCAGCAGCCCATACCGGCGCGGCGCAGATGATCGCCCATGGTCTGCTCGCCCACCTTCATGGGGGTCCCGTTCCAGCTGGCCCCGTGGCTGTGGACGTACCGCCCCGTATAGGTACACATCCGCGACGGACCACAAAGGGGCGCCTGCACATAGGCACGGGTAAACCGCACACCCTTTTGCGCAAGCCGGTCGATGTTGGGGGTCTCGATATGCTGGGCGCCATAACAGCTTAGGTAGTCCCACCGCAGCTGATCGAACATGATGAAAAGGATGTTCTTTGCAGTCATTTCTGTGCCCTCCTTACCGTAACAAGAGGGGCGCTGCGGCTGCGTGGGCCGGGCGCGCTCTGATCCGTTTGAGGATTGGCAGGCAGGTCGTATCCCCCGTCCTGTTCGGTCCAGTCCAGAACATAGAACAGGGCGGCATCTGCGACGCTGAATCGCCCCAGCAGATAGGGTGCCTCGGCCATCATTTCGGACAACACCTTTAGCCCGTTTACTACCTCCGCCCGGCCATGCGCCTTCAGCGCCGCCTGACCGTCCAGCCCCAGCGCAGGGACCTTTCCCTTTGGGTTCAGCGCCAGATAGGCCGCCCCACGCTGATTGCCCGCGCGCACGTCGACAATCCTGGTCTCGAACGCCGCGCCGACCTCGTGCAGCAGCAGCAGGATTCCATTAGAACAGCTTTGCGGTGAATGATAGAATGTCAGCACAGGCGATCCCCTCAAAGGCCAAGTCGGGTACGCACCTGGCGTGGTGTTTCCAGATCAAATCCAAGTTCATCAACGATCCGCGCCGCCTTTTCGACCATCGCGCGGTTGGACGGTGCCTTGACGCCTTTTGACAGCCAGATTGCATCTTCCATCCCGATGCGGATATTTCCGCCCAGAAGGGCAGATTGCGCCACCATCGGAAAGGCCATCGCGCCTGTCCCGAAGCCCGTCCAGATCGCATTGCGCGGCAGCAGGCCCCGCGCGTAAAGCAGCGTCTCTGGCAGCGGCACGAAACCGAACCTTACGCCGGTCACGATCGAACACAGCGGAGGCTCCTTGAAGAAGGCCTCTGCCATCAGCGTATTAAGGATCGCCACGTCACCGCTGTCGAACAATTCGATCTCGGGGCGAACCCCAGCCTCCTGGATCAGCGTGCCCATGCGCCGGATCGAGGGCAGTGTGTTGATAACCACCTCCTCGCCGAAAACCATCGTGTTTAGATCCAGCGTAGCGATGTCCGGCCTTATCGCCAGAATATGCTGCACCCTGTCATCAGGCATTAGAAGGTTGGTCTTGGGGCCGGCAATCGCAGGGTCTGCCGCCGACGGATCATAGCGTCCGCCATTGCCGGTGGTCAGATTGATAATCAGATCGTCATTCTTGTCCCGGATCCGGTCCACCACCTCGCGATAGAGTGCGGTGTCCATTGATGGCAATTCAGTTGCTGGATCACGCACATGAATATGCACAATCGCCGCCCCCGCCTGCGCCGAAGCCAGCGCATCGCGTGCAATTTCCTGCGGGGTAACCGGCAGGTTCGCGTTCTGCGCACGCGTCGAGAAGTTGCCCAGCAACGCTGCGGTAAGAAATAAGGCTGACAATCGCGTGCCTCCGATAAGTGGAACTGAGCAATTGTCTCGCGCGCGAAGACGCGAACACAGGAAGAATAAAATCCTGTCCACCTGTTAGACAGCAGTCAAATGTGGCATAAAAAAATGTCCTTCTACTACCACGCTGTAAGTCAGACATATGGCGACCAGTAAGCGGTCTTGAGTGAGTTGTGATTTCTTATCGCTTATTGTCTGCGGCGAAAATTATCGATGTTGAAATCCGACATGCTGCTTTCGTAAACAGAATGGTTCTTGACTGCAGTGCAGCACCAGAGACCTTAATGAAGGTCCGGTTTGGGACGATCGCGACACGCCTGATTTTTTTGCCTGCGCGAGTTGCTGCAGCACAGCATTTGGTAAAGAGGGTTCCTTCCAGTCGTTCGCTGCACGATGCGCGAACGACTGCTATCGTGGATCGAGGCGATCGTTGCGAAATTCATGATATTTGCAACAACTCATCCTGGTCATAAAATCAAGGTGATCTGGCAGGTGCATATTTCCGGTGCGAAACGTTGGGCGGTTTTTAACTGCTAGGGCAGGGGTTCACGATGCTTGCCGCACTGCAGCGATCGACACCAAGGGCGGTTTGCCGACATTCGCTGCACCTGCAAACAGAATCTGAGGACTAGGAGTAAAGCAGACACTAGGATTTGCGACAGTTTTGCTTGACCATCTCCATTTTACACCAGAAATGTTGGCGCATGAATATTACGCGATCAGACATCTCCCGGGTGATTGATAACCCCGCTTATTACAAACGTGGAGCTTCATATTTTTCAGACAGAAAGGTCCTGATGTCTCGTTTCGATGTGGAAGATCGCATCGTCGGCAGCGTCGCAGGGTCCGGGGGGCGGATCTATTCGGTTCATGCGACGTTGGGCCGAGCTCCAGATGGCCGCTTGTCGCAGGTTGATGGGCATTGTTCATGTCCGATTGGGTATAACTGCAAGCACGTAGCGGCGGTCTTGTTGGACGCGGCTCAGTCGCAAGTTGATGTTCTTCAGACGCCCACGGCAACGAAAAGTCCCAACCACCCTCAGGCGCGCACCAAGGCAAATCTGCCGGGCCCCGTGAGCACTTGGCTTGATCGTTTAAGTGTCACAGGTTCGTATTCCCCAACTCCGATGGCACCCAAAACTTCGAGTGATCAGACATTTTTTGTTTTTCGGCGAAATAATAGAGGGTTGGCAGAGATAACGCCCTGCAAAGCCTACGTAAAGAAAGACGGCAGCATTGGAAAAAACACCCAAGAGTAT